>JBAPOM010000165.1:0-13645 GCA_049279635.1 Candidatus Acidiferrales bacterium
TGCTATAAATGCGTGTTGGTTTTCGGGTTCGCGGGATTCGTATAGTGGTAGTACGCCACCTTGCCAAGGTGGAGGCGAGGGTTCGATTCCCTTATCCCGCTCCAGTTTTCCCGCAGGCACGCGTTTCGTTTTTCCGGTTTCTCTCGCTTCCGATGCAGACAATCTCCATCGCAGTTGGCAGCACGCGCCGTCCGAAAGTGAACGCAATCCGCGAGGCCCTTGCCGCGCTCGATCCCGTGATCGGGAAGGGCATCCAATTCGACATTTGCCCTGTCGACGCGCCGAGCGGCGTGGGCCACACGCCTCTTTCGCGAGAGGAAACGATGACTGGCGCTCGCCAGCGCGCCGATGCGATGATTCACATCGCCCGCGAGAAAAACGAGCCGTGGAAGTATTTCGTCGGCCTCGAAGGTGGGCTCGACGTGATTCGCGATGATTCGTCCCGGTGGGTATTTCTCGAGAATTGGGTTTACGTCACCGACGGGCACGGCCAGGCCGTCTTCGGCCACTCCGGAGGCATCCTGCTGCCCGACGCACTCGTGACCCAAGTGGTGGACGAAGGGGTCGAACTGTCCGTGGCGATCGACGCTTTTGCCGGCGCCAACGGCATACGCGATGCGCAAGGAGCCTGGGGAGTTCTCACGCACAATCTCATCACCCGGCAGGACGCTTTCCGCTTCGCCGCGATCAGCGCCTTCGCGCGGCTGTTCAGCGTCTCCCCTCCGCTGCCCTGATCGGCCCGGTCGTTTCGCTCCTGTCCGGCCGCCACACCCCCGCGGGCCCGGCCGACCATCGCGTGTCGACTCGACCGATGACACGGGCCCCCCTGAAGGCGTAATATGGCGTCAAGTATGGACGTTCGATTCACGCTCGTCCTCGCTGCGGCGCTGGCTGTCGCTGCGGATCTCTCCGGTGTGACGCAACTCCGCCCAGCGATGCCAGGCTTGCCCGGCGAACCTGTGTCCGAGCCTGCCTTGAGCGGGTCGATTTCCCCAGTCGCCGCGAGCGACATTCAGGATTCATCCAAGCCATCGAATTCGCTTCCGTTGCAGGGCTCGTCGCGGATTCTGCTGATTCGCGACGTCGACGGCGAATTTGCAAAGGCTGTGCGGCCGCTGCCCGGCGGCAAGCACGGATACAAAGTGTTCGTGGGCAAGCCGATCGATCAGCAGCACCTCAGCGATGCCGTGCGGTTGTATGGCCTTGCGGCGAGCCCGGGCGACGTTGTCCAGATTACCCGTATGGATTTTGGTCCGCACGAAATCCTGATTCAGATCAATGGCGGCGGCAAAAAGCGTTTCCATTTGCGCGATCACCTTCAGGTAGGCGTAGGCAATGTGTCCACGTCGGCGCCCGTATACGAGCCGCCCACGCCACCGGGTTCGACAATCGTCCTTGACTACGGCCGGCCGATCCCGGATATGAGCCCGGAAGATCTGAAGCGCGATCTTGGCGTGTTTCTGGATTTTTCGAAGGGGCATTCTGCCGCGGTGAATTGGATCGATACGATTCCTCCGAAGTTCAAGGACGCGATTGCGGATCATCGCGCCATCGTGGGTATGGACAGCGAGATGGTGTTGGCTGCCATGGGCCGTCCCGACCACAAAGTACGCGAGCGCGACCCCGGCGGCACCGAGACCGAGGATTGGATTTACGGTTCGCCGCCCACGAAAACCACTTTTGTCACCTTCGCCGGAGACAATGTGATCCGGGTGAAAGAGTACAACTGATTGAGGCGAACTCCGTTCCCGCAGACCTGTCGTTGACTTTTCTTCCGTCGCACCCTAGCATTTGTAGTTCAGCAACTTCCTGCCGGCCCTTCGCGCAGGTCATCAACCACCCTTAACGGTCCCCGGAGGACGCATGTCAGTCAAAGTGGGAATCAATGGCTTCGGACGCATCGGTCGCAACATCCTGCGCGCCACGCTGGGCGATCCCTCGATCGAAGTCGTTGCCGTCAACGACATTACGGATTCCAAGACGCTCGCTCATCTGCTGAAATACGACTCGATCCTGGGCAATCTGCCGAATCGCGTCACCCACACGGACGACACGATTTCGGTCGATGGCAAGGCTTTCAAGGTTTTCAAGGTTAAGGATCCGGCCGAACTCGACTGGGCTTCGGTCGGCGCGAGCATCGTTGTCGAATCGACCGGCCTCTTCACGAGCGGCGCGGACGCGCGGAAGCACATCCGCGGGCCCGTGAAGAAAGTAATCATCTCGGCTCCGGCCACAGATCCGGATCACACCGTCGTTCTGGGAGTGAACGATAAGACGTACGACTTCGCGAAGCATCACGTCGTGTCCAACGCATCCTGCACCACGAACTGCCTTGCGCCCGTTGCGAAAGTGCTCCACGAATCCTTTGGGATCACGATCGGCACCATGACCACGATTCACTCGTACACGAATGACCAGAAGCTCCTCGATCTGCCGCACAAGGATCTGCGCCGCGCGCGCGCCGCCGCGCTTTCGATGATTCCGACCTCGACCGGCGCCGCCAAAGCGCTGCACCTCGTGATTCCTGAGCTGAAGGGCAAGCTCGATGGCTACTCGATACGCGTGCCGACGCCCAACGTGAGTGTGGTCGATCTGACCGTGATCACGGAAAAACCCGCGACAGTGCAGAGCGTGAACGCAGCGCTGAAAGCCGCCGCCGACGGGCCGCTGATGGGCATTCTGGAATACACCGAGGAAGAGCTTGTTTCGGTGGATTTTCGCGGGGATCCGCATTCATCGATCGTCGATGCGGGCTACACGCGCGTCGTTGGATCGAACTGTGTCAAGGTTCTCGCATGGTACGACAACGAGTGGGGCTACTCGTGCCGCTGCCGCGATCTGATCAAGCTTTTCGCCTCCAAACTCTAGCGGCGCGGGCTGCACTGACCCAAGCGTTTCCGAAATGATGATGAACAAGCTATCGATTCGCGATCTCGATCTGAGCGGCAAGCGCGTTTTCGTCCGCGTGGATTTCAACGTTCCTCTCGAAGGCACGCGTGTTGCGGACGACACACGCATCCGCGAAACGCTCCCCACGCTTCGCCTTGCAATCGATCGCGGCGCGCGGCTCGTGCTCGCTTCGCACCTCGGCCGGCCCAAGGGAAAAGTCGATCCGAAGTACAGCTTGGCGCCCGCGGCCGCCCGTCTGCGCGAGTTGTTGGGGAAGCCAGTCGAATTTGCTTCCGATTGCATCGGCGCCGAGGCGGAAGCCAAGAGCAAAGCCCTTACGAATGGCGGCGTGCTGCTTCTCGAAAACGTGCGCTACCATCCCCAAGAAGAAGCGAACGACGCGGAATTCTCGAAGCAACTCGCCGCTCTGTCCGATCAGCTCTTCGTCTGCGATGCATTCGGTTCAGCGCATCGCGCGCATGCATCCGTCGTCGGCATCACGAAGTTTGTCCGCCAGGCCGCTGCCGGCTTGCTGATGGAAAAGGAGCTCGCCTATCTCGGCAAAGCGATTTCGAATCCGGAGCGTCCATTCGTCGCCGTGCTCGGCGGCGCGAAAGTTTCCGACAAAATCGAGGTCGTCCAGAATCTGATGAAGCTGGCCGACGCGATGCTCATTGGCGGCGCGATGGCGTACACCTTCCTGAAATCAGAAGGTAAGCCGGTGGGGAAGTCGCTCGTCGAAAACGACAAGCTCGACCTCGCCCGTGCATTGCTCGAGGAAGCGCACAACCGCAAATTCAAGCTCATGCTGCCCGTCGATCACGTGATCGCGGAATCGCCCGATTCCACCGCGACGAAAGTTGCGGACATCAACATGACTCCCGACGGCTGGATGGGGCTCGACATCGGCCCGAAGAGCGTCGACCTTTTTGGAAAGGAAATCGCCAAAGCGCGCACGATCGTGTGGAATGGCCCGCTCGGAATGTTCGAGCGTCCGGCATTCGCGCACGGCACGCTCGGAATCGCGAAGGCAGTCGCTGCCGCGACGAAGGCCGGCGCCACGTCGATTATCGGGGGCGGAGATTCCGTCGCTGCCGTCGAGCAAGCCGGCGTTGCCGACCAGATTTCGCACATTTCGACCGGCGGCGGCGCATCGCTCGAATTCCTGGCCGGCGAAAAGCTGCCCGGCGTCGAAGCACTCACCGACAAAGCCGCTGGCGCTAAGGGATAACGATTGCGCCGCCCCGTAATTGTCGGCAATTGGAAGATGTACAAGACGTGCCCGGAAACGCGCGCGTTCTTCGAGACATTCCTGCCTCTCGTTGCCGCCACAACGCATTGCGACATCGTGGTCGCGCCGCCTTTCACCGCGCTCGCTGCGGCAGCGGAATCCGCGCGCGGCAGCGCCGTCGGGATCGCCGCGCAAAATCTGCACTGGGAGCGCGAAGGCGCGTTCACCGGCGAGATTTCGGCGCGCATGCTCGTCGATGCCGGCTGCAGCGGCGTGATCATCGGGCATTCCGAGCGCCGGCAATACTTCGGCGAAACCGACGAGGCCGTGCACCGCAAGACCAAAGCGGCGCTCGAAGCCGGCCTTATGCCGATCGTCTGCGTGGGAGAAACGCTCAGCGAGCGGGAGGGCAATCTCGCCGATGCCGTGCTGAAACGCCAAGTTAAGGATGGCCTCTGCGCGTTGACCCCTGCCGAGTTCTCGCGTATTCTGATTGCGTACGAGCCGGTGTGGGCGATCGGCACGGGGCGTACGGCGACGCCCGAAATCGCAGCCGACGCGCATCGGCACATCCGAAATCTGGTCGCGGCCGAATTCACGCCCGAGCAAGCGTCTGCGCTTCGAATCCTCTACGGCGGAAGCGTCAAGCCCGATAATATCAAAGGCCTGATGGCCCAGGATGGAATCGATGGCGCGCTGGTGGGCGGCGCGAGTCTGGATCCAAAGTCTTTTGCGGCAATCGTGAATTTTTGAGCGCTTCCGGACAGAGCGTCCGGCACGCGCCTTGAGGAGTTTGAAATGCCATCGTGGGCAAAATGGGGATTATCGCTTCTGGTCGCTTGCGGCCTTGTTTGGGTGGGTTGGCGCGTCTCGGCGATCCTGGTGACGCTGCACATCCTGGTTTGTTTCGTGCTCGTGATCGTCATCATGCTACAGAGCGGGTCGGCGGCGGATCTTGCCGGCGCGTTCGGAGGCGCAGGCAGCCAGACGGCCTTCGGGCCGCGCGGTGCCGCGACGTTCCTCTCTCGCGCGACCACCTGGTGCGCGATCGTTTTCATGATGACGTCGCTGGTTCTTTCCGTGAAGCGCGATGTCGCGGCCGGAGTCAGCACCGGCTCGATTCTAGAGCAGACTCAACAGTCCGCGCCCGCGCCGGCTAAGCCGTCACAAGCGCCGCCGGTGAAGCCAGCTGCTCCTGTGGCGCCTGCGCCAACACCAGCGCCGGCTCAGGCTCCAAAGAACTAGGGCCTTCTGTTACAATTTGCTTGCCCTCGGAATTGCGGTCGTGGCGGAACTGGCAGACGCACCAGCTTGAGGGGCTGGCGGTAGCAATACCGTGGTGGTTCGAATCCACTCGACCGCACCAAATCTTCCGCGAAAAGCGTTTTTTCTTAGGCTGGGTTGCTTTGCCCCGCGGATGCTCATGGACCGCGGCTCAACGCCCTGGCATCTCCCAAGCTACTTCAAGGTGTAAAACTCCCGCGCGTTTATATATGATTCCCGGTTCCATCCGATTTGCCAGGCATCTTATTGCGAACCGAACGGCAGGCAGCGAATGCGACGCGCTTCCGAAGTCCCGACGGGGGCTCCGCATTGCCAGCTGTCTCGCTTGCGTTGTTGCTGATTCTTCTTGTAGCGACGACGGTCTATATCTTCGCCGCGCATCTCTTCCCCGCGCCGCCGCCGATCACCTCCGCGGCTCTTCTCGTCGACCATCAATATGATCTGACGCTGTACGCCGTCGGCGCAGCTTTTGTGCTCGCGCAGTTGGGGCTGGCGTACATGGTTTTCCGGTACCGCGATCGCGGGCAGAGCGCGCACTTCACTCGCGGCCATACCTGGATGGAAATCACGTGGACGGTCATAACCCTCGCCACATTTCTCGGTCTCGGAATCGCGGGGAATCACGTTTGGGCGGATCTTGAAATCGCACCCTCTTCAAGCGATCCGATTCAGGTCGAGGTCACCGAGAGCCAGTTCGTTTACACGTTTCGCTATCCGGGGCCGGACGGGAAATTCGGCCGTCTCGACGCAAGTCTCGTCAGCCCCGCGACCGGCAATCCGCTCGGCCTCGACCCGAATGATCCCGCGGGTAAGGACGACATCGTCACTTCGTCACTCACCGTCCCGGTGAACCGTCCGATCGAATTGCTGATCCGCTCGCAGGACGTGATCCACAACTTTTTCGTCCGCGAGTTGCGCCTCCAGCAGGACGCCGTGCCCGGCATGGTAATCCCGATGCGCTTCACGCCGGATCGTATCGGGCACTACGAAATCGTCTGCACGCAGCTGTGCGGTCTGGGGCACTACCACATGTACAGCAAGTTGAACGTCGTCTCGACGGACGATTATCTCGGATTCCTCAAGCAGCAGGCGGCCAGCCAGTGAACGCTCCCGCGAACATGCCCCCCGCATTCGATCGCGCAGCAGTGCATGCCGAAAAGGGTTTCGTTCTCCGCTATGTTTTCAGCACGGACCACAAGGTTATCGGCCTCCAATATTTTTTCCTCGCGCTCGGCGCCGTAACGACCGGAACCGTGCTTTCTCTGTTAATGCGCTTTCATCTCGTCTGGCCGGCCGCACATCTCCCGTTCGTTACGGGCGGCATTATGACGCCCGAGCAGTATCTGGCTCTCGTCACGATGCACGGCACGATCATGGTGTTTTTCGTTCTCACAACGGCGCCGCAAGGCGCGTTCGGCAACTTTTTTCTTCCGATCCAGATCGGCGCTCCCGATATGGCTTTTCCGCGGCTCAACATGCTCAGCTTTTGGCTCACGCTTGCCGCGTTCCTGTGCGCGATTTCCGCGTTTCTTGTTCAGGGCGGCGCGCCGATCAGCGGGTGGACAGCCTATCCTCCGCTCAGCGGCCTCGGCGATGTGACCGGACCAGGGGAGGGAATGGGCCAGACGCTCTGGCTCGTCAGCGTCCTGATCTTTTGCTTCGCATCGCTTTTGGGTTCGATCAACTTCATCTCCACCACGATCGACATGCGCGCGCCGGGAATGACGCTCATGCGCATGCCGCTCACCGTGTGGGCGTGGTTCGTCACCGCAATTCTCAGCCTGCTGGCCTTCTCGGTTCTGCTCGCGGGAGGAATCCTGCTGGTTTTCGATCGCTCCGCGGGCACGAGCTTCTTTCTGCCGGCAGGTCTCATCGTCAACGGTGAATTGCAAAGTCGCAACGGCGGCTCGCCGCTCCTCTGGCAACATCTCTTCTGGTTTTTCGGCCATCCCGAGGTATACATCGCAATTCTTCCCGGCATGGGCGTAACCTCGCACATCCTCGCCAATTTTTCTCGCAAGCCAGTGTTCGGATACCGGGTAATGGCCCTCGCGATGTGCGCGATCGGATTTCTCGGCTTCCTCATCTGGGGCCATCACATGTTCGTCAGCGGCATGAACCCGTATTCGGGTCTGACCTTTTCGATGCTGACGCTCGCGATTGCCGTTCCTTCCGCCGTCAAGACATTCAACTGGCTGGGCACGCTGTGGGGCGGCAAAATTCAATTTCACGTGCCTATGCTGTTTGCGCTTGGCTTCGTTTCGTTTTTCATCAGCGGAGGGCTTTCCGGGATTTTCCTCGCGCAGCCGGCTTTGGATACGATGCTGCACGCCACCTATTACGTCGTGGCGCATTTTCATCTGGTGATGGGCGTGGCGGCGATCTTCGGGATCTTCGGCGCGACCTATTATTGGTTCCCGAAGATGTTCGGCCGGATGATGAACGAAACGCTCGGCAAACTGCACTTCTGGCTCACCTTTGTCGGCGTCTACTGCATATTCATGCCGATGCACTTCATCGGCATCGCAGGCGGCATCCGCCGTTACGCGGATTCGACGGGCCGCGCGTATCTGGTGTCGCTGCAGCCTCTACACTTTTTCATCACCATCGCCGCTTTCATCACCGTGGCGGCCCAGCTGATCTTCTTCTACAATTTCTTCCGCAGCCTCCGCGCCGGTGAGCGCGCGCCCAGCAATCCCTGGAACGCGACAACGCTCGAATGGACCACGTCGTCACCGCCGCCGCTCGATAATTTCGATGGCCGCTATCCACGCGTCTACCGCGGCCCCTACGACTACAGTGTCCCCGGCGCGCCGCAGGATTTCTTGGTGCAAAATCTGCCGGACGAGCAATATGGAGTTGCCAAGGGGTCTCCGCATGCCGAGTGAGATCATCACTAACGCGAGCGATCTGCGCGGCTCCGGCGGAAATGGGGCTGGAGGATTGCCGCCGGATCATGGTGGCAACGGAGGCGGATCATTTAGGTCAGGTACAGTCCCCCAGCGAACCTACGTCACCGGAATGCTGGTCGCGCTCGGCGGCATTCTCATGTTCTTCGCCGCGCTCGTGAGCGCGCTCGTGGTGCGCAAAGGCCTCTCCGCAGTCGTCTGGCAGGCGGTCGAAGTCCCGCGTATCCTTTGGCTGAACACGCTCATTCTTCTCGGCAGCAGTTTCACTCTTTCTCGCTCGCGCCGGGATTTCCTCGCGCAGGACGAAGCGGGTTTCCGCCACTGGTGGGGCGTCACTACAATTCTGGGATTGTTCTTTCTCGCGGGCCAGATTCTCGCCTGGCGGCAGCTCGTCGCCGCCGGCGTCTATCTCGCGACGAATGCGAGCAGCAGCTTTTTCTACATTTTCACGGCCGCACACGGACTGCACCTGCTCGGAGGAATTGCTGCTATGCTGGCTGTCGCGTTTCGCCGCGGGCGACATCTCGCGCGTGGCACAGCCGTGGAAGTTGTCTCGATTTACTGGCACTTCCTCGACGCCCTTTGGCTGTGCCTATTTGTTTTCCTGCTGGTGCAGGATCGAATGTGAAAACAGGGTCGCGACCACGAGCTTCTCTTGAGCCGGCGAACAAGCGCTGCCGGCCGGTCCTTCGCGCTGCCGCCGCGGTCCTCGCCGTCGTAGCTGTCGCTTTGATCGTTGCTCCGCATGTAGTCGCCCAAGGTTGCGCCATGTGCTACCAAAACGCCGCTTCATCCGCTGCCCAGGGTCGCGCCGCCCTCCGTCACGGCATTCTGATTCTCCTTTTGCCGGCACTGAGCCTCTTTCTCGGTATCTTCCTGCTGATCTATCGTCGCCGTAATACGACACGATTTCCCGACAGTCACGGCATGCGGAACCTCGACAGCCTAATATGTCATTCTGGTGCGGACTCTACTAAATTTCGTACATAGCCCTTGCGCCAAGTACGCTCATTTCCGTATTGTATTGTCAAATATATAGTTATCCGAAGACAGTTAGGCGAGTGTTCTGGAATTGTGATTGCAAGCCCGTTTGCATCTGCATCTCTCTTTTTCGGGGTGTTCGGGGCGTGTCAACAAACAGTGCACGGCACCTAAACAAGCTCGGCAATCCACGAACATACAAATGGGGGCGAACCATGCGAGATCTCAAGCTCGCGCTTGTCATTCTGGTGGCTCTGCTTATCCTTCCAGTCGTCGCGATCGCTCAAAGCGTAGCTTCCATTACGGGCGTAGTAACGGACGCATCGGGCGCGGTAGTGCCTGGCGCCAGCATCAAGGTTACCAACACACAGACGGGCGCGAGCCTGTTCGGAAAGACTGCCGATGATGGAAGCTATCGCATCTTCAATATTTCGCCGGGCCCGGCCTACTCGCTGACGGTGAAGAAGGATGGCTTTGAAACCTTGGTGATCAACAACCTCTACCTGTCAGTTGGCGCTCCCACGACTCGAGATGTGCAACTGCAACTGGGCGAAATCACCCAGACCATCGAGGTCACGGTCCCGGGTGGCGCGGGCAGCTTGGATACGACCGACGCCACCATCGGCACGGTTGTCGAAGGCAACCGCGTGCAAGATCTCCCGAGCCTGTTTGTCAACAACGCTTCCCAATTCCTGGAGCTGGCTCCCGGCGTGCAGAGCACGGGGAACGACTCTCAGACCGGCGTGGTTACCGGGACGCGTGCGGACCAGACGAATATCACGCTCGATGGACTGGACGTCAACGACCAGCGGCTTGGCGGGGCATTTACCACGGCCGTGAATACCCCGCTGGATGCGATACAGGAAATCAGCACGATCGTCGGCGGTGACGACGCTAGCTACGGGCACAGCGCCGGGGCTCAAGTGGAGCTCGTCACAAAGTCCGGTACCAACCAGTTTCACGGAGAGGCATTCGATTTCAACCGCGTAACTGCCCTCGCGGCGAACAACTATTTCAATAATCTGGAAGGAATACCAATTCCTCCGCTCATCCGCAATCAGTTCGGCGGCGACATCGGCGGCCCCATCCTAAAGAATAAACTCTTCTTTTTCTTCAGCTACAACGGACTGCGGGCCAAGACGAGCCAGGAGATTAACGACGTAGTTCCTTTGGCCGCACTAGGAAACGGGGAACTGAACTACATTAACGACGGCGCCAGCTGCGGCCCTTCCTCTAACATCGTCAGCACGCCGAGCTGCATCAGTACGACCCCTGCGACAGGCCCGGGCTCTCTTGCTTCGCTGGACCCACAAGGAGTCGGTGCGGACTCTAAGCTCTTGAGCTTCCTTGCGAGCCGGCCCTATGCGACGGAGAACAACTTCAGCGTCGGCGATTTAATCAATACCGCGGGCTACCTTTTCACGGCTCCGGCGAACGGCAGAGAGAACACTTTTGTCGGGAAAATCGACTACCAGCTGAATTCGAAGCACGCTTTGTTCGCCCGCGGCACTTGGGACCGCAGTATCGACGACGATGACGTCAACTTTCTTATCAAGGTTTTTCCCGGTGATCCGAGCCCGATATCTGCCACCGTGGACCATTCCAGGTCCTGGGTCGCAGGGGATACGTGGGTCATATCGCCGACAATGGCCAACAAAATTTCATTCGGCGAAACCGACCAGTTCATCGTCTTTCCTTTGACTTCCAAGCCGAATTTTCCAAATCTCCTCGACTTTTTCTTCAACGGAAATGTGATCACGCCTCCGTATGACGACTTGGCTGATGGGAATACAACTTTCAATGAGCAATTACCTGTCGTGCCCGTCTACGAGTTGCGCGACGCCTTTACCTGGACCAAGAGCAGCCACACGCTCCAATTCGGGGGCGTCCTAAAGCCAACGATTTTCAAATCGGGCAACCTCACGGATTATAGTACTTACGACGTTGGCTTGGGCGGACAGATCAGTCAACTGGATCCGACCCTTCGCCCTGCGGACATTGCTTCAAACTCCGTGGCTACGACTGAATGGGATACCCTTTTCCCCCTCTCGCTCGGTCGCATCGCTACGGTCACAGGCGGATTCAACTACAACCTGGCTGGGGCACCATTACCTCAGGGAACAATCCCTGTACGCGACTACCACGCTACAGAGTATGAGTTCTACGCACAGGACGTCTGGAAGATACGTTCGGATCTGACCGTCACTGCCGGGCTACGCTGGCAATTCCACAATCCTCTTGCCGAGATCCATGGGTTTGAGGCAGTCCCGAACATCAGTCCGGAAAAGATATTCGCGATTCGGCAGGCTGATGCCGCAGCCGGCATCGAGGGCCCCGACGCCGTGCCTCTCATCACCTATTCTCTGGGAGGCCCGGCGAACCACGGTCCGGATTACTACCAGCCCGATTATCATAATTTCGCCCCGCGTATCGGCCTTGCCTATTCCCCGTTTGGCGGCGACAGTTTCTTCGGTCGCCTGCTCGGCAACCGCAAGACAAGCATCCGCGCAGGTTTTTCCATCAACTACGATGACAATCTCATCGGGCAGGGATTCGAGCTTGACGAAACGAGCTTCTTGTTCAGCAACTCTACAGAGATCAGCAACGGTGCTGGTGGCGACGCCGCTGCTTTACTCAACGATCCACGTTTTTCTGTATACGCCAGTCTGCCGGCCGCCCCGGCGGCGGCGCCAACTCCGCGGCCGTTTACGCCAAACCTGGATTCGAGCGGGGTACCCATCGGCTTTAACACCGGCAATGGAGTCGGCCCAAATGGTCCGTTCTTCAACTTCGATCCAAACTATAAGACGCCTTATGAAATAAGCTTTTCTCTGGGCGCGCAGAGGGAATTGCCCCACGATTGGCTGGTCGACGTCTCCTACTTCGGCAAGATTGCCCATCGGTTGCCAGCGATCGGAGACGTGGGTCAGACCTTGAACTTCAAGGACGCGGCGTCCGGCCAGTTCCTTTACACAGCCTTCGGTGCTGTCCAGAAGTCTCTACAGGCATCTGGCGGAGACTTCTTCACCGTGCCGAATCAAATGTGGTTTGAAAACCAGATGACCGCCGCGGCGGTGACGTCGGGCTTCGGGACATGCGCAAACGAGGGAGCCGCTCTAAGCGGCGGGGCCCTGACAACCCTTTCGTGTACGCAATTGGCTGCTGCCTTGGCTAGCGCCGTCTGGAGCGATGGAGACGTTTCCAGCACGCTGGTATCTCTGGCGGACATCCAACTGGATGGAGACCCCGAACACGGCTTGATCCCGCTGAACGCCGGTCAGTTGGCTCAAGACGGAGCCGCCGGCTTCATCGGCAATTACGGATCCTCCAGCTACAACGCACTGCTGGTACGGCTCAATCACAGGATGTCGCACGATTTCACCATGGAGTTCGACTACGCGTACTCACACTCTCTCGATAATGACTCCGATATCCAAAACAATCTGGTGACCTTCACCGGAACCGGAGAAGCCGAGGT
Organism: Candidatus Acidiferrales bacterium; assembly: GCA_049279635.1. Lineage (GTDB taxonomy): Bacteria > Acidobacteriota > Terriglobia > Acidiferrales > UBA7541 > Palsa-295. The sequence continues at coordinate 12,773 of JBAPOM010000165.1, forward strand.
CTGCGACCTTCGCAACCTCCACGTCTGCCGTTCGAACTCAAATTTTGACGCAACCCACACGGTCGCAGCGGACTTCGACTACGGCTTGCCTTTCGGGCAGGGGAAGTGGCTGGACAATGGTTCTTCGAAGTTACTCAATGAAGTTATCGGAGGCTGGAGTGTTTCGGGGATCGTAACCGCTCACACCGGGTTTCCGTTCAGCGTCGGATCAGGCACCTTCCCGATCGACTTCACTCAAGTCGCGCCGGCGGTTTTCATTGGTAACCAGAGTGACCTGAAAGCAGGCGTACACGTGGTACCCGTTCCGGGATCGGCCCCCGAAATACAGTACTTTTCCAATCCGACCAACGCTCAAGACGCCTTTACGTTTCCATTCGGTGGAGGGACCGGCAACCGCAATGAGGTGCGTGGTCCCGGCTACTGGAATGTGGACTTCGCTATCCTCAAGAGCTTTGCGATGCCTTGGTCGGAGAATCACAAGCTGGAGTTCCGTGCTGAAGGGTTCAACCTCTTTAACCACGTGAACTTCGCGCCGCCAAGTGCGTCAATCCTTTCCCCAGGCAACTTTGGGGCTTTGTCCTCGACCGAGAACGATGCGCGGCAATTCCAGTTGGCGCTCAAGTATTCGTTCTAGAATCGGGAATCGGAAGTTCTCAGGAAGATCCTGGACTCGATCTAGCGGGACTACACGCGTTCGAGCTGAGTGAGCTGGAAGGGGTCGCTGATCTTTTCGTGCAGGTCGCGCCAAAGTTTTTCGGGCTGCGCCATGAATACTTCCACCACGCGTGGGTCGAACTGTCGCCCGGAGAATCGCTGAATTTCCTCGCGTGCGGCTGAGACGGGCAGTGCCTTGCGGTAAGGCCGGTCCGAGAT
>JBAPOM010000166.1:0-2819 GCA_049279635.1 Candidatus Acidiferrales bacterium
CCTTTGCGTTTCACATCGAGGGACAGAACCACGGCCTGCGCGCCGAATTGCTGCGAGAGTTCCGAGATCAGCTCCGGGCGCTCGACGGCGGCCGTATTCACCGTGACTTTATCGGCGCCCGCGAGGAGCACCTTGCGGCCTTCTTCCATCCGGCGGATGCCGCCGCCGGCCGTAAGCGGAATATTCAACTGCTCGGCGACGCGGCAAATCGTATCGAGAAACGTTGCGCGGCCTTCGAAGGAAGCGCTGATGTCGAGCACGACGAGTTCGTCCGCGCCTTCGCGATTGTAGCGAGCGGCGAGATCGGCGGGATCGCCCATGTCGCGCAGGCCCTCGAACTCGATGCCCTTTACGACGCGGCCGCCGTCGACATCGAGGCAGGGAATGATTCTTCTCGCGAGCGTCACTGGACAGACTCCACGAAATTCTGCAGCACGTGCGCGCCCGTCTCACCGGATTTTTCCGGATGGAACTGCACAGCGCGCAGGTTTTTCTGTTCGATCACAGCTGCAAACGACACGCCATGATCGCACGCGGCGACGGTGGGCGCGGCGGAAGCAGGCGCGGCGTATGAGTGCGCGAAATAGAAATAGGCATCAGCGGGAATGCCGCGCAGCAGCCTGCTTTCCTGTACGCGACGCACCTGATTCCAGCCAATGTGTGGCGACTTCACGTTGGTCGGGAGCGCGCGCACTTCGTCCGGAAAGAATCCAAGGCCGCGCTCGCCCGGCGCCTCTTCACTCGACGCGAACATCGCCTGCAAGCCGAGGCAGATGCCGAGAATCGGTACGCCGGAATCGTACGCGGCCCGCAGCGAGTCGGTGAGGTTGCGTTCGCGCAGGCCTTCGACGAATGCGCCGAAATGGCCGACGCCGGGCAGTACGACCACTTTCGCGGCGGCAATTTGCTTCGGCTCGGCTGCGCGCTCGGTTTCGGCGCCGAGCTTGCGCAGCGCGCGCTCGACCGACGGAAGATTCCCCGCGCCGTAATCGACGATTGCGATTTTCATGGCATCTTCCTGTACACAGCTCCTATAGCAGGCCCTTGGTCGATGGCAGCACGCGGCGCAATTGGCGGTCGCGCGTGACCGCGAAACGCAGCGCCTTGGCGAACGCCTTGAAAATAGACTCGACCTGGTGGTGCGACGAACGGCCGTACATCAATTTGAGATGCACGTTGGCCGCCGCAGCTTGCGCGAAGGCGCGGAAAAAATCCTCCATCAGCTCGGTCTGGAAGTCGCCCACGCGCGCGGCTGCAATCTTGAAGCTGCAGACGCAATACGCGCGGCCGGAAAAATCGAGCGAGGCCGCGGCGAGGCAGTCGTCCATCGGCATGAGGAAATAGCCGGCGCGCAGGATGCCGCGCTTCGATCCAAGCGCCCGTTTTACGGCTTCGCCGAGGGCGATGCCAACATCCTCGACCGTATGATGCTGGTCAACATCGAGATCGCCGCGCGCGGTGAGATCGAGATCGAGCGCGCCGTGTCGCGCGACCTGTTCGAGCATGTGATCGAAGAAACGGATGCCCGTGGTGATATGCGACTCGCCCTGGCCATCGAGATTCAGGCGGAGCGTGATGTCCGTTTCTTTTGTGGTGCGGCGTAGCTTAGCTTTTCTCATAGGGGTTGTTTTGCCGTGCCGACGATCAGCCTTTCAAACGGGCCGAGGTTTCCGCCGTTCCGGCGCCGAGATTCCTCATCCCTCGCCAATGCGCCCGATTTACGCGCGACCCGAGTTGCATGGGCGCGTAAATCGGGCTGCTCGGTCTTCGGAATGACAGATCTCATGGGATTGCCTTCAGCTCGCGCAAAAGGCGGCGCATCTGCGCGGGGGTGCCGAGCGTGATGCGGACGTAGCCTTCGCCGCCAAAATCGCTCGAGCGGTCGCGGACCAGCGTTCCCTGGCGATCGAGGTCAGCGACGATCCTCTTGGCGCGTTCGCCGAAATATGCGAGCACGAAATTTCCGGCGCTCGGGAAATGGCGGATGCCGAGGCGCGCGAGGCCGCGCTCGAGCTCTTTCTTGCCGGCGCGAACGTCGCGCACCGTCTTCGCGATAAAGGCGCGATCTCGCATCGCCGCTTCCGCCGCCGCCAGCGCCGCGACATTCACCGGATACGGTGATTGCGTCTTCCGCATGACGGCGGCGAGTTCGCGATGGACGAAAATGCAGCCGAGGCGCAGGCCCGCAAGACCGGCCGTTTTCGAAAATGTGCGCGTGACGATCAGATTCTTGTGGCGGCGGATCCACGGGATTACTGTGACGCCCGAAAATTCAAAATAGGCCTCATCGATCACGACCATCGTTTGCTTTGAAGCGTTCAGAATTCGCCGAAGCTCGGTATGCGAAAGGAGATTGCCGGTCGGGCTGTTCGGATTCGGCAGAAAGAAGACGCGCGGCGACGCTTTCAGCGCGGCTAGTATTTCCTGCCACGGGAATAGCATCGCGGCGTCGTAACGCGGCGCGGCGATCCTCGCGCCTGCGAGCTCGGAATAGAAGCGATACATCGCGTACGTCGGCTCGGCCAGCAGAACCGTGTTGCTTGATTCGACGAAGGTGTTGACGACGAGGCTCAGCGCTTCATCGGTGCCGTTCGTCAGCAGCAATTCATCGGGGCGCACGCCGAAATGTCGCGCGGCCTTGCGGCGCACCGTTTCCTGCTCGGGATAGGACGAAATCGTCGCCGCGGCGAGACGCGCGAGCGCGCGACGCACAGCCGGCGAGCAGCCCGTGGGATTCTCGTTGAAATCGAGGCGCAGTTTTTCGGTGCGGCCTTCGAGCGGCGGATGATACGGTCGCATCTGTTCGACCGCGCGCCGCA
>JBAPOM010000167.1:0-3990 GCA_049279635.1 Candidatus Acidiferrales bacterium
AATTATTTTTTCGGCCCAGCTGGAATCACAAAATCAACGCCGCTCGGGATCCGGGTCCCAAGCGGCGTTGATTTCGAGCTAGAACTTTCGCGGAAACTGATTTTCAAGAAACGTGCGCACGGAGACATAACTTACTTCGACTATCACGGCCTGCCCGGAAAGAACGGAAAGCCTCAGCCATGCCTCATTCAAGGATCGATCCACAAAAGATACGCGAGCCAGCCATCTGAGTCGTCGTTCGCCCTTCAGAATGAACTTTTCTGGCACGCATGTTTCGATAGTGATTGTCGCGCCACAGCACTGAGCGGCGTGCGCGGCAGCGAAAATATGGAGCCGCAAGACTTCGAGTCAAAAACCCGGATCGCACTCAGGCGGCTTGACGAGTTAGCGAGCGGGGCATCTCTGCACGATACTCTGTGCCAGCGCAGTGCGAATCCGACGATTTCAACGAAAGATGTGGCTGCACCGGACGAAATCGAGCGCCCCGACATGCCGGAGTCGGTTCTCTACGGGCGGCTCGGAGAATGGACGCGGACGCACCTCAAAGACTTCGCGCTGGCGTACGCGTGGCCGTCCATGCTCGCAGCGGCTTCGGTCGTGGTGAAAGGCTTACTGCGCGCAAATCTGTACGTCGGGCTCATCGGCCCGACCGACACGGGGAAGAGCCAAGCGATCGAGCGCACGCTCGACATGTTCCGGCTTCAGCAGCAGGGCTTGCTTGAAATTCTCAAGAGCGGATCGGCTGAAGGGTTTGTCGAGCGGGTCGGCGACCGCCAGGGTTCCCCGGTCCTGTGGTTCCCCGACGAACTCGCCTATGTCTTAGAGCGGGCACAAATGCAAGGGGCGAGCTTCCCGCAAATCTTGAATACGATGTTTTATCACGACGACAACAAGCTCACCGTCACGAAGCGAAAATTCCTGCAATTCAACGCGCGCCTTTCTCTCATCGGCGGACTGGTCGAAGAGAACTTCGAGCATTGCTTCGGCGCAGAAACGACGTTCGGCCTCTACGACCGCTTTTTGTTCGGTATCTGCCCCTCCGGGTTCGCGTACTCTTACCGCCCGCCAGAGGCAGTTGACCTGTTCAACGGCGATCCAGTCCCTTCTTACCACATACCGTTCGTCAGATCGGACGTCTGGGAAGCGCGTGACGAAATCAGACGGGCGGAAAACATCGACAACCGCATCCTTGAAATCGCCATCCGCTCCGCGCTCGTCTGCGCCGCCATCGACGGGCAACGAGAGCTCACATCTGCCGACCTAGCCCCGGCATGGGAGCTGGCGCGATACGAACAGCGCGTGCGGGCGCTATTCAAGCCCAACCCCGGGCGGAACTTCGAAGGCGTTGTTGCCCACAAAATCCTCGGGTACCTGAAACGAGAACCGGAAAAATGGTTCGAGTGGCGCACAGTGAAGCGAGCGACACACGTGGACGACTACGGTCCGTCGGTCTGCGAACGCGCGCTCAACGCACTTGTGTTCTCCAGCCAGATCGGGATCGGTAAAATCCCGCCTCCCAAAGGCGGGAAGGCGAAAACCATGATCCGGCTCGAGCCGTAGAAAATCGGTTGTCACCCCTTTCGCCTTATAAGTGTGTGTGTATGCTGAAAATAAGGGGGGGTGACAATCGGTGACAACCGTTATGCTAAGTTGTTTTATTAGGTGTGTGTTACACACAAACACACACTTGTAGAGCAAGGAGGTGACAACGGATCGGTCGTCACCGATTGCCACCCTCTCTCGATCAGCCGGGAAATCTGTAAAGACTTTCGCTGGACATCACGCGTACGGTTTGCTTAGAGTTTGAATCACGTTGAGCGTGTGAGGATAATACTCCCCGGGTGTGTAAGCCCAACGCCAGCGCCAAATTAAGTCGAGGTTCCAAACCTACAATTCAACCCCCCAAACCAAACCGTGAGGTTTTGCTCGTCCGTGTGCCGGGGGAGCTCAAGGCGGAAGTATCGAAGCTCGCGAGCCGCAATCGCCACTCAACTGACAGCCGAAGCGCAGGTTGCACTTGAACAGTACGTTCGCGCTTCCGCGCCATCGCCGCCAGCTGCGCCGCGCGTGCAGGAGCAGCCATGAAGGCGGAGAACAATGGCGGCATACCCCACTATGGGGGGCAAATTCATCCACCTGCGATCCAGAGCACCGGCGCCAGCGTTTCGCAAAAAATATCGTTTCACAATTTTTCTGATCGCCAATTTTTCGAATCCCGCCGGAGGTTGCAATGACGGCCGATGAGTTGCGCAGCGTGGAAACATTTCTCGACCTCGCCGCAGCGCACGGCGTCCGGACGCTCGACGGCGCAAGGCTGCTGCTTTCCGCGACAATCGCGGGCACCGAGCTTCACGAATCCGAGCCTGCTAGAACGCTCGACGAAGTCGAAATGGTTTGTGTCAAATTTTTAGATGGGAGGAACACATGACAGTCCAGCGATTGCCAGAGATGGGAGACGTCACCGCCGTCGCACTGATGGAGGCCCAGTATCGCCACTTGCCGGATATGCAGATCTTCGACCCGAAGGCGTTCCCGGAAGGTATACATGACCGCATCAAGCACGTCCTGCGCCACCGTCGCGAGGGTTGGACGGAATTCGTCGCGCGAACGGGATTGTCTGCCGGACAGATCATGTTGATGACTCCCGAAGAGCTTGTCGTTGCGGTCGAGGCGGCGAGCGTGCGGACGCGCGACGACCTCGCTGGCGTCTTCGGGCTTGCGGCCGCCACGCGGACACGCGGTCCCGTGCCGAAACGGTTTTCAATCGAAGGCATCTTCAATCTTCCATGGGGGCAAAAATGAGAGATGAAAATGTGCAGGTCCCGGATCAGTCAAACCCTGCGCTGCTCAAGCCGGTCTCGGTCCCGATCAACCCGGCTGCCGCCGCGCCGCAGCCCGCGCCGCCGAAGATGAACGATGCGTCGAAAGCGTTCAGCGGAAAGCCTGCGGGTGCGTCAATTGCAGATCAGTTTCTCGGTTTGGGCAAGAAGTAGCAACGGTACGAAGCCTGCCGCGTGAGGCGCAGCGAGCACGTGGGAAAATCAAACCCGAAGGTGGAAAAATGGAAAAGAGTAAGGATCGCCCCTGCTTTCCTCCCGTCGAAAAGTTCACTCAAATCGTTGACGCTTCCGGCTGGCGTGCCGTCTTTCGCGGCCCAGATGGTGAAGTCATCGAGCAACCGCTCGTCTGCTTTGCGCTCGGCTCGGATGGTGAAGTTTACCCGATGTCGTTTTCGGACGGCTTGGTTTGCGAGCTGACGTTCGACGGCTACGAGTCTGAGTGGCTCCTGCTCGACCCGCTTCAGGAAGTTACGGACGAGTTGCGGGAGAAGTTCCGAGCCGAGGCGAAGCCGAAAAAGTTCGTGGAGGTCGCCCTGTGAGCACAAAACTGGAACGTAGATTTACGCAACCTGAAGTCCGCCTCCTTCGCGCTGCTGTCGCTGCGGTCGATTCGCCTGGCACGGTCGTTGGCTATGCGTCGGTGTATTCGTACCCGCACGATGCCGGGACCGCTCGCGCTTTGTCGAGCGACTTAGGCGGGTGGAAGGAGCGGATCGCACCGTCGGCGTTCGACCGGTGCTTGCGCGACGGCTGCGATTGTGTCGCGACGATCAATCACGATAACAACAAAATTTTGGGGCGAACGCGAAACCGTAAACTTGAGCTGTCGAGTGACTCTCACGGCTTGAAGTTTCGCTGCGAATTGCCGAACACTTCTTATTCCCGCGACCTCGCAGCGCTTATCGACCGCGGCGATCTTTCGCAATGCAGCTTCGGATTTCTACTCGACCCCGACGGGGAGGATTGGTCGGAAGAAACCGACAGCGACGACCGCTCGCGGAAGGTCCGTGTCCGTTGGGTGAGATCCGCAAAGCTTTTTGACGTTTCAGTGGTGACGCGCCCCAGCTACGAAGACACAAGCGTCTCGAAGTCGGCGTCGCCGCAGTTCGACTCGCTCCCATTCGAAGCATTTTTCCCGGAAGGCTGTCCG
>JBAPOM010000168.1:0-35271 GCA_049279635.1 Candidatus Acidiferrales bacterium
CAGGAAGACCTCGCCGAACGAGCGCACGCCCGGCATCGGCCGCCAATCGTACTTATCGGCCGGCACAGCCTTGGCGAGGCTGACGAATTTCTTCTGCAGGTCGTCCAGGTCGAGGAGGGACTGGGCCTTCATATCGTAGCTGGGCGGGGTTGTGTCGACGGGTTGGGCTGACGAAGCCGTTTGGGCAGCCGGCTTGGGAGCAGGCACTGCTTCGGCCTTGGCGGCGAGGGCAAACGCCAGGCCAAGGGCGAAAGCGAGAACGGAAATGCGAAGAGTTGTCGTCATGTGATCCCCTTTTTCGGTGCTCGAAGTTTGGCGCAGGGCCCGAACGCACGCGCTTGCAGCTATAGACGGAGGAGAAGCGAAAAGGGCTTTCGTTCTTGACGGGGGTTGAGAGGTGATGGAGTCAGTCTTCCGGAGGAAGGATTTCCGCGGATTCGGAGGTGCTGGCGCGGGTGGCGGCGCGGATTTCGGTGCGGATGATGTCCGTCGAGAAGCCGGCGCGGAGAAGGCTCGCGTAGAGCGAGGCGATTTTGCGCTGGTCGAGCGGGCCGCGGACGTGCGCCAGGCGGCGTTTCAGGCGAGCACGAATCAGGCTGGACTCGTCGGTCTCGGCGAAGACTGCGTCGACGGCAGCTTCGATATACCGGTCGGGAACCCCACGAGACCGGAGCTCACGTGCAATGCGGAAACGTCCCTGACGGCGCGACTGGGCGTGGGTGCGCGCGTAATCGAGGGCGTAGCGCGCGTCGTCAAGATAGGCGCGCTCGCGGAGCTTGGCGACGACGCGCGAGACGAGGTCCGCGTCATCGGCGCGGCGCGTGAGGTAATCGCGCATTTCGTGGATCGAGTGCGCGCGGCGCATCAGAGCGCGGAGGGCCGCGGCGTAGAGTTCTTCTTCGGTTTCGAATTTGCGCGGAGATGAGCGCATCGCTGAGGAAGCATAGAAGCAAGGAGGCAGGGAAGCAAGGAGGCAGAAGGACGTAAATTAGAAAGTGGAAATCTCAAATTGGTAAGTCAGACGGGCGATGGGGCAGTCGCGCCACCCTTCCGGGTGCGAGTTTCTATTTTCGAGTTTCCGATTTCGATTTTTCGAATTACTTGCGGGAGCCTGTGCGTTCGAATTCGGTCATGGCGCGCTCCATCTCTTCGCGCGCTGAGTCGGCGGACGAGCGGACGCCCTGAACGCGGAGGCGGAAATCGTCCGGATTCGAGGCGCGTGTGAGAGCTTCCTCGAGGGTGATGAGGTTGCGCGAGTAGAGATCGAAGAGCGACTGATCGAACGTCTGCATGCCGTATTGGCTGGTGCCGGCGGCGATGGCGTCGCGGATCATGCGGGTTTTGTCCGGATTCATGATGCAATCGCGGATGTAGCCGGTCGCGATCATTACTTCGCAAGCGGGAACGCGGCCGCTGCCGTCGCCTTTGCGGACGAGGCGCTGGCTGACGACCGCTTTGAGCGTCGAGGCAAGCTGCAAGCGAATCTGTTTCTGCTCGGGCGGCGGAAAGACGGCGATGATGCGCTGGATGGTTTCGGTCGCATCCAACGTGTGCAAAGTGGAAAGGACCAAGTGGCCGGTTTCGGCGGCGAGCAATGCCGTGGAAATCGTTTCGAGGTCGCGCATTTCTCCGACGAGGACGACATCCGGGTCCTGACGGAGGGCGGCGCGGAGCGCGGTCGAGAAGGACGAGGTATCAACCTCGACCTCGCGCTGATTGATGAACCCCTTTTTGTCGCGGTGCAGGTATTCGATCGGGTCCTCGATGGTGATGATGTGCTCGGGACGCAGCGAGTTGATGCGGTCGATCATAGCCGCGAGAGTGGTCGATTTACCGGAACCCGTGGTCCCGGTGCAGAGGACCAAGCCGCGCTGCTCTTCGCAGACGGTGGCCAGCACGCGAGGCAATTCGAGCTCTTCGAGGGTCCGAATCTTGGTCGGGATGACGCGGAGAACCATGCCGACGTTGCCGCGCTGCTGGAAGACGTTGACGCGGAACCGTCCGAGGCCAGCGACGCCATAGGCCATGTCGAGCTCGGCGGTCTCTTTGAATTTCTGCTTCTGCCGGTTGGTCATCATACTAAAGGCCATGGACAGCATCTCTTCCGGCGTGATGCGGGGGACCTCGGTGACCGCGTTCAGCAGGCCGTCGACACGAAGATAGGGGTGGTTGCCGACCTTGAGGTGCAAGTCGGACGCCCGTTGTTCGACGGCGCGGCGGAGCAGATCGTCAATGCTAGTGGCCATAGGGAGATTCCCCGAAGGAGCAGCTTCAAGCCACGCTAGCATCCGCTCTGGGGTGAGGCAAGGACGCAGGGGAGGCGGTTTCCAGGGTCGCAACCCGAATTGAATTTGGAGCTCTTGTTGTTTGCAGCCTACTGACGAATCGTAGCTTAGCGGTACGCTTGGCATGGCGCGGTTTCCAAATCCTGAAGAAAAGAGCGGATTCCTAGGGCAAACCCGGCCCTTGGAATGACAGTTCAGTATTTTTCAGCAGCCTGCTAGAAGCGAAAGCTTGGTTGAGATTGCGATCAGGAGGCGGGCTGATTGCGGAGGAAGACGCGGTCGTAGATTACGGCTGCTAGGACGCCGCCGAAAAGCGGGCCGACCCAGTAGACGCCGTGATTTTGCCAGTGATGTGGAAGCAGAGCCAAATCGGGTCCGAAGGCGCGCGCCGGATTCATCGCGGCTCCGGTCAAGGGGGCACCGACGAGATAGCCGATTGTGACGGCAAGGCCGACCGCGAGCCCCGCGACCTGGCGGAATGCCCCTTTCGTATCGACTACCGTGGCGAATTGGACGACGACGACGACGAAGGTCAGAATGGTCTCGAGCGCCATGCCATGCAGCCGCGTGAAGTCCGAGGAAAGGTCGGGCGCGCCGAGAGAGACAGGCCGCCAGATGGATTCGGGGAGGATCAGGCTCAGCAAATAGGCGCCGGCTGCTGCACCGAGTAGCTGTGCGACCCCGTAACCGATGCTCTCGAGAGCTCCCAACCGCCTCGTGACCCAATAGCCGATCGTGACCGCGGGATTCAAATGTGCGCCGGAGATGTGCCCCAACGCGCTGATCATTGCGCCGACGGCCAGGCCGTAGGCGAGCGCGCAACCGAGCGGACCCACTCCGGGCTGCATCGCGGCGCGGAGATATTGGTCCGTGCAGATGGCGCCTGCGGCAATGAATACAACCGCGAAGGTTCCGATGAATTCGGCGGCGAGCTTCTGTGGCAGGCGATACAACGTTCCTCCGGCTTGCTCGGGCGGACGCGGGATTCTACTGGATGGGAGGGAAGAGAGTCAAAGAAAGGGCACAGCCCACATCCCAGTCGGGATGTCGGTTGAATTTTTGTGGCAAAGGCCCCACCCTCACAACCCGAGGATGGGGCACCCGGAAAGTCAAGGGCTAGCGGCTAAACCTTGACAGCCGGCGCACCGACTGGGGAGAGCCAGGCGTGGCGGTCGGGCGTTTTGCCGTTCACGATGGCGAAAAATTCTTCCTGGACGCTTTTTGTGACCGGGCCGCGCGAGCCTGCGCCGATCTTCACGCGGTCGACCGAGCGAATCGGGGTGACCTCGACGGCGGTGCCGCTAAAAAAGACTTCGTCCGCGATGTAGAGCATCTCGCGCGGAATCATCTGTTCGACCACCGGAAAACCGAGTTCGCGGCAGAGCGTGATGACCGAGTCGCGCGTGATCCCGGGGAGGGCGGAATTGGCGAGCGGCGGCGTGTGGATCGTGCCGTTCATCACGACGAAGATGTTTTCGCCCGAGCCTTCGCTGACGTAGCCGCTCACGTCGAGGGCGATGCCTTCCTCGTAACCGTTGATTTTCGCTTCCATGCGAATCAGCTGCGAGTTCATGTAGTTCGCGGCGGCCTTGGCCATCTGCGGCAGCGTGTTTGGCGCGGGGCGATTCCACGAGCTGACGCAGACGTCAACGCCGTTGCGCAGCGCCTCTTCGCCTAGATATTTTCCCCACTCCCAGCAGGCCAGATAGACCTCGATCGGGCAGCCGTGCGGGTCGACGCCGGCGTCGCCATAGCCGCGCAGAACGATCGGACGGATGTAGCAGGCGCTGACTTTGTTCACGCTAACGAGGTCGAGGCACGCCTGGCAGAGCGTCTCGAGATTGAACGCAACGTCCATGCGATAGATGTGCGCGGAGTTGAGCAACCGCTGCATGTGTTCGCGAAGGCGGAAGATCGCGGAGCCCTGAACCGTCTCGTAGCAGCGGAGGCCCTCGAACACGGCCGAGCCGTAGTTGACGACGTGGGAGAGAACGTGAATTTTGGCGTCGTCCCAATGGATGAATTTGCCGTTGTGCCAGATCCTCTCGGTCTTCGGGATGCTCATCAGGTTCTCCGGGCCACGAAATTCTTTTATGGCGCTGCAAAAGCGAAATTATAGCACATGGATTCGGCGGGGCTTTGCATTGAGACGCGATCGAGATGCGATGCGTGACGGCCAAATTGGCGATGCTGATCCGAGGATGTGGCCCGACCCCAATTGATAGGCATGCGCGCAAGGCGGGCGCAGCGAGCGGCGCCACTACACCAACAGAAGAAAGAGCCGGCGAGGCGCCGGCGCTACCTTAATCGGAGTGGTCGTCGGTCTCTTGACGCGACACGGCGGACACGGTGGTGAAGCCGGTGATGCGGCCCCAGGCGCTGGTCTTCCAATTGTCGGCGATTTCCTTGGCGAGGATCCATGGGGGGAGTTGCATAGCGAAGAATTGCGAAAGGGCTTCGAGGTAGGGCTCGTACATGCCGCGGAGCTGCGCGAGCTTATTGTTCGCGGCTTCCGTATCGGCGAGCTTAAGGCCGGCCTGGCACAGGCTGGCGCGCAGGCGCTGAAGTTCGGACGGCGGCAGGCGGTCGACGGAAGCGGCGCCCGGGGCGGCGTTGAAGAGCTGAGCCAAATCGACGACGGTGTGGCGGCAGATGGCGAACGTCAAACGCGCCTGGCGGGCGCAGGCGTTTTCAATTCCTGCAATCAGCAGGGCGGATGTGTCCAAAATGGCGGCGAGAGCCGCCAGCCAGGACTCGTTGTTGTGCTGCGAGCGGAAATAGGTGACGGCAGGATAGGAGACGTGGCTTTCGAGGATTTCGGCTGCGGCGCGCTCCCAATTGTGGAGGAGTCTCTGCAGAGACTCCATTCCATCCGGCTCGGCGTGGCGGCGGAGCAGCTCGCCGGCCGTGGGAGGCGAGCCGGCACGTGCGTCGAGCAGAACGATATTGACCTCGCGGCGCGAGAAGGCCTGATAAATCACCGGCAAGTAGCTCAGCACCAAAGCCAGAAAGCCGAAGCCGAGGCCGCTTTCGACGACAGCGAGAAAACGCCCCACCGGAGTGTGGGGCGTCACGTCGCCCAGCCCGAGAGTGAAAAATGTGGTCCCGCTGAGATAGAGGCAGGTTTCGAAGCCGCGTGCGGTATCAACTTGATGCGCGGCTCCGTAGAAGAGCAAAGCGAAGCCAACAATCAGCGATGCGGCCCAGAACACGAGGAGCGTGAGAAGCGAAAGCGGCCCGTAAAAGCTGAGAAACGTTTCGCGCGCGCGGACCTTGCCGAACGAACGGGCAATCGCTCGCCAGGGCAGCCAGGTGCCGCGATAAAACAGGACGGTGACACGCCACCGGCGGTTGACCCGCCGGGGCAGAATGATCGTCTCGAACGCCTCCCAGAGAACGTTGAAGATGATGAGGATGCCCGCGACGACGGCAAGAATCATGCCGCCTGCTCCAGGTGAGCGGTCATCGTGATTTCCGCCTTGAGCAGACGCGAGACGGGGCAATTTTCCTTGGCGCTGGCTGCGGCTGCTTCGAAGGCCGATGCGGTGATACCGCGAAGCTGAGCGGCGACGTCGAGATGGACTTTCGTGATCGCCCAGCCGGTGTCGATTTTGTCGAGCGTCACGGTAGCTGTGGTTTGGAGCTTGTCGGGCGTGAAGTGCATGGTGGCGAGCTGCGCGTCGAGCGCCATGGTGAAGCAGCCGGCGTGGGCGGCGGCGATCAGTTCCTCGGGATTGGTGCCCTTGCCGTTTTCAAAGCGCGTGGCGAACGAATAGGGGGCGCTCGAAAGAACGCCGCTCTGCGTGGAGATGTTTCCCGATCCTTCTCTTAGACTGCCATTCCAGATGGCGGTTGCGGTTCGTTGCATGATTTCCTCCTTATCCGATTGATGCGGCCCTTGGCTTCGGGGGCCGTTTTCGACGTGAGCGACTGCTCGGCTTGGCGAGAGTGCCGCGCTTAAGACCGCGGCGCTGAGTTTAAACCTTTTACGGCACGAGGACAATTTTGCCGTGGGCTCCCGCTTCCATGACGGCTGTGTGGGCGCGCCCGGCTTCGGCGAGCGGAATCTGCTGGCCGATCACGGGGCGGAGCGTTTCGTTTTCGAGGCCCGCGGCCAGCGCGGCGTGAATGCCGGCGAGCTCTTCGACCGACGCGTTCATCAGGCTCATGCCCAAAATCGAGGCATCGCGGCTCATGGTGTCGCGCGGATTGATCTCGACCGGGCCGCGGCTGCCTATCGCGACCACGCGGCCTTTCGGCGCGAGCAGCGGGAGATCGCGGCCGAGGTTGACGTTGGACAGCATCTCGATGATGACGTCGTAACCGCGGCCGCCGGTCGCCGCGAGAGCCTCGTCGAAATGGCTGGGCGATGTGTGATCGAGGACTTTGTGCGCGCCTTCGTCCGCGACCAGCTTTTTCCCGCGGCCAGAGCCTGCCGTGCCGACAACGTACAGCCCGGCGGCGCGCGAGAGCTGGACAGCTGCGATGCCCACGCCTCCGCTGGCGCCGTGGATCAGGACCGTTTCGCCACCGAGAGCATGAGCCCGATTAAAGAGCGCGCGATATGCCGTTGCATAGGGAACGTGCATGGCCGCGCCTTGCGCGAAGGATGCAGTGGAGGGGAGCGGGTAGACTGTCCGCTCGTCGCAAAGGGCGAGTTCGGCGTAGGTGCCCGTCAAGCTGCCGCCGACGTAGACTCGATCGCCGGGCTTGAATCGCGACCCATTTGGCCCGACAGATTCAATCGTGCCACCGGCGTCAGAGCCCGGAGTGTAGGGCAAGCTAGGAAGGCGTGCGTAGGCGCCGGCCCGGACGTATGTTTCGACCGGATTGACGCCTGCCGCCCCAATACGTACGACGACTTGCCCGGCCGAGGGCTTGGGATCCGGAACGTCCTCGAGGCGCAGAACCTCCGGCCCGCCGAACTGATGCACACGGATTGCCTTCATTGCTCCTCCACGTTTACCTGAACAGCGGCCCGAGCACTGACTTGAGTCCGAGCTCGTCGCAATGCAATTTCGATGTTGGCGAGATGAGGGTGGATGCAGCTCTTAAACCAACCCGCCCTAGTGTGCCCCGGGCATATGCTCGGTTATCGAGCGGCTGCTGAGTATATCGAAGTTTTGCTTGATGTGACTCAGCCGCGTGCCGGTCGCGCTTTCCCATACACCAAAGGCAAGGAACGGCACCAGGGCGGCCAGCACCCAGAGCTTCGCGCTCCGCGGGGCTTTTGCTTCCGGCTCCCAGCGGAACAGCTGGCGCGACACCTCAAATGCCACGAGAAGTCCCAGTGCCAGCGCGGCTGTATCCGTGAGTATTTCGGTGCGATTGGTCATACCGGTCACGGCTGATTCGAGACCGGTTGCCAGATACTGCGCCGGAATGAACAGCGCAACGTGCTGGAGCCAGACAGGAAAGACGGCGAGCGGGACGGTGGCGCCGGAGAGAAACAGGAACGCCATCCAGATGAGGTTGTTGATCATCTGGGTTTCCTGCATCGTATTCGTGACGCTGGCTACGATCAGCCCCAACGCCGAAAATGTGGCGGAGCCGACCGTCACCAGCAGGAGAATCGCGCCGAGATTTCCCCAGGACTGCATATGAAACGCGAAGCGGCAGATGAGAATTTCAAAGGCCATGACCGGGAGCATGAGGAAATAGTTGGAGATGATGCTTGAGGCGAGCATTGGGCCCGCGCCTAAGGGCGCCAGGCGGAACCGGCGCAGGATGCCTTGTTCGCGAAACGTGACGAGCTGGACGCTCAAGCCCCAGAAGCTGCCCATCACGGTCGTGGTGAGAATAGCGCCGAGAATGTAGCCGACCCATTCGGTTCGGCCGCGGCCGATCAGCGCGATCGCGCCGAATAAGAAGATCAGCGGCATGACGAGGCTGAAAAAGAAGAAGGCGCGATTACGGAGGGCGAGGCGCAGGCGCATTTTGGTCAACGTCCAGGTGCTGCTCACGGCTTTTCGCTCCTATTCACGTAGGCGCCGCCCGGTCAATTCGATAAACACGTCTTCAAGGGACGGCGAGAACATTTCGAGACTCTGTAATTCATTGTTTTCGGCTTCGAGCTGCTTCACGAGCGCCACGATCGTCTGCGGGGGACGCGCCGAGTGCAGCACGTAGGTGCCTTCGAATTCGCGGCAGTCGGCGACGCCGTCGAGCCCGGAAAGCATGCCATTCGTCAGTGGGCGCGCGAGGCGCACTTCGATTCGCGTGGTGCCAGCCGAGCTGTGCTTGAGCTCGCGCGGCGTGCCGAGCGCGATCACGAGTCCGTGGTCGACGATGGCGACGCGGTCGCAGAGGCGCTCGGCCTCTTCGATATAGTGCGTGGTCAGCAGGACGGTTTTCTTGTCGCGCTTCAGTTCTTCGATGATGTCGTAAATTTCGCGGCGGACCTGCGGATCTAGGCCGGCTGTCGGCTCATCGAGGAATACGACCTCGGGTTCGTTGACTAGCGCCATCGCGAGTGCCAGGCGCTGCTTCTGGCCGCCGGAGAGATGGCTGTAGAAGGCGTTGCGCTTCTCTTCGAGCTGGAATCGCGCGAGCAACTTATCCGTGTCGGCGCGGCGATGGTAGAACTGCGCGAAGAGCTCGACAGCCTCTTTGACCCGCAGCTTGTCGGGAAGGGCAGTCGACTGCAGAACGGCACCGATCGTCTGCTTGAACTGCTCGCCGCTTTTTTCGGGATCGAGGCCGCAGACGCGAACAACGCCGCTATCGGGCGTGCGCAGACCTTCGAGGATTTCGACGATCGAGGTCTTGCCTGCGCCGTTGGGCCCGAGGAGGCCAAAGACCTCACCGCGCTCGACGGCAAAGCTCACGCTCCTGACGGCTTCGACACTGCCGTAGCTCTTGCGCAGATTTTCGACTTGGATAACGGTTTCAGCCACGAATAAGTCCCCAATTTCTATGAAGACGAATTCTATCGCAGAATCGGGAGTTGAGCGCGAATCACTGCACTTTTCTGCGTTTGCCTCCGCGAGCCTTCGAGCGCTTCTTGGCGGGCTTTTTCGGCAGCCAACCGAAGCGCTGCATGTCGAGAGAACGCACTCCGACCTCGACGCCTTCCGATTCGAGCAAACGCCGCTGCTTGCTGGCGTAGGGCTCGCGGATGATGAGGCGCCCGCCAGCGCCGACCACGCGATGCCACGGAATCCCGCGGCCGCTCGGGCATCCGGCCATCGCGTAGCCGACGACGCGAGCGCCGCCAGGCACTTTCAGCGCCTTCGCAAGAGCGCCGTAGGTGGTCACGCGGCCGCGCGGGATTTGTTTCACGAGGCGATAAATGGGTTCCCAGGACATGTGTTTATGCTTGCTCCCGGTCAACGAAAGTCTACGCTTCCTTTGCTAGACTCGACGCGTGGATCAAGCATCTAAATCAACAGAGGAAGGTTTTGTTTATCGATTCCATTTCGAAAGCTGCGAGAAAGCTCCCGCAAGTCCCGTCGTAGCCGGTCCGGCATCGTTCCGCAAGAGTAATAACTACTTCGAAGCAACCTTCTGCTATCTGGAGCATCGTACCATTGACGGTGTAGTGGAAGGGCCATACACTACACACAGTGGTCGCGGTCCCTGGCCCGGAAGGAGAACGGTTGTGGCTTTCGTTCGGCGCAAAGGGAACACCTACTACCTGGTTCACAACGTGCGCCGGCAGGGCAAGGTGCAACAGCTTCACCTGGCCCGGCTGGGTGAGCGGCCGCGTATCACCGACGAAATTGTCCGCAAAGTATCGCGGAACCACCCCTTCCTCGACCTGGACTGGTCCGGCCTGCGCGAGCAGGTGAACAGCCGGGTAGAGCTGTTTGACATTCGGTCGATGTACGTACAGAGCCTGATGAGTACGTTACGAAACCTTAACCTGGACCTGGCCGACCTGTCGCCGCCGCTTTTGACGCTGGCAGACCGAGCCAATTCGAGCCGGGAACTGGTCACGCAATTAAGATTGCTGCGGTCGACGCTGGACATCAAACTCGATCAATTCGAGCGGTCAGTACCGCGCAGTCCGGAGGGCGGAAGAAGGTTCCGGTAGGGAGCAACACCATGGGCGCGCAAGCAACGCAACTCGACCCAACACTCCGTAGCGTGGAGTCGCGAGACTTCGAAGCGGGGTTGCGTCGAAAGATTGTTGGCCAGGACGAAGCTGTGCAGGCGGTAGTCGACCTGTATCAGGTGTTCCGTGCCGGCCTGAACTCGCCAGGACGGCCGGTGGGCAATCTGCTGTTCTTGGGGCCGACCGGTGCGGGCAAGACGCGCGTGGTGGAGGCGACCGCGGAAGTTCTCTTCGGCGATCCTCGCGCGGTGATCAAGGTCGACTGCGCCGAGTTCCAGCACTCACACGAGATTGCCAAGCTGATCGGTTCGCCGCCGGGATACCTGGGGCACCGCGAGACGCATCCGCTGATTACTCAGGAGGCGCTCGCCCAATATCACACGGACAAGCTCAAGATCAGCTTCTTGCTCTTCGACGAGATCGAAAAAGCCAGCGACGCCCTGTGGCAGCTGCTGCTGGGAATTCTCGACAAAGCGACGCTGACGCTCGGCGACAACCGGCGCGTTGATCTCTCGCAGACCATGATCTTCATGACCTCGAACCTCGGCGGCGGCGAAATCACCGAACTGATGACCGGCGGGTTGGGCTTTGCGCCGATCATCCGGCCGGAATCGAAGCCGAAGCTCGACGAAAAGGTAGAACGCACGGCTTCGGAAGCGGCCAAGCGGAAATTTGCGCCGGAGTTCATGAACCGCATTGATAAGGTTGTTGTGTTCCATCCTCTGCGCTCGCAGCAGCTCGAGCAGATTCTCGAAATCGAGCTTGGGATGGTGCAGCAACGCGTCCTTGAGACGGCCAAGGGGAGATTCCTGTTCCGCGTCACACCGTCGGCCCGGGACTTCCTGCTTCGCGAGGGAACCGATCTCAAATACGGCGCGCGCCACCTGAAACGCGCCATCGAACGGCACGTCGTGTATCCGCTGGCGAGCCTGCTGGCCACCGAACAGGTGATGCTGGGAGACGTTCTCTCGATCGACTGGGACGGGACGTCGGCGGGTCTCAAGTTCCTCAAAGAAGCCGAAGGGGCGCTATTGCCGGTCGATGCTCCTGTGCCCGAGGGCCTGACGGAAGCTGCAGCCGCAGCCATTCCGGACGGCCGGGAGATCACGCTACCGGCAGCGACCACCGCGAGCGCGAAGACTCCGTCGGATGCTCGGCCGTCTTCGATGCAAGCGCACCGAGGCATTCCGTCGGAGAAGGCTAAGAACGAGAAGCGCTAACCGTCACTTACGAATTATCGATCGCGGCGGGCGTTGCCAATCTGGCGATGTACGCCGCGATCGTTTTCTTGCCGACTCTAGTGAGGAAGAATACCGAACTGTCCTTCGGACGGGGTTTTGCACTCGGAATCTGCTCGTTTCATTGGAAATTCCGCGAACAGCAGATCCCTCCCTCCGCCCCGCGCGCAAGAACCGCGCGTAAGGCAAGAGCGCGGGACTGCGCTCGGGATGACAGGGCGCTTTCTTCTCTGCAGCCTCTCTAGCCCGCTGCTTCCTTGGCTTTTTCCTCGACAAACTTCTGGTAGGCAGCCGCGTCCATCAGAGCGTCAAGTTCTTTCACGTCCGCGAGGCGCACTTTGGCGATCCATCCGGCGCCGTGCGGGTCCTTGTTGATGGTTTCCGGTGCGTTTTTGAGGGTTGTGTTGATTTCGGTCACTTCACACGAAACCGGGCTCAGGAGGTCGCTGACAGCTTTTACGGATTCGATCGAGCCGAGAAGCTGGCCGACTTTGATTTGGGAGCCTGTCTTGGGCAATTCCACGGAAATGATGTCGCCAAGCTCCTGCTGGGCGTAGTCCGTGGTACCGATGGTTGCGGTTGAACCAGCCGCTTGGATCCACTGGTGTTCGGGTGTGTAGCGATAATCGGCAGGGTACATGGAGTTTCCTCCCGCAAAGTTTTGAGCCCCCATTGTACGTGCTGTCTGCTTGCAAACAAGGACGGCGTGTGGCGCTTGTCGGTACAACCCAAGTGGGCCTACCATACTCTGAAGGCGGAATTCGGATTGAGGAGCCATCGTGGATACCCTCTGCTCGCAGTGCGACAAGCCGGAAAGGCAGTGTACCTGCGAGAAATATTGTTGTTTCTGCCAGTCGCAAACTCACGTACGCCTGTGCGTCGATGGCTTATACTATTGCCCAGACTGCCGGGAGGCGTGCGACGTCCGCCTGGCCGATTCTGATGCCCACTAATTTTGACCACGCCCTCCCAGGAGACCAGCCCGCCCACGCGGGCTACACAGTGCCATCCGTGCTGGTGGTTGGCACTCTGCATGACGATCCCAGGCTCTTGATCGGCGCTGGAGCCATCGCGGGCCATACCGCCTATGAGGCCGGCCTGACCGAACAAGTGCAAGAACATCTCGCGATTGCCACGCAAGAGGCTTGCGGCGAGGTTTTCGCCCTCGCCCATCCCGATCCGAAACTGCCTCCCGAGATAACCGTGACCGCCTCGCGCTTTCCGGATCGCGTGCAGATCAGGGTTGAATTGTCGATTGCTGCGGCGAGCGCCGAGGCGGGTTCACAGAACACAGCCGGGAAGCAGGGTGGCAAACTACTGAATGAAGGGCTGGTGGATCTTGTGCAGCGGGAAACGCACCAGGGCCGGCCTGCTATCGTGCTTGTGAAATATTATCGCCCGGCAAAGCACAAGGCTTGAACCACACTGGCCTGCGTGGCCTACATCGGCACGGCAAAAGCGCGCGTGCGAATCAACGACAACAGCTGATCCTGGCTTACAGGCGCGTCGATCTTAAGGCGATCGCCGCTCGGAGTGACGCTCACTTGATCGAGCGCGCTCGCGAGAGCCGGCTGGTCCTGCGCCGACTGATAGCGCCGGTACATGACGCCGGCTTGCAGAGCCGCTGCGAGGAGATTGGCATCGTTGGGCGAATCGCACACGGCTTGGAACTGCGCATCGATGCCGCTATCCGCCGCGACGCTGATAGTCATCGCATGCATGCGGTTGATGATCGCGGCGGCTTGGGGAAACTGACCTGCCTGGGGCAGCAGCTCCTGGACCGCAATGTGCGTGTAGCCCTGATCGAGCACGGCCCAAATGATTCCTGAGCCGTTGGCCTCGTTGATCAGCGGAAACATCAGATCGTTGTTGAGGAGGCTTTCCGAAACTCCGGTGCGAACGTCGATCATCTTCTCCATCGCCGGGCGGACTCCGAAGGCTGCCGTATTGGCGTCGATGAATGTGAACAAGATGTCGTTCGGGCCGGAACCGCTGCCGAAAGCGTAGAGATGGTAGCCGTGGTAATCCGTCATCGGCAGCTTCTGCTGTTTGAAGCGATCTTCATTTGAAGATGGGTCAAACGATCCTTGAGCTATGCCGAGGATCTCTTCTCCGCCCGCTTTTCCGGCATTGATCGCGCCCCAGGCGATCTCGTCGACCTGAGTGTCCGGATCGACCCCGGCTGTCCTTAGGAACTGCTCGAACTGCCGGAACTTGCTCGGCAGGAGCTGCTCGCGGAGCTGGGGGAACCACGAAAATTTCCTGGCCGCCTTCATGTCGGCGTAGGCGAATTCTCCCACGCTCTTCGGGAACATGCCGATGACGTCCGTGCCGAGCGTGGATGCAAAGCTTGGGCGCGGAAGGATCAGGAATGCGGCAAATAGAAGGCCCGCGGCGATGATACGGCGAGTTAGCTTTCTCACGTCTTGTCCCTCAGACTGAACCTTACATCTTATCGGCTGTGACCGGACTTTCTGCAATCCGCGCTGCCAGCGAAGCTGCTTCGGAACGCGCTCTGGCGACGAAGGCCGCGTCCGTCACCGATTCGAGATTGATGCGCACGTTTTCGAGCGCGCCCCGGACCGCTGTGGCGGCCATCATGCGGCCGACGCGCACGTCTGAAACCATAGACGGGGCGGACATCGCTTCCAGTTGCCCCAGCTTCTCGAATACTTCCGCCGCTTTGCGCGCGATCACAAGGGGCGCTTCGACGGCGCCTTCGAACGCTCGCTGAATGGCGCCGTCGCGCTGCTTCTGCTCCTCTGTAGTTTCGCGCGGGAGGCGGTGCGCCACCAGTACCGATTCGTAGGAGGACGCGTCGCGGTCAATAGCCGCCGTCAATTCTTGCGCAGCCGCCCGAAAGCCCACGAGGGCCGCCCCGAGCCTCTCGGCATACGCCGCCAAGGATTTCTTTTTGCCCGAGAGTCCGGAAACCATCTGTCCGATGCTCGCGCCGAGCGCGCCCGCCAGCGCCGCCACCGAGCCTCCGCCGGGGGTGGGCGATGGCCGCGCGACGGCGTCGAGAAACGGCTGGGCTAGCGCGGCAAACCCGGCGGACGACTTGGCGTGGGCAGCCAACAGCGATTCTTCCAGTCGATTCTCAAACACTTGAGCGGGCGAAAAGTTTTCGACCTTGAGAAACGCCTCGGCGGTCATTTCGATGGCGCGGCGGGGAATCAGGCCGACGATTTCGCTGCCCGCGATGCCGACTCCGTGCTTTGCGGCTTCCCGCTTCACCGCTTCGAAGACGACGTGGACCGGGGTCTGCTCGAAATCCGTGAGGTTCATCGAAACTTGGGCGAGATTGCGCGCGCGCAGGTCGACGCCCATGGCTTTCACGAACGGCAGGCCGCCGCTCGAGAAGCGAATCGTCTTCGCTATTTTTTTCGCGATCTCGATGTCGGGCGTGTCCAGGTTGATGTTGTAGGCGATCAGGAACTTGCGCGCGCCGACCACAGTTGCGCCGGCCGTGGGATGCAGGCGCGGGTCGCCGATATCGGGCGCGCGGTCGGGATTGTGCTGCACTTCTTCGCGCAGCCCCTCGAATTGGCCTTTGCGAATTTTTTCGAGATTCGCGCGCTCGGGGCGCTGTGCCGCCGCTTCGTAGAGATAGACCGGGATGCGGTAGCGCTGCCATATTTCGCGCGCTGCTTTCTTGGCGAGAGCGACGCAATCGTCGATCGTGACCCCGTGAATCGGGATGAAAGGAACCACGTCGGTCGCGCCGATGCGGGGATGCGCTCCCGTTTGCCGCGTGAGGTCGATTAGCTCGGCGGCTTTGCCGACGGCACGCACCGCCGCTTCCGCGACTGCTTCCGGCGCACCGGCCAGCGTGATCACGCTGCGATTGTGGTCGATGTCGCTCTCATGTGCGAGCACGAACACGTCCGGCACTTCGCGGATGGCGGCGAGGATGGCTTGGATCTTGGCCGGATCGCGCCCTTCGGAGAAATTTGGGACACACTCAACCAGCGGTTTCATTTGGAGTGGATCACGACGCCGCGCTTCATGGTCAAGCCGCAGAGGTTCACACCAAAATAATACGGAATTTCACGGTAGCTGGCCACGTCAAACGCTGCGAGGTCTGCATATTTGCCAACTTCGAGCGAGCCGACGCGATCGTGTTGGCGCAGCGAATACGCGGGATTGATCGTGGCGGCGGCGATCGCTTCCGCGGGCGTCATGTGCATTTGGCTGCAGGCGAGCGAGAGAATCATGGTCATGCTGAGCGTGGGGCAGGTGCCGGGATTGAAATCCGTCGCGAGCCCGACGATGGCGCCCGCATCGATCAGCGCGCGCGCCGGGGCGTACTGCGCGAGGCCGAGGTGGAAGCAGCAGCCCGGTAGCAGCGTGCACACAACGCCCGAAAGCGAGAGGGCGCGAATATCGCCGCGGTCGATCTTTTCGAGATGATCGGCGCTGGCGGCCTGCATCTCGATCGCAAGCCGCGCGGCGCCCGTGTGCGTGAGCTGCTCCGCGTGAATCCGCGGCACGAGGCCGCACGCTCGCCCGGCCGCGAGGATGCGCCGCGCCTGCGCGACCGTGAACGCGCCGCGATCGCAATAGACATCGCAAAATTCGGCGAGGCCCGCCGTCGCGACCGCCGGAATCCAGCGCTTTACGAGCAGGTCGACAAACGCGTCCGGGCGCCGGCGAAACTCCGGTGGCACGACATGCGCGCCGAGAAAGGTGCAGGCGATATCGAGCGGCTGCGCCTGGTGCAAATCGTGGAGAATCTCGAGCGTCTTCTGCTCACTCTCCCAGTTGAGACCGTAGCCGCTCTTGGCCTCGAGCGTGGTTGTTCCATGCGCCGCGAACTCGCGCAGATTTGCCGCAGCGCGAGCGATCAGCGCCGCGGGACGAGCGCGCCGCAGCGCCGCGACCGTGGAACGAATTCCGCCGCCCGTGCGCGCGATTTGCTCGTACGTTTTTCCGGCGATGCGCTGTTCATGCTCGGCGGCGCGGGACTCGGAAAAAATTAGGTGTGTGTGCGAATCGACAAATCCGGGCAGCACGACGCGCCCGCCCAAATCGAGCTTTTCGGCGCTCCGCGCCGCGCGCAGACGCTCGACATTGCGCCGCGGTCCGACAGCGGTGATGCGATCGCCATGCACCAGCAGCGCGCCGTCGCGAATCACTCCGAGATTGCCGAGTGCGCGCCCGCGCCGCGGCACGGGGCCGCGAAGCGTGAGCAGTTCCGAGCAGCCGGTGATCAGCCAGTTGGCCATCGCTTTCAATCGCGATCGGGCTCAATCCATCGGAATCTTGAGACTGGATTTTCGTGCGAAATCGATTGCTTCGGGATAGCCGGCGTCGACGTGGCGCGCGACGCCGATTCCGGGATCGTTGGTGAGCACGCGCTCGATGCGCGACGCCATTTCCTTCGTGCCATCGGCGACCAGCACCTGGCCCGCATGCTGCGCGTAGCCGATCCCCACTCCGCCGCCGTTGTGGATCGAGACCCAACTCGCGCCGCTCGCCGTGTTGAGCAGCGCATTCAGGAACGGCCAGTCGGCGATGGCGTCCGAGCCGTCGCGCATGCTTTCCGTCTCGCGGTAGGGCGAGGCGACCGAGCCGCAATCGAGATGATCGCGGCCGATCACGATCGGCGCCTTCAATTCGCCGCGCACGACGAGATCATTGAGCGCGAGGCCGAATTTGTCGCGTTCGCCGTAGCCGAGCCAGCAGATGCGCGCCGGCAGTCCCTGAAAGCGCACGCGCTTTTGCGCGAGCTTGATCCAGCGGCAAAGAATTTCGTTGTGCGGAAACATTTCGAGCACAAGCTGATCGGTGCGATGAATGTCGGACGCCTCGCCCGAAAGGGCGACCCAGCGAAACGGTCCGCGGCCTTCGCAAAACAGCGGGCGAATGTAGGCGGGGACGAAGCCGGGAAAGTCGTATGCGTTCTTCACGCCCTGCTCGAAGGCGAACGTGCGGATGTTGTTGCCGTAATCGAATGTGATCGAGCCGAGCTTTTGCAGCGCCAGCATGCCCTCGACGTGCTTGCCGATCGATTCGAGCGCGCGCTTGCGATACCCGGCGGGATCGGCCTTGCGAAGCTCGGCGGCCTGCGCCACATCGAGACCCTGCGGAATGTAGCCGCCGACGGGATCGTGCGCGCTGGTCTGGTCGGTGAGCAGATCGGGGACTACGCCGCGCCGCGCGAGCTCGGGAATCACGTCCGCGCAATTGCCGACGAGCCCCACCGACGTAGCTTCGCGCTTGCGCACCGCATTTTTCAGGATGCGCAGCGCCTCGTCGAGATTGTTGACCATCACATCGCAGTAGCCGGTCTTCACGCGCCGCTTGATTCGCTCCGGGTCGACGTCGATGCCGAGGAATGCCGCGCCCGCCAGCGTCGCGGCCAGCGGCTGCGCGCCGCCCATTCCGCCCATCCCGCCGGTCGCGATCAATTTCCCGGTGAGATCGCCGTGAAAATGTTTTCGTCCGGCTGCGGCGAAGGTCTCGTAGGTGCCCTGCAGAATTCCTTGCGTGCCGATGTAGATCCAGCTGCCGGCGGTCATCTGGCCATACATAATCAGGCCTGCGCGGTCGAGCTCGTCGAAATGCTTCCAGTCGTTCCACTGGCCCACGAGATTCGAATTGGCGATCAGGACGCGGGGAGCATAGGCGTGCGTGCGAAATACGCCGACCGGCTTGCCGGATTGCACGAGCAGCGTTTCGTCATTTTCGAGGGCGCGCAGCGATGCGACGATGGCGTGGTAGCACTTCCAGTTGCGCGCCGCTTTCCCACGCCCGCCGTAGACGATCAGCTCTTCCGGCTTCTCTGCTACCTCGGGATCGAGGTTATTCATCAGCATGCGCAGCGCCGCCTCCTGCTGCCAGCCTTTGCAGGAGATGGACGTTCCGCGGGGCGCGCGGATGGGTTGGTAGCCGGTCGCTTCTTCTGAGGCGATCTTTGGTATGAGAGGGGGCATGAACGTCCTTCGTGCGCATCTTAGCGCATCGCGACCGCGCTTTCACAGCGCTGCATTGCGTGGCGCGCCAACGATAGGCTAGAGTGCTTTCATGGCGACGGAGTACCCACCGCTCCCGCGATGTTTGCTTGACGCGCTGGACCGCTTCCCTAGCTCACGCGCGCAGATGTATCGCACCGCCGCTGGCTGGAAGACGATTTCGTCCGAAGAGCTTTTGCGCCGGATTGCAGGCATCGCCAAGGCGCTTACGGAGCTCGGCGTGGGTTCGGGAGACCGCATGGGAGTGTTCGCGCCGAACTGTCCCGAGTGGCACGTCGCGGATTTCGCGATTCAAGGCATCGGAGGCGTCACAGTTCCGGTTTATTTTCACGAATCGGTCGATCGCATCACTTACATCCTGAAAGATTCCGGCGCGCGCGTCGTGTTCTCGTCGGGCGAAGAGCAAGCGCGAAAAATCGCCGAGTGCCGGCCGAATTTGCCCGAGCTAGAACAAGTGATTTCAGTTGCGCCGCCTGCCGACCTGCAGGGCGAGAGTCTTCGCTACGATGCGTTGATCGCGGCAACGGGCGACGCGGAGATCCAGGAGTATCGCCGCCGGGCGGCTGATGTGAAGGCGGAGCAGCTGGCGACGATCATCTACACGTCGGGCACCACGGGCGAGCCCAAGGGCGTGATGCTGAGCCACGCAAACCTCAGCTCGAACGCACTCGACAGCGCCAAAGGATACGAGATGATGCCGACCGACGTGGGGCTCTCGTTCCTGCCGCTCGCGCACGTCTACGAACGAACCATGGACTACTCGTTTTTCTTTCATGGCGTGCCGGTCGCCTACGTGGAGCAGATGGAGACGGTGCAGCAGGCGCTCGTGGAAGCTCACCCGACCATGCTTGGCGCGGTGCCGCGCTTTTACGAAAAAATCTACGCAAACGTAATCGAGCAAGGGCATCACGCAACGGGAGTCAAGAGGAAGATTTTCGATTGGGCGATGCGCGTCGCTGCGAAGGCGGTGCCGTGGCGGGCGTACGGCAAGAGCGTTTCCCTTGGCCTGAAACTCCAGTGGGACCTCGCCGACAAGATCGTCTACTCGAAGATTCGAGCGGGCCTGGGCGGACGGATCCGATTGTTGACCGCTGGAGGCGCGCCGCTGGCACCCGAACTCGGCGAGTTTTTCTGGAGCGTGGGCTTGCCGGTTTTTCAGGGCTACGGCTTGACGGAGACTTCACCGGTTGTCAGCGCGAATACCCCGGCGGCGAATAAGATCGGGACAGTCGGGCAGCCGATTCCAAACGTCGAGGTGCGCATCGCGGAGGACGGCGAGATTCTCGTGAAGGGACCGTGCGTGATGCAGGGCTATTACCGCAAGTCGGATGCCACGCGCGAAGTGCTGACGGCAGACGGCTGGTTCGCGACCGGCGACATCGGGCGGCTCGATGAGGAAGGTTACCTCACCATTACCGATCGCAAGAAGGAGCTGCTGAAGACGGCGGGCGGCAAATTCGTCGCGCCCGCGCCCATCGAGAATATGCTGAAGACGTCGCCCTACATAGGGCACGCGATGGTCGTGGGCGAAGGGCGCAAGTTTGTATCCGTGCTGATCGTGCCGAATTTTGCCACGCTCGCCTCCGCCGCCAGAGATGCGGGCCGCGACGCGCTAACGCCCGGGCAAATGCTTTCCGACCCATGGGTCCGCGATCTGATCGCGCACGAAATCGAGCGGCTCACGCCGTCGCTCGCGCAATACGAAAAGCCGAAGCGTTTCGCGCTGCTCGAAAAGGATTTCACGTATGGAGACGGCGCGCTCACCTACACGCTGAAGCTGAAGCGCCGCGTGATCGAGGAACGCTATCAGGACATCATCGCGCGGATGTACGCGGACGTCGAAGAGCCGAAGCCGCAGCGGGCGCTGTAGTTCCTCTGCGCCGCTGGCCCGCGCGGGCGTTACAATGACCGGATCGAGGAGAAAACTGTAATGGCAGACCAATTGGTGATTGCGGGCCGGGCGTTTGGTTCGCGCCTGATCGTCGGCACGGGGAAATATCGCAGCTTTCAGGAGATGGCGCGGGCACACGCGGCGTCGGGCGCGGCAATGGTAACCGTGGCTGTGCGGCGTGTGAATCTTACCGACCGGACGAAGGAGTCGCTCCTTGATTACATCGACTGCGACAAACTCTTCATTTTGCCGAACACCGCTGGATGCTACACGGCTGACGATGCGATCCGCACGGCGCGTCTCGGCCGCGAGGTCGGGCTCTCGGAATGGGTGAAGCTCGAAGTGATCGGCGACGAGCAGACGCTTTTCCCCGACACCGAAGAGTTGATTCGCGCCACGAAGATACTTGTGAAGGAAGGCTTCGTCGTGCTGCCGTATACCAACGACGACTTGATCGCCGCGCGCAAGCTGATTGACGCGGGCGCCGCGGCCGTGATGCCCCTCGGCGCGCCGATCGGCTCGGGCATGGGAATCCAGAATCTCGCCAACCTGCGGATTTTGCGCGAGCGGATCACTGAGGTTCCGCTGATCGTCGATGCGGGCGTCGGCACCGCCTCGGACGCGGCCATCGCCATGGAGTTGGGGGCGGATGGGGTGCTCATGAATACAGCCATCGCAGGAGCGCAAGATGCTGTACTGATGGCGGAAGCGATGCGCGGCGCCGTCGAAGCGGGACGCAAAGCGTTTCTCGCTGGGCGCATCGAGAAGAAGCTCTACGCGACTGCCTCCAGCCCGCTCGCCGGTGTTGTGAAGTGAACGCTCCCTCAATCTTGCTGCTGGTGCTGGTGGATGGTTTCGTCGCTTTCTACTGCTATCGCTCGTACCAGCACGGAATGCCTGCATCGCACGCCGCGCTCTGGTTTGTCGTGTCTCTGATCGGAGTGAACCTGGCGTTTGTCCTTGGACGCAAGCTGGGGCTTCGCCAACGGCGGAGGTGATTCGCCGCGCAGTTCCTTTCCACGATTTCCGATTAGCGAAACAGGATGTGCCATAGAGTGTCGACAGCGGCGTGAATCAGCACGCCTGGAACAAGCGATCCCGTTTTCATCCACGCGCGGCCATAGAAGAATCCCGCGATCGTTGCGAGGAAGACGTATTTCCAGTTCGGAAACGGCGCGTGCAAGATGTGCGAGAACCCAAAAACCAGCGACGCCACGATCAAGCCAGCCCATTCGCTCCGAAAGCTCTTTGAGAGCACATTCTGAAGCAGGCCTCGAAACAAAAACTCCTCTGGCCAAGCTGTAAAGAGCAAGATCCCGGCTGCGGACAGGACCGTGCCCACTGGTCCTGACACGGAAATAGCGCGGATCGCCGGCAGTGCCGGCTGCCAATGAAGGAAACCGACCTTGAGTCCGAGCGGGATGGCAATTGCCGAGAAGACGAGGAAGTTGAATCCGGTATGAAATGCGAAGCCGCGTCGCCAGTCCAGCGCGTAGCCCACGCCGGCCATCCGTCGAAGCAGCACAAACGCCGCGACGCCCGTGCTCAGCGCCATCAGAATCGTGAGTGTATGCGTCAGAGGCTGCGGGTAAGGGAAGAGCCGATACATCCAGCGAAACTCGACAGGCAGCCAAACGGCCAGAAGCGCCGCGTAGTCCTCCCACGTACCGGGCGCCTTGCCCCGGCTGCTCGCGAGTAGCAACGCTAGGATCACGGCGTAGGCAGCGCCGAAGAGCATCATCTGCCAGCCGCCCGCCACACCCCATGAGTACACCAGCACCGCGAAGAGCGGCATGATCGGCGCTAAAACTCCGCCCCGGTTCCCGAAAGACGCCAGTACGGCGTCTTGCACGGTCGGCAGGGCAACGAACAGCTCGAATGCGAAGAGCGCTGCGGCTACGCCAAGCGCGATCGCAAAATGCCTCCCGCCGAATCCCGCGCGCAGCCCTAAGAACGCGGCCCACGCCACGACGATTGCCCAGACAACTCCAACCGCCAGGGCACTGATGTGGTTCGATTTGGAACGAAGCATCATCGAAAGCGATTCTACCGGACCTTGCCGGCATCCACACTGTAGGGCTTGATTTGGTTTTCAGCCTCGGCGATGCTGTGAGGAATAACTCGATGCCTCGGGCTCAAATACAAAGACTCGCTTACCTCGACTGGCTGCGCGGTTTCGCTTGCTTCGGGATGTTCGAGGTGCACTGCTACGACGCGTGGCTCGGCGGCGCGGCGCGCAACTCCTCGTTTTTCGGCTGGACGCAGCTCAGCGGGACGATCCCCGCGCCTCTCTTCATATTTCTTTCCGGCATCACGTGCGCGCTGATGGCCGACTCCATGCGCCGCAAGGGCGCCACGCAGGACGCGATCGCGCGGCGCATGATCCGGCGTGGCGCGGAAGTTTTCGTGCTGGGGCTGCTCTTTCGCGTGCAGGAATTTGTGCTCGGCTGGTCCGTGGCTCCGTGGACGGACCTGTTTCGCGTGGATATCCTGAACGTGATCGGCCTGTCGATCGCTTTTCTGGGCGTTCTTTGTTGGGTAGTGCGAGGACGCACGGCAAGCGCGCTCGCGTCGGCGGGCGTGGCGCTTGGAATTGCGCTCGTCACGCCGATGGTCTGGACCACTTGGCGCCCGCGCTGGCTGCCCTGGTATCTCGAGTCCTATTTCAATGGCGTGCACATATACAACTCGCCGCAGCCGTGGCTCTTCCCGATTTTTCCGTGGGCCGGATTTGCTTTCGCGGGTCTGGCAATCGGCATTCTCCTCTTCAGCGAATGGCCATCGAAGAATCCCGGGCGAGCGATGTTTCTTTTCGGTGCGGGCGGGGCGGGACTATGGTTGCTTTCGCTATGGCTCGATGCTCGCCCCGTTCAACTCTACGCCGTCTACGATTACTGGCACACAAGCCCCAATTTCTTTCTCGCGCGCGTCGGAATTGTGATGCTAATCGTGCTCGTCGGGTACGCCTGGTGCCGCTGGGGGCTCGGCGCAATCGGATTCAGCCCGTGGATGCAGCTTGGCCAAACCTCGCTCCTTGTTTATTGGGTCCACATGGATTTCGTCTACGGGCCCCTTTCGCTTTTCGACCAGCAATCGCAAGGCATACGCGGGGCCACTTTGGGCCTTTTCGAAATCACGGTCGCGATGGTGCTGCTCTCGATTGCCAGAACGCGTTTCAAGGGACGCGGCCCCGAACTGTGGGCGTGGCTTCGTCGTTTCCGTTCGGAACGCCTTGGGAGTGCTCCGGAAACGTCCGCAGAGCGCTAAACTGCTTTGGATTAAGGCTTCGCGGCTGGCGCGTTTGGCTGGGCGGGTGATGCAGCCGTTGAACCATCGCCGGGCTTGGGTGGCAGCTTGAAAATATATTCACCCGGCCGCGCGAGGCCCATTTCTTCGCGTGCAATTCGCTCGATCGCCTGCGGGTCGGTCTTGAGCGCTTTCACTTTCGCCTCAAGCTGCCGGTTTTCTTCATTCATCTGATTGATCTGCCGCTGCACCTCGCGCGCCTCTTGCTGCGAGCGCCGCATGGCCAGCACGCCGTGATTTCCGAAGACGTCCTGCAGCAACAGCAGCGCAAGCCCCGCCGCGATAAACCAGCTCAGATTTCGCCGCAGGAAATCGCGGAAGTGTTCCGCAAAGGTCGGCGGCTGCTTCTGCGTCGGATTTCTCATTGTGTGATCCACGCGCGCGCCTGGTTGGCCAGCTTCTGCGAAGCCTCGATCGAGGGGGCCTCGGTATAGATGCGCACCACCGGCTCCGTCCCTGAGGGACGCATCAGCACCCAGTCGCCGTCCTCGAAGACCAGCTTTAAGCCGTCGAGCCGATTTTCTCTGGCCACGCGGTGCCCCGCAAATTCCTTGAAATCCGACTTCAAACGCTGCGGCAGCTTGCCCTGCGCATCCTCCGAAAGATGAAGGTTCAGGCGAACGGGCCAGAATTCGCGCCCCACGCGCCGGAAAAGATCGCGCAGCTGATCGGCAAGGGATGACCCGCGCGCCGCAATGATTTCGGCGACCAGCAGGCACGCGAGGATTCCGTCCTTCTCGGGGAGGTGCCCGCGGATGGTCATGCCGGCGCTTTCCTCGCCGCCCAGCGCGATTTTGTCCTCGCGCAGCAGCGGCCCGACATACTTGAAGCCGACGGGCGTCTCATAAAGCTTCACGCCGTGCAATTTGGCTGCGGCGTCGAGAAGGTGCGTCGTCGCAACGGTGCGCGAAGCGCCCAACTTGTAACCGCGCGTTTCGAGCAGGTAGTCGAAGACCAGCGCAAGAATATGATTTGGCGAAACGAACGATCCGTCGCGGTCGACAATCCCAAAACGGTCCGCGTCGCCATCCGTGGCTAGCCCTGCGAGCGCCCTCCTATCGGCGACCGCCTTCCTCAGCGGCGCAAGGTTCTCTTCCGACGGATCGGGGCCCGTGCCTTCAAAAAGGACATCGCGCCCGCCGCGAATCGCCGTCAACGTTGCGCCGTGCTCGCGAAGAATTCGGTCGAGCCAGCCCGCGCCGCACCCGTGCAGCGCGTCGCAAACGAAACTCCCTTTGGCTTTGGCGATCACGTCGAAGCGAACCATGCGCTCGAGCTGCCCGAAGTAAGGTTCGCCAGGGTCGATCCGCTCGAAATCATCCGCAATTTCGTGGTGGCCGTTCGATCTCTCCTTCAACGCTGCTGCGCGCTTCTCGATGTCTTCGGTGACCTCTGGCAGCGCCGGGCCGCCGTCCGCATCCGAGAACTTCAAGCCATTGTACTGTGCCGGATTGTGACTCGCCGTGATGTTGACGCCGCCGTCGAGCTTGCCGTGAATGATTGCGTGCGCGATGGTCGGCGTCGGCGTGGCCGCGCCGCAAATCAACACGCGGCAGCCATGCGATCGCAAACTCTCGGCCGCCGTTCGCGCGAACTCCTCGGAAAAAAATCGCGTATCGTAACCGACGATCACCACAGGAGACCTCGTGCTCGCTCGCAGATGACCAGCAATCGCCGCTGCCGCGCGGCGCACGCCGGAAAACGTAAAATCCTCGGCTATAATTCCGCGCCAGCCTGATGTTCCGAAGTGGATCGCTTGGCTGGCCATGGGTCGCTATTGTATCTTGTCGCACAAGGGGCAAGCATCGGGTAATCGCAGCAGTGCGCGGCGCAAGAGTAAAGGTGGCGATGACGGACAAATTCGTGGTGCTCGTGACGTGCGGCTCGGCGAAAGAGGCGCGGCGCATCGCCAAAGCCGTGGTCGAGCAGAAGCTCGCGGCCTGCGTCAGCATTCTCGGCGCGCGCGTCCACTCGATCTATCGGTGGAAGGGAAGGGTCGAGTCAGCGAGGGAATTCTTGCTCGTGATGAAAACTTCGCGGCGCCGGTTCGCGTTGCTGCAAAAGAAGATCGAACAGCTTCACAGTTACGACGTGCCCGAGATCATCGCGCTGCCGATTGTCGCCGGGGCGCGCGGCTATCTCGCATGGATCGCCGATTCGGTGCGATCGTAGGAGCACCCATCTGTTACGATCCTCGTAGATCCCGCATTCCTACACATGTGGGACTTGAGCCGCTCACGCAATTGGAGTAAAACGGAAGCGCCATGAAGGCCAGCGCTCGTCGCAAGCTTTTCCGTATGCCCTTCGGCGCAGCGATCTTAGCTGCCGCTTTCCTCAGTACAACAACGATCGTGTGCGCGCAGTCGAGCGGCTCAAGCGAATCAGCCGCGCCCGATCACTCGAGTTCGAGCGAGAAATCTGCCCGGAGCGAACAAACTGCCCCCGGAATGACACGATTGAAAATCCAGGTCACCGATCCCAACGGCAAAGCGGTTGGCAACGCCAGCGTCTATGTCCGTTATTACACGTCGGGCGGACTCCTGCATCACGAAAAGCTCGAGGAACTCGATCTAAAAACGAATCAGGACGGCTCGGTGAAGGTTCCAGAGGTTCCTCAGGGCAAAATTTTGATTCAAGTGATTGCAAAGGGGTGGCATACGTACGGCAAGTGGTATGAAATCCAGCAGAGCGAGGAATCCGTCCCGATCAAGCTCGAGCCGCCGCCGCACTGGTACTAAATCTTTCCCTCTTCTCTTTTCCGTAGAAAAGTTTTCCGTTCGGGAATTTTATTTTACATCGCGATGGCGTTGCCGCGGTCTGCACAAGAACTTGTGCAAAGAGCAATAAACCACGATTGCGCCGCGCGATTTCCATCATCGCAGGCTGCTTTTCCACACGGATTTCAACAGAACTGTTGAAAACTTTTACAGAGCATTCATAATTCTTTCGCCGCTTGTGCGCCGATGTGGCGCAGGAATTGCTCGGGCCGCGTGGTATAGTTCGTGCTCTCCTGAATCCGATCTCCTGACAATGACAGAGAAATGAAAGAGTTGATTCTCAACGCGGACGATTTTGGTTTGACCGAGGGCGTGAACGACGGCATCATTCGCGCCCATCGCGAGGGAGTTCTCACCAGCACGACGCTGATGGCCAACGGGCTCGCGTTCGATCACGCCGTGGAATGTGCTCGCGCAAATCCGAACTTGGGCGTCGGGTGTCACCTTGTTCTGGCAGGCGGCGTTCCGGTAGCTCCGCCGGAAGAAATTCCCTCGCTCGTCGACGCGAGTGGCCGCATGCCTCGCTCCCTGCCAGCGTTTGTCGCCAGAGTCAGTGTCGGCGCTATTCGTGCAGAAGACATGGAACGGGAATTGCGCGCCCAGATCGGGAAAATTTGTAGCGCTGGCATCGAGCCAAGTCACCTCGACACCCATAAGCATACACACGCGCATCCGCGCGTCATGAAGGTGCTCGCGCAAGTGGCGCAGGACCTCGGAATTACGCGCGTGCGCAGGCCGGCGGAGCATCTACGCGACTCTTGGCGAGCGGTGTGCAGCGAGCTTGGTGCATCGCCAACCCAATTTGGGGCGGTTGTGGCCGTGCGCTTGCTCTCCGTGAACTTCTCTTCGATTTCGAAGGAGCACGGCTTGCGCTCGCCGGATACTTTCCTAGGCGTGGCTGCTACGGGACAACTCGGGCCCGAACCGCTGTGTCATCTGATCGACACCATCGGCGAAGGGAGAACCGAAATCATGCTGCACCCGGGCGTCTGCGACGAGGATTTGGCGCGAACGGGCTCCCGCTTGCAAGCGCAGCGCCAGGTCGAACTTGACGGCTTGCTCGCTCCGCAGGTTCGCCGGGCGATCGATCTTCACGGCATTCGCCTGATCACTTATCGGGAGTTGAACTAAGGTATCGCTCTCTCCCTTTCTCCGTTGCGTCCTGGCGCATCGGGTTACAATGGCGGCATTCGCGATGTACAGTGGAATCCTTTCAAGAAAGTGGGGGAGTGCCGTGAAGACTATGAAAGCGTTGGCATTTTGTGTTTGCTGTCTGTCTTTGGCGATCCTGGCAACCCCAGCGAACGCGCAGATGGGCATGCGGCAGAGGTCGCTGCCGAGCGGAGTCTTCAATCCGGTAGTCGGTTCGGGCGCTGCTTATGACGTGCAGCCGCCGAGCGGCCCTAAGACAAGCATCGAGTACACGATCGTCGGCAAGGAGTCGGTCGACGGCAAAGACGGCTTCTGGATGGAGTGGACGACTAATGCCGGAGGCATGGGCGAGATGGTGATGAAGGTTCTCATCGTTCCGGGCAGCACCTCCGCGCAAAAGGTCATCATGCAGATGGCGGGCCGTCCGCCGATGGAAATGCCGATGCAAATGGGCCATGCGGGCGGCAACGCGACGGCGCCTTCCGACATCCGCAATCTCGCCGAAGACGTTGGAACCGAGTCCATCACCACGCCCGCCGGGACTTTTTCGTGCGAGCACTACAAGATGAAGGACGGCTCGGGCGACACGTGGGTAAGCTCGAAGGTGCCGCCTTTCGGCCTCGTCAAGCATCAGGGCAATGATTCATCGATGGTGCTGACCAAAGTCATCACGGACGCGAAGGACAAAATCGTCGGTACCCCGCAGCCCTTCAATCCGATGGGAATGATGCAGCCGCCGCCACAGCAGTAAACCGGATCGCACCCTGTTCGCCCGAAGGCAGCGCCTCATGTGGGCTTGGCGCTGCATCCGGGCGGGAGGGCGCTATTCCAAGTCGGGTGGTGTGACTTTCGCGATCCACGAGTCGTAATCGGACGTGTGGCCCGCCCGCGCTTGCAACTCGCGAATGCGTTTCTCGATGGCTGCGATTTGCGCGTCCGAAAGGCCTGGCAGCCCTGCTACGGTTTTCTCGATCTCTTGCGTTTGCCCGGCGACGCTCTTTTCGGCCGCCTCATAGATTTCGGACAGATCGCCGTCGCCGCTAATGCCCAGATAGTTTTCGATCAGGTGATTCGTCACCCTTTGGCTGTGCACCAGTGACACGCGAATGTTGCCCTGGCCGGTGACGACGTTTCCCACGCCGAATACGTGCTGCGTTCCCTCGTAGCGCGGCAGTTCCTCGCCGGTAAAGGTCAGGTACTCGCCCTTCATGTTGACGCCCTTGATTTTCTCGGGCACCGAGCCAATCGACGACACCACCAGCGAAGTGGGTATCACGGTTTCCGAGCCGGGAATCAGCTCGGCCTTGCGTCCTTCGACCTTCGTCTCGCCCACTCGCACGCCCACGACATGCCCATTCTCTTCAACGAATCCCAGCGGCAGCCGGCGCTCCTGAAACCGGAATAGATACCGGTCGCGCGCCAGCTTGAGCATCTTCTGCCGTACCTGCTCGGTTTTCGCGATCTGTTCCGGAGTGGCATCGTCCGGCGGCTGAGCCAGCGGCATATCCTGCTCACGCCTCCGGTAAATCAAGAGGCATCCCTTCACTCCGAGGTCCTCCGGCTTGATCCCATGCGCCTTGCACGCCGCGGGCACACCTTTTTCCAGCTCGTGCATGTTCGTTTCGATGCCGCGCGCCTTCATCGCCCGCTCGTAGTTCTCGAGCTGGAGCACCTTCACCACGTCGATCGAGGCGAGGCCGCCGCCGACCACAACCGCCTCGTCCGGCGTCTCGTATCTCGGCCCGGTGTAGTCCTTCTCATTCTTGTGGTTGTACCAGTAGATGAATGGATTCTGGTACGCGAGCCCTTTGCCCAGAAATTTTTCGGCTCCCGGGATGCCGATATCGCGGTCGCGCCACGCGCCGTTCGCCAGGATAATTGCCGAGAAGCCCCAGTTCTTGCAGAGATCTTCAAACTCGACGTCGCGCCCGAGTTTGGTCGAAGGAACGAAGAAAACGTTCGGCTTTCGCAGACGCGCATCGATTCGCCCGTACTCCTGTTTCCGCTGCTCGACGTGCCATCGCGGCAATCCATCTTCAATCTTTCCGTACGGCCGCTTGTTCTGGTCGATCACGGCGACGCGGATCCCACGGTCCGCCAGTATTTCCGCTGCCACGGAGCCGGATATGGCTCCGCCAATGATCGCGACAAAATGCTGCTGGTTCTTCGGCATGGACTCGGTTGGAGCTTTCGATTTTAGTTTCGAGACTTAAGCATTGTACATCGGCCTCGATTCTTTTCGGTCGCCGATTCGGGAAGGGAAGGCATCTCGCGCGGGGAAGATCACCTCCTGATTTCCGCGCATTCAGCTACATGGAGGCGGGCATGACTTGATGCCTTGGTCCGAATGGGCGTAATTTGATATAGTCGCGCGAATTGGGGGATACGCGGAAATACGCCGCTATTTTGGCGCCATCATAGGAGGAAATAGCATGCACGTAGGCTACGGGTCCGGCTTTCAGCACTTGGGTGGGTATTCGGACAGGCGATTCATGCGCGAAGAGCTCGGCAATTGCCTTATGGCCGAAGAGCTTGGGATGGACTCAATCTGGGCGACGGAGCACCACTTCGACAGCTACTCGATCAGCCCGGACGTTCCGCAGTTAATGTCGTACCTGGCAGGGAAGACGAAGCGCGTGAAGCTGGGTTCGATGGTGATCGTGGTGCCGTGGAACGATCCAATGCGCCTCGCCGAGCAGATCACGCTCGTCGATCACTATTCCGACGGGCGTTTTATCCTGGGCGTCGGCCGGGGCCTCGCGCGCCGCGAATTCGAGGGACTCCGCATCGACCAGAACGAAGGCCGGCTCCTCTTCGACGAGTACACGTCGCTCGTGCTTGAAGCGCTCGAAACCGGGTTCATGGAAGGCGGCGCCACGGTGAAGCAGCCGCGCCGAGAGATACGCCCGCGGCCGTTCAAATCGTTCAAGGGCCGCTCGTTTGCGGCGGCGGCCTCCACCGATTCCGTGCCGGTTTGCGCGAA
The DNA here is from genome assembly GCA_049279635.1 of Candidatus Acidiferrales bacterium. Lineage (GTDB taxonomy): Bacteria > Acidobacteriota > Terriglobia > Acidiferrales > UBA7541 > Palsa-295. The sequence continues at coordinate 30,666 of JBAPOM010000168.1, forward strand.
GCTCGGTCTCGGCCTCCTCGTCATCGTGCAGAAGGCATGGCACCTCGTGAAAGCCGATTTCGAGCTCTACCACAAATGCTGGAACGAATTTCACCCGAACGTCGAGCCGCCGAAGCCCTTTTGTTCCGGTTTCTGCTTCGTCGACGAAAGCGCCGACCGCGCCGAAGAACTCGCGCGCAAGTATCTCTCCGCGAATTACCGCGAAGCTCTCGATCACTATGAGATGCTCGGGAAGCACTTCGATCACACGAAGAGCTACGAGCGCTACGCCGACCTCAGCAAGCAGTTGCGAGGCATCGGCGTCGATAAGGCCGTCGAGGATTACATCCAGCTCATGCCCTGGGGCACGCCGCAGCAAGTGCTGGAGAAACTCGCCAAGACGAAAGAGACGATCGACATGCAGGGCATCATGCCGAACTTCAATTTCGGCGGCATGCCACACGAAGAGTCGGTGCGCAATCTGAAAACTTTCGTGAAGCACTGCATGCCGGAACTCAAGAGTTGGCCCGCGGCGACACTCGAGGAACCAAAGGAACTCGCACTCTCCGCCGCGTAGTTCGGCGGGTTTGGCTTCGGGGGTAATCCGCTTCCACCGCGGATTGCCCCTTCGATTTTCCTGACGGGATCGACTTAACCGCGATGCGGTTTGAAATAGGAGACAGCGAGTGGTGGAAGCCTCAGCTTAAGGGAGTACGGCCGGTCGTTCCACGGGACTGGCTCCGCATTGACTCCGCCCGCGTTGCCCAGATCGGTCCCACCGTAGTATTTCGAATCCGTATTCAGAATTTCGCGGTAGTAGCCGGGCCGCGGCACTCCCACGCGATACTCTTCCCGCACGACGGGAGTGAAATTGCACACGACGAGAACGAAATCTTCCGGATCGCGGCCGTGCCGCAAGAACGAAAGCACGCTTGCGGCCGCATCGTTCGCCTCAATCCACTCAAATCCGGATGATTCGAAATCGACCTGATGCAGCGCTCGCTCCTGCGTGTGCAGACGATTCAAGTCGCCCATCAGTCGCTGGATACCCTGGTGGGGCGGGGAAGCTTCGAGGGGCCATTCGACCATCCCGCCCTCCCAGAATTCGTTCCGCGGCCCAAGCTCGCTGCCCATGAAGAGCAACTTCTTGCCGGGATGCGCGAATTGATACCCGTAGAGAAGCCGTAGATTCGCGAATTTCTGCCAGTCGTCGCCCGGCATTTTCTCGAGCAGCGTACGCTTCCCGTGCACCACTTCGTCGTGCGATAGCGGAAGAACGAAGTTTTCGTGGAACGCGTAGAGCATCGAGAAGGTAAGCTCGCCGTGGTGATGTTGCCGGTAGAGCGGATCAAGCGCCATATATCGCAGCGTGTCGTTCATCCAGCCCATGTTCCATTTCAAATCGAAGCCCAGCCCCCCAACGTACGTCGGGCGCGAGACCGCCGGCCAGGAAGTCGATTCTTCCGCAATCGTCAGCGCTCCGGGATGCCGTTGGTGCAGCACTTCATTCAGCCGCCGGATGAACGCGATTGCTTCCAGGTTTTCGCGCCCGCCGTGGATGATGGGAATCCACTCACCGGCTTTGCGCGAATAGTCCAAATAGAGCATCGACGCCACAGCATCCACGCGCAGCGCGTCGATGTGATACTTGTCGATCCAGAAAAGCGCGTTCGATAGCAGAAAGTTCTGCACCTCGTTGCGCCCGTAATTGAAAACGAGGGTGCCCCAATCCGGATGCTCGCCCTGCCTCGGATCGGCGTGTTCATAAAGGTGCGTGCCGTCGAAGAACGCGAGGCCGTGTGCGTCGCGAGGGAAATGCGCCGGCGTCCAATCGAGAATCACGCCGAGGCCTTCCTGATGGCACCGGTCGACGAAGTGCATGAAATCGGAGGGCGAGCCGAAGCGGCTCGTCACCGCGTAGTATCCGACCGTCTGATATCCCCACGACGCGTCGAAGGGATGCTCCATGATCGGCATTAGTTCGATGTGCGTGTAGCCCATCTGCTTGACGTAGGGCACAAGCTCCGCAGCCAGTTCGCGGTAGGTGAGCCAGCGATAGTCCTCTTTTTCCCTGCGCTTCCAGGCTCCCGCGTGGATTTCGTAAATCGACATCGGCGACTGTTGCCAATCGCGCGCTTTTCGATCCGCCAGCCACGACGAGTCGTTCCATTCGTAGCGGTTGATGTCGAAGACTACCGACGCCGTATTTGGCCGCACTTCGCCGGAAAAACCATACGGGTCCGATTTCAGGCCGAGATGATGCCCTGCGCGCGAAAGAATCTCGAACTTGTATAGGGCCCCCTCTTCGAGGCCGGGCATGAAGATTTCCCAAATTCCGGTGGGCCCCACGTTGCGCATCGGGTTGGCGCGCCCGTCCCATAGGTTGAAGTCGCCGACGACGCTCACGCGTTGCGCGTTCGGCGCCCAGACGGCGAAGTGAACGCCCTGCGCGCCGGCTACCTCGCGCAGGTGAGCGCCCAATTTCTCGTACTTTTCATAGTGCGTGCCTTCGCCGGAAAGATAGAGGTCGTATTCGGTGAGTACCGGGGGAAACGCATACGGATCGTAGGTTTCGAACTTGGCGGTATTCGCGAACCGGAATTGCAGGCGATAAGCGGTGGGCGGGATCGGCTCTCCCTCACGGAGATTCGGCGTATCCGGCGGCAAAATTACCTCGAATATGCCTCCCGGATGAATCTGCGTTGCCGGATAGAGTTTCCGACCGGGGCCCCAAAGAACGGCCGCCTTTTGGGCGCCCGGACGAAAAGCCCGGATGACCAGCGAGCGTCCGGCACCCTGCCCAACCCAATGCGGACCCAGAATTTCAAACGGGTTCGAATGTTCCGCCTGTACGACATTCTCGATCGCATCGTGCGGCTTTTCGGCGGCCTGTTTAGTTGCATTCGACGGCTTTTCGGTTTGCTTCACGAGCCATAGGCCCTCGAGATCATCTTAACCGCTGGCAGGGATCTCTGCAAAAGCCCACGCGCCTCCATTTCATCGTTGCCGATCTTGGCCTTCGAAAACCGCTACGACGGGTTGGCCCGTAAGCCGCTCGCCGTCCCGGCATAGTCATCAAATAGACAACGCGCCCTCCTTAGTACCAAGGTACTGTTGGCGCAGACACCGATGGCCGCTATAAATGACGGGTGGAGTTTCGTACCGCGGAGTGCTCCCCCCTGCTCCCGGCACAAAGCGCTCGCTTAATAGACTAATGTCGAGAGGATCCTCCAAGCTGCACTCGAAGCGGCCAAAAGCCACGCGCGCCTCGACGCGTCTGGGCGGCCCATCCACCCTGAGCGCTATGCGAGCCGCGGATGGCCAGCGGTCGTCCGCCGTTCCGCTCGCCAACGAAAATCATCTGAACCTTCTGTTCTCGCAAAACCCTCACGCGATGTATGTTGCCGATAGCGAGACCTTGAGTTTTCTCGAAGTGAACGCCGCGGCCATCCGGCAATACGGGTATTCCCGCGAAGAATTCCTCCGTATGCGCGTCACGGATATCCGCCCGTCGGAAGACGTGCCTAAATTTCTCGCATCAGTCCGGCAAAATGGAGGGCCGCTGGCATCTCGCGGCCACTGGCGCCATCGGCGGAAGAACGGCGAAATCTTCGATGTGGAAATCACGAGTCAATCGATGTCTTTTGCCGGAAGGGCCTGCGGTCTCGTGGTTGCCCAGGATGTCACTGAACGATGTGCGGCCGAACGCCGAGCCGCCGAATACACCGCCTATCTCCACGCGCTCATGCAGAACAATCCCCTCGCCATCGTCACGGTGGACGCCGAGCGCAGGGTCGAGATGTGCAACCCGGCATTCGAGCGCCTGTTTGGCTACCCGCTGTCCGAGATTCGCGGCAAGGTACTTGATTCGGTCACGGCACCGGCCGGGCAGCGCGAGGAAATGGCCGCCCTGATCGAACGCGCCGGGGCCGGCGAAGTGGTTCGCGCGGCTGCCAAACGCCGCCGTCGCGACGGCTCAATTGTTGACGTCCGAATTCTCGGTGTGCCGCTCGTAGTCAATGGCAAGCCTCTGGGCAGCTTCGGAGTATATGAAGACGTTACCGAACGTCGCCGCGCAAAAGAGGCGCAACGCACCGCGGAAGAAAAATATCGCCGAATCTTCGAAAACGCCGTGGAGGGTTTCTTCGAATCGACGCCGGCCGGACGATTCGTCACCGTGAATCCGGCAATGGCGCGCATTGCCGGCTATTCTTCTCCCGCTGAAATGATTAATGAGGTTCAGGACATAGCCCGGCAGCTCTATGTGGATCCTGAGGTCCGCAAAGACGTAAAGCGCAAGCTCGAAGAAAACGGCGTCCTTAACGACTACGAATGCCACATGTTGCGAAAAGACGGCAGCCGCATATGGATTTCGATGAATGTTCGGGCCCTGCGCGACGCCAGCGGCGCGGTCGTCAGCCACGACGGCACAGCGATGGACATCTCCGGGCGCAAGCGTTCGGAACTCGAGCGGCAAGCCACGACGGAGATCACCCACGCGATGAGCGTGACGGATAATCTCGATGATCTCCTTCACCTGATCCACAAAGCGCTTCACAGAGTTGTCCCGGCCGATAATTGCTACGTCGCGCTCGTCGATGAGACCTCAATGGTCCGGTTTCCGTTC
>JBAPOM010000169.1:0-2829 GCA_049279635.1 Candidatus Acidiferrales bacterium
GTCAGATGACCATGAACGTCAATAACCATCGCTCTTCCCCCCGTCCTAAAGAGCTGTCCGTGCTACCGCTGTTCTTATCTCCGAACGCGCTCCATGTCAACCCAATCAGGCGGGCGAAACGGAATCCCAAAAAGCGACACGACTAGATTTCCAGGGCATTGCATGCCGCACAGGTCTAGGACTTGGTGGCTGTTTGTGTTTGCGCCGCGGGGACTTCGATACCCAGCAGCTTGGCGGCATTGAGCAGCAGAATCTTCGGCCGGACGGAATCTTTTAGCGGCAGCTCAGCGAATTCCGAAAGCCAGCGCTCGGGCGTCATCATCGGAAAGTCGGTGCCGAAAAACGCCTTGTCCTGTACGAGCGTATCGATGTTGTGCACGGTCGACGCGGGAAAATATTTCGGCGCCCATCCGGAAAGATCCATGTACGTGTTGCTCTTGTGCCGCAGGACGGCGAGTTGGTCGTCGTGCCACGGCCAAGACGGGTGCGCCATGATGATGCGCATATCGGGGAAACGGGCGGCGAGATTGTCCATATACGGAATTGGCTTGCAGTATTCCAGGATGATGCCTTTGCCGCCGGGCAAGCCGGCCGCGACCGCTGTGGTGCCGGTGTGGAAGATGACCGGCAGATTCAGGCTCGAGATTTTTTCGTAGATCGGGAAGAAGCGCTCGTTCGTCGGATCGAATCCCTGCGCCGCCTGCTGAAATTTCATTCCGCGCAGGCCCATATCCGCGCAGCGCTGCACTTCGTTCACCGCGATCTTGCCCTTCCACGGATCGACGCTGCCGAAGCCGATAAATGTCTCCGGATACTTCTTCACCCATGCAGCCGTCTCGCCATTGTCGATTTTCACGCCGCTGCGCGTCTCGCCGTCCACATCGAAGATCACGGCCATCATCTCGTGCGACTGGTACATCTCCGCCATGCCGTCAGGATCGGAGCGCCACTTGCCCGTGTTCATCGGCGGCCCCGTCTTCGCGATGGATGCCCAGCCCTGCTTGGCGCGGTCGCCGGTGAGGATGTGGACGTGCATGTCGATGGCTTTGAGCAAGTGTGACCTCCCAATCCCTTTTTGATTGCTACGCCCGCGCCTATTTTATCGGGCGGCGGCCTGCGCGGCGTGGAACGCGGCCGGCACATTCATCTCGCGGCAATCGGGCGCCACGCGCAACGGCGCTTCCGTCAGCGCCTGCACGGCCGCGGGATCGAGCCCCGGCGCGAATTCGCGCAGCACGAGGCCGCCAGGCGTCACGTCGATCAGTGCCATGTCGGTGTAGATATGCTTCACGCAGCGCGGCGCCGTAAGCGGCAGCGTACATGTCCTGACGATTTTCGCTTTGCCCTTGTTGGTGATGTGCGTCATGGTGACGATCACGTTGTGCACGCCAAACGCCAGGTCCATCGCGCCGCCAACGCCCGGAACTTTCTCACCCGGAGTGCGCCAGTTGGCGAGGTCTCCGTTCGCCCCCACCTGCAGCGCGCCCAGGATGGCGTGCGTCACGTGCCCGCCGCGGATCATCGAAAACGACGTCGGGTGATCGAACACACTCCCTCCGGGCAGCAGCGTCACGTACTGCTTCCCCGCGTTGATCAAATCGGGATCTTCGTGCCCCGGTTCCGCGATCGGCCCCATCCCGAGTATGCCATTCTCGCTGTGAAAGAAAACCTCGCGATCCGGCGGGACGAAACCGGAAACCAGGGTCGGTATGCCGATGCCAAGGTTGACGTAGCTGCCCTCCGGCAGATCGCACGCAACGCGATACGCAATTCCCTCTCTCGTGAGCGACATGGGCTACCTTCCCTCCGTCGTGATTTTCAGGTATTCGGGATGACGCACGCATTCGACGACCCGGTCGACGAAAATTCCCGGCGTGTGCACGTCCTCCGGATCGATCCCGCCCGCCGGAACGAGCTCGTCAACTTCAGCGACCACGAAATCCGCGGCCGTGCACATCGGCACATTAAAGTTGCGCATGGCCATCCGGTAGTTCAGATTCCCCAGTCGGTCGCCGCGATACGCGCGGACAAACGCGAAGTCCGCGTGCAGCGCTTTCTCGAAGATCTGCTCGCGTCCATCGAGCATGCGGCTCTCTTTGCCGGCGGCGAGGTCGGTCCCCGCGCCGGTCGGCGTGAAGAAGCCGCCCAGGCCCGCGCCGGCGGAACGGATGCGCTCGGCGAGCGTACCCTGCGGCACCAGCTCCAGCTCGATTTCGTTCTTCAGATACTTCTCCTGAAACGACGTATTGCCCGGATTGCTCGGGAAAGAAGCGATCAGCTTGCGGACTTTGCCCTCGTGAATCAGCCCGCCGAGAGAGTGCGTGCCGCCACCCGATCCGTTGTGCACCATCGTAAGATCTTTCGCGCCCTGCCGCCGGAGCGCTTCGAGCAACTGCCCCGGCAGCCCCGGATCGCCAAAGCCGCCGAGCAGAATCGTAGCTCCGTCGAATACACCTGCTACCGCTTCTTCACATGTTTTCAGAGTTTTATCTACCATCGCCCCCTGCCCCGGCCGGTTCCCCGCCCAAAAGTTAACCTGAAACTGTAGCATATCTCCCGACGATTTCAATTCTACCGCGCAGCCCTGCTCGGCCCAATAGCGGATCAATCTGGCAGGATTTCTCCGTGCCCTCTTGATTCGCTCCGTGTTCTCTGTGTTAAGACACGCTTTTACTCCGACTCCGCATCATCAATCCGCCGAAGCGCGAGTCATATCCCGCTGGAAGAATTGCGCGGCGATCAGAAAAATCGATCCGCCAACGAATGTCGTGATTGCGGCCGTTGACATCGAGTAGCGAATCACGTCCACGCCCACCCGCAAGCGATAGT
>JBAPOM010000170.1:0-37500 GCA_049279635.1 Candidatus Acidiferrales bacterium
GTTTTCGCGCGCCGCGAATTCTTTCGCACGGCCGTCATCGCAGCCCGCGCGCACACTTCTCAGAATGTCCCGGGAAAAACATGGTCCACCATCATACAAATTCTGCAGGGAAAAGCCACGCGATGCGGCGCAAGCGCGCACCGAGAAATCGTCGCGCCGACTTTCGGAAGAGCCGCTCACAACGACGGCTTTGCAGTTTGGCGCAAATTCGCCTGCCACAGACGTGTCGATTAGACGCGACACCGACGTATTGTTTTCAACGAGTTGCGTCATTTTCTAATCGCCAAATGTCGATTAGATTTGGGCGCATTTTGCGGTGGTGGCGTGGTTGATCCGGGCGAGACGATCACGTGAGTGGCCGGCTCGACCCACTTGTTGTCGTCGGTGAGGCAGGTGTAGGCGCGCACCGCGCGAACGATCGAATCGCTGGTGATGTGTATGGATGTGGCGCGCTCGAGGATGTGGTCGAGGACGCAGCGAAGATTGCGGCGGCGCGCGGCGAGCAGGCCGGTGGCGTGCGCATGCCGGTAGAGGGAGCGAAGCGGCAAGTCGTAATCGTGAGCCATGCGGAACGGCTGGTGCCAGTGGACGAAGATGTCCTCGATCGTTTCGCGCTCCGGGTGATGGCAGATGATGCATTTGCGCTCGTGGCGCTCGATCGGCGTTTCCGGTTCCGGCGGGCGGGCGGTGAGGCGCTTCGATGCGCGAGTGGCGCGAACGGGCCGTGCTTTCCTGCGGCGACGGCGGGGCGCGCGTTTCGCGGGCATGGCCGGGGTCGGGGTCGGCGCGGAAACTTCGAGAGGTTCTTCGCCGAGAAAGACGAGAGCATGATTGAGCGCGGGGAATTCGGCGGCGAGCGCTGGGCTGGGCCGCAGCGTGATTGCGGACGACTGGCCGGCGGGGGCGGGCTGGTTCGCGGGCTCGGATGCGTCGTCGAGGTGGGCTGGGTTGGTCGTCATTTGAGTCTCCATTTTTCAATTTCAAACTACCGAAGTAGGCTAGCAGGATGGCGCGGCGGAAATACTGTACGCGAGGACAGATTAAGGACAAGGCATAGTACCCCTGTACGTTTTCGCGAATGCGCCCATAATGTTGCGGATACAAGCGAAGGTGCGCGTTGACATTGCCGGGCCTCTGGCGGAACATGGCGCACTCGTATGATTCATCTCGATAACGTGACGAAGCAGTATGACCTGCCGTCGGGGAAACTCGGCGAAATCATAGCGGCCGACCGGCTGACCCTGGATGTACCGACCGGCGAGGTCTTTGGCTTGGTGGGACCCAACGGCGCCGGAAAGACGACGACGCTGAAAATGATCTGCGGGCTGCAATCGCCAACCGAGGGCCGCATCACGGTAAACGGAATCGACGTGCAGAAGGAGCCTGAAAAAGCGCAGGGCTACATCGGCTACCTCGCGGACTTCTTTTCGCTCTACGACGACTTGAAGGTCTGGGAATACCTCGATTACTTCGCACACGCCTACAAAATGGCCGCTCCGCTGATTCCCTCGCGTGTGGACGAGGTGGTTCGGCTGATGACTCTCGAGAGCAAACGCGACGAACTGATCAGCGGACTTTCGCGCGGCATGAAGCAACGGCTTGGGATCGGGCGCGCCATCATCCACGACCCGCCGTTGCTGGTGCTCGACGAGCCGGCCGCGGGGCTCGATCCCAAAGCGCGGGTTGAATTGAAGGACTTGCTGAAGAGCCTGCATGCGACCGGGAAAACCATCTTCATCACGTCGCACATTCTCGCGGACCTCGAAGAGATCTGCACGTCGATTGCGATCATGGAGAAGGGCCGGCTGCTCCGGATGGGCCGGCTCGAAGACGTGATGCGCGAAGGCCAGGGCGTGCGGCGCTTCCGGATCAAACTCGCGGCGGAAGGATTCGCGCTCGCGGGTTGGCTGGCCGCGAGACCGGGGCTGGTCGAAGTGGCCGCCGAGGCAACCGGCGCACGGTTCGGCTTCGCAGGTGCTGACGGGGAGCTTGCGACTCTCGTGAGGGAACTTGTGGCCGCGGGCGCGTCGGTGTGCGGGGTCGAGGAGATCGCCGAGACGTTTGAACGGCTGTATTCGAGGGTGTCGAGAAGAGGTGATGTGAGCCTGCTCTTCGACAATCCGGAACTGATCCGGAATGCGCGGATTCAATTGCGGCCGGGACGAATGATCGCGGCCGCCGTGATTTGCGCGGTTGTTTCAGTCACGGTGTGGCTGTCCATTCTCCACGCCAGCGGAGATGTGTCGATGGATGGGTTGCACGGCGCAGGAGTGGTGTTTGCGCTGGTTCTTTATCTTCAGGTGGGAATTCTGCTGATTGGGGGAGGCATCTTCTGTCTGCAATCGGTGCACCGCGAGAAAGAGCTCAACACATTCGACTATCAGCGCGTGACAAGGCTCACGTCGTTCGAGTTGGCTATCGGGAAACTTTTCGGCGCGCCCATCCTCCTCTACTTCGTCGTCTTGTGTCTTACACCTGTGTCGTTGGCGGCCGCGTTCGCGGTGCACCTGCCAGGCCTCTTTGTGGCGGAAGCTTACGTGATTTTGGTGCTTGGCTCAATCGCCTTTCACGCTCTGATGCTTCTAGTTTCGGTGCTGCTGGGGCGAAGCGGCCAGGCGATCTCCATGTTGCTGTTTCTGATGCTCGTGGGCTTCACCTCGATCGATTTCTTGGTCGCGGGGAGCCCATGGGAAGTGCACCGGCTGAGCCCCTTCGCCGCAGTCGATCCCTTCTTCAATTCCTACGATTTGAATTGGACGGATCGTTTCTTTGGAATTCGCATCGATCATGCGGAAGTACTGCTCGTGCTTTACGTAACGTTCGCAGCATGGTTCCTGCTGGCCGTCGTGAGGAACCTGAAACGCGACCCTTCGGAGTACGAGATCTTACCGGCGGCGGAGTTGTTCGCGTTCGTGATGTACGTGGACCTGCTGATGCTGGGGTTCCTGGCGTGGAAGGTCGTATGGTCGGGCGAAGACACAGTTCCGATGCTCCTCGTGCTGAGCTGGTGGCCGCTGTGGCTGCTTACGCTGGTCCTACTGCGAAATCGCGAGCGCGTACGGAGAAGAAGCCGGAAACTCGCGGAAGGCGCAGCGAGTTGGTGGGCTGCTCTGTGGCCTACTCCGTACGTCGCACTGGGAGCAGCGGTTGTCGGCGGAACGGTGTTAATTTTAACCGCCCATCATCGCAAGCCGGGGAGCTACTGGAGCTGGGAAATGACAAGTTATTACGTCGCATTTCTCATCGTATGGCTCTCGCGGGATGCGCTCTACCTACAGTGGATGTACCTGAGACGAGTCAAATACCCGCTAGGCTCCGCCATTTTATATCTCGTGATCTTCTACATATGCACCAGCATTCTCTTCAGCACGTTCAACGTCTACGACAACGCCAGAGGCGCCGCGTTCACCGCTGCTTTCATCCCGTCGGCCTTCTTCGCGCTGAATGACCGGCTTTGGGGGCCTGCCATGCGGATCTGGATGATGCCGCTCTTCCTGCAGGTTGCCGCGGCGATTGTTTTCGCGTGGCTGCAGAAGCAGAGGCTCTCTGAATTCGTAAGGGAGCCCGAGGACCGGGCCTCGTCCTCAGAGATTGCACAATCGGCGTGAAGGTGCGCCGCACGGCCGCAGGCGCGGCGGCATATAATTGCGGCGGGTGCGTTGTGGGCGAGATGAAACGGGCGATCGAGAGATTCATCCTGTACCTGCGCTTCGAGCGCAATGCCTCTCCGCAGACGATCCGGGAATACCGGCGGGACACGCAGCAGTTTGCGGCGTTCGTGACGCCGCCGGACCAGGACGCGCCGGATCTGAGCATGATGGATCACCGGGTGGTGCGCGAATACGTGGGGATGATGTACGACCGGGGGCTCGAGAGGGCGTCGGTGGCGCGGCGGCTCGCTTCGCTGCGGAGCTTTTTCAAATTCTGCGTGCGCGAGGGATACACGAAGCAGAACCCGGCGCGGCTGGTGAAAACGCCGAAGCTGGCGAGGCGAGTGCCGCGCGTGCTGACGGCGGAAGAATTGAATGACTTCCTCGACACGCTCGGACAGAAGACCGGGGGGAAGAAATCGCAGCGCAAGCGGCCCCCGACGGCGCAATCCGAGCAAGAAGCGAAAGTGGTGCTGAAGCGCGACCGCGCGATCCTCGAATTGCTCTACGCCTCGGGACTGCGCGTGAGCGAACTCGTGGGGCTCGATCTCGGCGAGATCGATCAGGCCGGGCAGATGCTGCGCGTGCTGGGCAAGGGAAACAAGGAGCGCGTGGTGCCGTACGGCAGGAAGGCGCAGGAGGCGCTCGATGCATACTGGCCGGTGCGCGAGGAGCTTGTGACGACCGCGCGAGTGGAGGTGAATCCCGAGGCTGTGTTCCTGAACCATTTCGGCGGGCGGCTGACGGACCGGTCGGTGCGGCACCTGGTGAAGAAATACTCGCGGCTGGCGAACGTCAACTGGGACCTGCACCCGCATTCGCTGCGGCACGCTTTTGCGACCCACCTGCTGGCGGACGGCGCGGACCTGCGCGCGATTCAGGAGCTGCTGGGGCACGTCTCGCTTTCGACCACGCAGCGGTACACGCAGGCCAGCATCCGGCAGCTGATGGACGTGTACGACAAGGCGCATCCGCACGCGTGAGAAACGCGCAGAATGCGGGGAAGCGCGTTTGGGAACTTCAGAGGCTAGATTTTTCCCGCCATCGATTTGGACCTCGCGCCCCAATGGGAAATTAATTTCGGCATCGACCCCCCCCCATGCGGCGGATTCGGCTTTGAAAACCGAGTATCGGAAGGCATCATGCTAAAGCTGCATAGGGAGGCATGATGGGTCTAGGCGACCGGAGTGGGAGCTCGAGGGGGAAAAGGCGGTCTGCGCACCGCGGATCAGGTGGCCGCGTGGCCGTCGCTCTGCGCATCGCTTTCTGCGTCGCACTCGCTGTCGCGACCACCACAATCGCCACTCCCGCGCGCCCCGGCGGCTCGAAAATGCTCACGGTCGAGCGCATCTACAGTGCGCCCAATCTCAGCGGCAATCTCACCGAAGGGCTCGAATGGACGCCGGACAGCAAGCGCGTCTCCTATTTCGGACGTGACCGCTCCGGTATCGAACTCTGGACCACCGACGCCGCCACCGGCCAGAGCAAAATCCTCGTGAACGCAAATCTCCTCAAGTCTGCGATGCCGCCCCAAAAGGTCGAAGAAATTCAGTCCACCGGCCTCGGCCGCGTCGAAGCCCCCAATTACATCTGGTCGCCGTCAGGCAATTCGCTGCTCCTGATCGGCGGCAGCAGCCTCGTTCTTCTCGATCTCGATACGATGACGCCGAAGACTCTCGTCTCCGGCGCGTTCGATATCGACGATCCGAAATTCTCGCCCGACGGTAAATGGGTCAGCTTCGTCCGCGAATCAAATCTCTGGGTCGTAAATGTTGCGACCGGCGATGCAAAACCGCTCACCACCGGCGGCACTGAGGATGTTCTAAAAGGCAAGCTCGATTGGGTCTACCCCGAAGAACTCGAAACGTCAACCGCCTACTGGTGGTCGCCCGATTCCTCGAGAGTCGCTTACTACCAAATGGACGAGCGCCCCGTCACGCGCTACCCGATCGTGGACATGAGCTCGCCCCTCGGCGCAGTCGAATACGAACGCTACCCGCAGGCGGGCGAAGAGAATCCCATCGTGCATGTAGGTGTCGTCCCGGTCTCCGGCGGCGCTACTACGTGGATGGATACCGGCGCGGATACGGACGTCTACCTCGCGCGCGTCGAATGGCTTCCCGATAGCCACCGCATCGCCATCGAGCGCCTCAATCGCGCGCAAAATGAACTCGACCTGCTTCTGTGCGATGCCGCGACCGGCGCGTCATCGGAAATTCTCACGGAAACGGACAAGTACTGGATCAACATCGCGGACGATCTCTATTTCTTCTCCGACGGCGAGCGCTTCCTCTGGTCGAGCGAGCGCACCGGCTTCCGCCACTACTATCTCTACGATCTCGCCGGCCACGAACTCGATCAGCTCACCAGCGGCCAGTGGGGAATTAGCGGCAACGGCGGCTTTGGCCCAGGGGCGTCCAGCCATCCAGCCGTTGATGAGGCGCGCGGCTACATCTATTTCGTCTCGAATAAAGACAACGTTATCGACTCCGAGCTCTACCGCCTTTCGCTCGCGGATAAAAGCATCACGCGAATCACTCGCGCCGACGGCTGGCACGATCCGCTCATCGCGCCCGATGCCTCGGCCTTCGTCGACACCTACACGAATGCGATGACTCCGCCGCGCCAGGATCTATATCGCATGGATGGCTCGCGCGCAGCCGTGATCAACGATGACCGCGTGCCCGAACTCGCCGATTATGCTCTCTCTCCCGTCGAGTTTCTGACCGTCAAGGCCAACGACGGCACCCAGCTCGACGCCGAAATGATCAAGCCGCCCGATTTCGATCCCTCGAGGAAATATCCCGTCCTCGTCAATGTCTATGGCGGCCCGCAGGATCAGCAAGTGGAGGACGATTGGGGCAATACGGATTTTCTCTGGTTCGAGATGATGGCCGAAAAGGGCTTCATCGTCTTCACGCTGGATAATCGCGGCTCCTATCGGCGCGGCCATAATTTCGAAGTGCCCATCTACCATCACCTCGGGAAGGTCGAGCTCTCAGACCAGCTGACCGGCGCGCGATATCTGAAATCTCTGCCTTACGTCGACGGTTCGCGGATCGGTATCTGGGGATGGAGCTACGGCGGCACGATGGTCCTCAACGCGCTCTTCAACGCTCCCGATGTATTCAAGGCGGGCGTCGCCGTCGCGCCTGTCACAGATTGGCGCCTCTACGATACGATCTACACCGAGCGCTACATGGGCCGCCCGCAGGATAATCCCGAAGGCTACATGGATTCGTCGCCCGTGCACCAGGCCGGGCAGCTTCGTGCCAAGCTCATGATTGCCCACGGCACCGGCGACGACAACGTACACTTCGCCAACACTTCGGAACTGATCAACGAACTCATTCTCGTTGGCGCCTATCCCGATGATTTGATGATTCTTCCGGGCCGCGGCCACGGCATGACCGATTGGCCGGCTCGAGTGCAGTTGTACCAGCGAATCACCGATTTCCTGGTCAGAAACCTTTAGAGCACACTCGCGTGGAGCAACCTCGCGAGGCTTCGAGCAGTCGAATAAACTGGCAGACACAACAGTAGACACGGTAAGCGGATGGAGTAGAATCGGCATCCCGGGTTGGTCGCTGGAGATTAGAAGAGAAGATGCGCAACAACAGACAGGCATGGAGGCGGCGGAACGAACTCGCGATCCAGGTCGCGACGGTCTGCGCCCTGTGCTTCCTCGTTGCTGTCTCGGTGCGCGCGCAGGATGAACCCGCCGCGCAGGCGGGCGTCACTGTCGAAGCCGACCCTGCCGACGCCCTCCTCGAAGCCGGATTTCACCAGCTTTACGAACTGAATTTTACGGGCGCTCGCGAGCATTTCCTCTCCTACCAGAAAATGAAGCCCGGCGACCCGATGGGCAAAGCTGCCGAAGCGGCCAGCTACCTGTACGAGGAATTCAACGCCAAAGGCGTCTTCACCTCCGAGTTTTTCCTGAACGACAACAAACTTCTCGGCGGCGTCGAAGGAAAGCCTTCCGCAAACCGCAACGACGCATTCGTCGACAGCAACCGCGAAGCTCGCGAGATGGCCAAGGAATGGTTGAAGACAAGACCTAACGACCCGCACGGACTTCTCGTTCTCACGCTCACCGATGGGATGGAATCCGACTACGACGGGATCATCGAAAAGAAGCAGCTCCCGGCCCTGAACATGATGCGGCAGGCCGAGCATGAGGCGAACACCCTGCTGGCGATCGATCCCGACGCGCAGGATGCCTACGTGGCGCTCGGCGCGAGCAGCTACATCATCGGCTGCATGCCGGGGTTCAAACGCGCGTTCCTGTGGTTTGGCGGCGTCCACGGCGACCGCACAAAGGGTATGGACGAAATGCAAATGGCCGCCGATCACGGCCACTATCTTCGGCCGTTCGCGAAAATTTTGCTCGCGCTGGCCTGCGAGCGCGAACATCAGATGGACCGCGCCCGCAAGCTCCTCATCGACCTCGCCGCCGAATTCCCCGCGAACCCGCTCTACGCGCACGAAATCGAATTGCTCGATCATCGCGTCGCCGCCGCGGCGAGCTGACCTTTTTTCTTTCTGTCGCTACCATTTCACTCGCACGCGATAGTCGAGCGTGGATGTTCCGTCCTTATCGACCGGAATTTCGAATCCGATCGTGCTCGAATCCAGCTTCGTCCATTTGTAGTTTGAGTTAAGCACTTCCCAATCGCCTCCGATCGGCTCGCGCACTTCCACCGTCACTGGTCCGTCCTTGTGGTTCCGCAGCGTGATCTCGTACTCCATCTCGAAAAGATCGGGCGCGAGCCTTTTGAAGTCCGTCTGCTTGCGCTCGTACACCACGTCGAATGCGTTGCCGACGTAGATGCGCAGCGTCTCGTCCTTTGGCGTGTGGTCGATCGTGTCCTCGCCGGCAAACTGCGTGCCGCCCTTTGAATCCGCCTGATACACGCGCACCGTTCCCGCGGGTAGCGGCATTCCGAGCCCTGACTTCTCGTCGTTCTTGAATCGGTAGAAGACTTTCACCGGCTGCGGGATCGGATTCCCGATTCCCTGCGGGTTGCGGTAGTAGTAGGGCTCTCCTTCGACCTCCAGGTATTTCTCCACCGGAATGTTCGCCCCGGTAAGCAAACTGATCTGCTTCGATTCGTTGTTCTCGATCGACGTGCGCCGCTGCAGCGTGTACAGGTGATACTCGGAGAATCCTTCCTGCTGGAATTGGGGCGCGGGCGCGCCAGCGACACCGTTCACCGCTATTGCCTTCATCGCGTACTCTCGCATCTGGTTGGTGCGGTGGATTTCGCCGGCAACGAGCTGGAGCTTCGCGTTCTCGTAAGCAGTGCCGCTGTTGTTCACCAGCGTCACCCAACCGTCGAGATCGGCCGTCTTCTCGTCGCGCGCCACATTGAGGACGTAGTCCGCGCTCCAGTTCATGTTGTTCGTCAGATAGGAAGCCTCCACGCGCTGGGAATCCGCGCCGCGATTGTCGAGCGTCCAGACGAGCGTTGGCTGGCTGTAGAGGTTCGCGGGCACGTCGGGAAACCGGTAGGATTCCGCGGTCATTCCGGTGACGATTTCATCGCCGATCTTCCACACGGGCGAGCCGTTGTCAGAGAGCAGCAGCGCTTTCGTCTCCACCCATTTCGTCGAGCCCGCATCGGTCTCGCGCTGCACCAGCGTTACTTCGCGGCCGACGTACTTCTGCAAGAGCTTTTGCGGGTCGAGCAGATCGTATTCGTAGTTCTGCTCGACGACATTCACCTTCGCCGGATCGGTGAGCGATCGAAAGTGCACCGTGGCAGGCATGATCGATGCGGCGACGTCTTCAAACCGCAGCGGAAACACGCCCGACTGCAGGTGAATCTGCCGGACGTCGCGCACCAGCGCGAGATTCGAGTTGTACACCGTCACCGATAGATCGGTCTGATCTTTCTCCGTGGTCATCGCGGTCGCGGCGGATTCCGTCTTCGTTGCTTGTTCGCTGGCCGGCGCAGCCGCGTGCGCGATTCTCAGTTTTCCGGCCAGGGGCGCCAGCAGCAGAATAGCGGCCGCTGCGCACGAGCCGAAGATTCTCGTTCTGCGTGAGGGCATCGTAAGTCTCCTTGTGTGTGACAACGCTTCAAGGTTAGAACGGCGCGGGCCAGTTTTCTTGCAGCCGATCGGCGGACGAATCCGTGGCTATTTTGCGGGGGTCCAGCTCTCGCCCTGGTTGGTGGTTGTGAATTTGCGGCCATCAGCCGTCGTCACTGTTGCTGAAGACGCATTGCGTGCGCTGATTGCGACAAAATCCTCGCGCAGCGGCGGCGAGATCACGCGCCAGTTCGACGCATCCTCCGTGACAAGAATGATTCCATCGTCGCCGGCGAGCCAGCAGACTTTCGCGCTCGGCGCCGAGCCTGCCACGAAGTGCGCGTTCGAGCTCGGCAGTGTCCCATTCCATGTTGCGCCGCCATCTTCGGACCGCTCGACGAATCCGCCGCTCGCAATCCGCCACAAGATCTTCGAATCCGGCGTCAGAATGATGTGCGCGGGCGAAATTTCTCCCGCTTGGTTCTGCGTGACGATTTCAGCCCGGGCGCGGAAGGCGCTCACGAGCGCAGGCGCCTCCTTCTCTTTCGAGGTTTGCACCTTCGCACCGGGCACGCCCGCGGCTACACCGGCGCTGAGTCCATTGATGTTCGGTTGGGGCGCGGGCGCAGGGGAAGTGCGAGCAGGGGAAGGCGCAATTGCCGCCCCTGCGACGGCCGACGTCTCGGATTCCACTGTCACGCTTTCGCTGGCGGCATTGGGCGAAGGTGTGTTCGCCGCCTGATCTGCCGAAGCTTGTTGTTGCGCAGCTTTCTTTGAAAGCTCGTCAGGCGCAGCCGACTTAGGAACCACCGCATTTGTGGATCGCGAATCCTCCGCAGTCGCGGCAGGCACGCCCATTCCGAAACCGGTGCCGGCGCCTCTCGCCGGCGAGGCTTGCCGAGTGACCGGCGCTGCACTGGGCACGGGCGCGGCGAGCCGCGACGAAGGCTGGTGCTTGTTCTGTAACGCGGCTTTCTGATCCGCAGGTTGAATCGGTTGCTGAGGGGGCAGAGAAGTTGCCACTGTCGCCGGAGCTTGCTCCGGGTGCTCCGCGATTCGCGTTAGCTCGGGACGCCGCGTCGCCCATACCGCAGCGATCACCAAGACGGCCGCGACAGGCGCGAGCCAGCGCCAGTCCCAAATCCAGGATGCGCGAGGCTGGTGGCGCGGCGCCTGCACGGCTGGCGTAGCTGCCGCTTCCTCCGCGCGGCGCAGCGCGGCAAGTTGTTCGCGGCAGCGCGCGCATTCCGACAAGTGCAGCTCGACATGCGCGGTTTCATCCGTATCGAGCGAGCGCTCGAAATAGGCCGCGAGAATGTCCGGTCCGGGGCAGCCGTTTCCGGCGCCCGCGTCGCCTGCAAGATGGCGCTTCAGCAGGCCGGCCATCGCATCGTCTCGCTCTCGCGAAGCCATGAAGCTATTCTCCTCCATCCCTTAGAACGCGCCAAATTTCGAATCTTGCGCCGCGTGTCACGATTCATCCTCGGAAGCCGCCACCGCCGGACCAGCCGACTGCGTCGCTTGCAAGGGTGCGGTCAGATCGAACGGCCACTCCTCGCGCGCATATTCGTAGCAGAGTTGCATTTGCGCCTCGCTCAGCTGCTTGCCTTCGCGTAATTCGGCGTCCACCCGTTCGCGGAGGCTGCGGCGCGTCCGTTCGAGCTTGCGCGACGCAGTCGCCTCGTGCTCGCCGAGCAGCCGCCCGATTTCGGCGAGGGAGCGTTCATCGGAGTAGTAATAGGCGAGCCGCAGGCGGTCGCGCGGCTCGAGTGAAGCGAGCGCGCCAGTAAGAGCCTCCTGCAACAGGCTGCAGTATCGCGCCCGATCCGGATCAGGAGGATTGCTGACCGCCGTGCGTGACGTGCCCGACCCGGCTGGCGCGTCCGCAGCCGCTCGCTCCGTGATGTCGCTGCGCTCCCTTCCAATCTCGTCCTCGAGCGGCTCGAGCTTTCGCGTGCGGCGGATAGCGTCGACATGGCGCTGCGCAAGGATCGCGCGCAGCCACGTGCCGAGCTTGCTGCGGCCATGGAAATAATCGAAGAGCGATTTCCGCCGCCCTTCCGATTCGCGCAGGCCATAGAGATCGGCGTAGAGCGAATCTGCGAGTTCGCGCGCGTCTGCATCGCCGGCGCTGGCGCCGCCTGTGATCGCCCGCGCGGCGCGATACAGCTCTTGGCGAAATTGCCCGACGAAGAATTCCCACGCGACTTCGCTTCCCGCGCTGCATGCGCAGGCCAGCGCGAGATCGGCGTGGTGTAGATTGTCAAGGTAGCTTTGGATCGCGCCCGCTACCGGCTGTATGGTGGCATCCGAAAAACGGTGCGCCACGCTTCGAGCCAGCGTCATTTCGAATTGTGCCCGGGATAGATTCCACTCGCCTGGCGCGGCGGCCTTGCGCCAGCACCGTTCCACGGCATCCGCGAGCGAAGGAGGAAACGCAAGATCAGCGCGCGGCTCAGCCGGTGGGCCCTCCGCTTGCCCTGAATTTGCTGCGGCGAACGGCTGGGCGGGCCGGGAGGTCATGCTCTGGATGATACCGGAATGGCTGCCCGGGGTTGCATGGGCGATTTTTGCCGCCCCGTGTTTGCTTCGCGCAGTCGCATCTTGCATATCGCACGCCGCCGAGCAATGGAAAAGCGGCGGAGACTACAGTACACTGATCTTCCCATCAGCCCCGCGGAGAGGTGCTGGAGTGGCCGAACAGGGCTGCCTGCTAAGCAGTTACACCCCAAAAGGGTGTCGGGGGTTCGAATCCCCCCCTCTCCGCCAGAATTCATTCCTGCGGTAACCTCCTGCCTGACGCCTTTATTCTACCGCCCGCCGATCGTGCTGAAAAACCCGGGAACCCTGGACCTGCATCAGAGGAATTAGCGAATAACCCCGCGGAACGCCAAATTTGAAGTCCACAAACGAACCTAAAGGCCTGTCACCGTCATCTATGTTTATGCGGGTTTGAGGGGGGGGTGAGGACCCCCGGAGGTACACACCCAGGTGGTGAAAAACAAAATCAGCCCCTTCAGCCTCTGCCTGCATGTTGGAATTAAGGAAAAAAAGGAGGGGAGAACGCGATGCAACATCAAGGCGACTACTTCACTGCTTATAACAACCTAAAGCTGACACGAGATAGCGGAGGTGTATTGGTTGCCGAGTTCCACAACAATGGGGGGCCGTTCATTATGACCGCGCCGGCTCACACTGAATTTGTCGATGCCTTCTACCGCATTGCGCAGGATCGAGCCAACAAGATCGTAATTCTGACGGGCGCAGGCGGGGAGTTCATTACCGATGTCGCTTGGTCATCTTTTGGCGACGTCGCCGATCCTGGCGTGTGGAGCCAAGTTCATGATGAAGGCGTTCAGGTCTTGGAAAATATAGCCAACATACGCGTGCCGGTCATCGCGGCTATCGAGGGACGTGCCCATGTGCATTCAGACTACGCGTTACTCGCCAGTGTAATTGTGGCGGCGGAGGGCGCAACCTTCCAGGACGTGGCGCACTTCTCCGCGGGCGTTGCGCCCGGCGACGGGATCTTCACGACATGGAGTTACCGCGCTGGGGCAGGACGAGCGGAAGCGTTCCTGCTGAACCCACAGCCGCTGGCGGCGCGTACCGCGCAAGAATGGGGCGTGGTTGCCGAAGTTGTGCCGAACGGTAAGGCGCTCGGTCGGGCGCAGGAATTGGCCGAGCTGTACCTGAAGGCTCCCGAAGTGAAAGTGACACGCCGCAACACGCGCGTGCATTTCATTCAGCCCCTGAAGGAGCGCATCGTTCGAGAAGTTGGCTATGGACTGTCGCTGGAAGGAGCATCGTCTGCTGCTCTCGTGAAATCAATGCAAGCGAAGAGCGAACCTCTCGCTCAGAAAGCAAAATCCGCATAAAGCGCCGAAGAACTCGGAAACCGTTCTGGTTCTCAGGTCAACCAATCTGGGGAAGAGGGATTGATTCCCCCTCTCCACCACATCCATTCTTCGACATCATCCAGCGCCGACCGGGTGGCCCCTACTAGCACGTCGAGCGGCCCGAAAAACCCGGGAACCTTGATTCTGCATCAGAGGAATTAAACAGCAATGCCTCGATATTAGGGGCGCAAGGGTGCGGGATGGCATGTAGAACGGGGCTTGGGGTATCGGCGGCGGTTGCATTAGGGCTGCTGCTCGCCAGTTTGTCTCCGTGTGTCAAAGGCCAGGAGATTCGCAGTGTGGTTGAGCCGCGTGCGCGTGTTTTCGCGTCTGTCGGGCCGGGCGTGACCGCCCTGAAGCGCGATTCCGCCGGGCGTTACTACATTCTCGCTAAGCCGGCCACCGTCATTTCGATCTACGGCGCCGAGGGGAACCGGATCGGCCAAATTCCAAACGCCAACTCCCACGGCGCTGTGATCCGGTATGCGGTGGACATCGATCTGAGCTCGAGCGGGAACCTCTTCGTCGCGGACCGTGGCGCGAACGCCATTGAAATCTTTAGCCCGGATGGCTCGCTAGTGGCCAAAGTCCCGGTTGTCGCGCCCACGTCGGTCGTCGCCCTCTCGGGAGGCCAATTCGCCGTCACATCTCTGACCTCGACCCGCTTGGTGCAGATCATCGATGAACGCGGAAAGGTGATTCGCAGCTTCGGCGATCCTCAATACATCACCGAAGACCAAGCAGGCAAAGACCGCGTGATCGACTGGGGCAAGATTACCGGCGATTCCGCCGGCGGACTCTACTTTACGTTTACGTCGCTGCCCCAACCTACCGTGCGGAAGTACGACCGCTTCGGTTACGTCGCCTACGAAACTGCTCTTCCCGACAATTTCTTTCAGGCTCCCGACACGGGGCCGCGCGATCGAGTCGAGGTGGGCTTGAACTTCACGGAGCTGGGACTGTCGGAACGGACCGGCGGCTGGTTTAGCGTGGGTTCATCCGGCGATGTCAAATTCGGCGGCGGCCTGGGCATGGGTCTCAACCAGGTATTTGCGTCGGGCGGCGGTTATGGGCGGAGGTACGGGCAAGGGTCATCGCAGTCCGGCTTCAGTGGCGTTCCGTACAATTTCGGCAACGATTCGCTGGGCGGGACGGTTTCGGGGCAGCTCTCGGCGAAAGGCGCCCAATTCCACGTTGGCATGGGCACCATGTCGGGCGCGTCCGGCGGCGGCCGGGGTCGTGGCTCCGGCGCTGGTGGATCGTTCTCGGATCAATCGACTGGCCAGGGAGGAGGGGTCTTGCAGTTCTTCGGGGCGGGGAATTCCTTCGCGGCGACGCAGGATGACTCCACCGCCGAGCCATCGTTCACCAGTCAGGATTTGACGCTCGATGCGAGTTCGGCGACCGATGTCTTCGGTTCTCTGGACGCGAACGGCAACCCGGTGGCGGCCGGGATTGGCTCGCAGCCGGCTTTCGGCTCGCCGGGAGCCTTCACCGCATGGTCGATTCTGAACGCGAGGGACTATCGGCCGCGAGGTGGATCCGGGTTCGGCGGTCCTGCAGGCGCAGGTCGCCCGAGTGGCGCAGCCACTTCATTGGCTGGAGGCGCGAATGCTCCAGGCGCGCGGCTGGCCGATTTTGGATCGCCCGGTATCGAGCCTCGTGCCCAGTTCCGCCCTCACGGCCGTTTTGGAGCGGGTACAACAGAAATCACCGCGACCGCCCGCGTGAATCTCGGAGACTTGGGTCCTAGCTCCGCGGAGAAGCCGCAGATTACCGCCGTGAGCGTCGACCCATCGACGCAGGAAATGTGGGCGGGTATCGGCGATACGTTGGTAGGCTTCAGCAAAGACGGCAACCCGATCGGAATCTACTACCTCACCATGACCGGCGGCGCGCCGCTGAAACCCTCGGCGGTGCTCGTCGAGCCGGATCGCTTCCTCGTCGCGGCCGATCCCTGGGGAATATTCGAATTTGACAGGCCCGATCGGTCGCATTTGGTCGACCACTCCGCACCGGCGGCGCCTCAACTCAGCGTCCAGCCGCAGGTGATCTCTCCGAGGCAATAGTAAATACGGTCATTGCGCGGTTTTGGCCACGCCCTCGAGCGGATCGCCGATCAGGCAGGCTGACTTCCACTCGTCCATAAAGACGGCACCCATTTTCTCGTAGAACTCGATCGCGGGCTTATTCCAGTCGAGCACTTCCCAGCGCATGCAGAAGTAGCCCTCTCGCCACGCGATTCCGGCGACGTGCGCGAGCAGCGCCGTGCCGATCCCGTGCTGGCGGAGATCCGGGCGGACGAAAAGATCGTCGAGAAACAATCCGGCGCGTCCCTGAAAAGTCGAATAGAACTCGAAAAACAGCGCGTACCCGGCAGGCTCGCTGTTCCACTCGGCAATAACCGCGCGGAATTTCGGATTCGTGCCGAATCCATCGCGAGCGATGTCTTCCTCGAGGACGCTGGCCTCGTTTGCGAGGCGGTCGTACTCGGCGAGTTCGTGAATGAGAGCGGTGAGCAGCGCCGCATCGTTGGCCGTGGCCGGGCGGATCGTCATCATAGGCAGTCCAGGGTAAGAGGATGAAAGCGACGCCCATTATACGGCAGCGGCGGGACACTATCGGCGTGAAAGCATGGCGACGGGATGCTATCTAACCGCCAGCAATGGCCCCGATGATCATGAAAGGCTCCGTCCCGCGGGCAACCGCATCGGGCAGTGGCGTATCCGGCGGCTCGAGTGACAAATCCTCCTGACAGGCAAAGAAGCGGAGAAACGGGCGACGCTGGAGGGTGACGTGATCGCGAATCGTCCCGCGCAGCACGGGATACTGCGCCTCGAGCGCGTCGAGAACCGATCGCAGCGTGGCTTGCCCCTCGACGTCGACGGCCACCTCGCCGTCGACGTGCGCCAGCGTGCGCAAATGCGCCGGAAGTATGACGTGAATCATGGCACCCGAATCATCGAATCGTCTGCACTTCCACAGATAGCACGGCCGGAAGGTCGTGGACAATAGGCGCCCAGTGATCGCCCGCATCGGACGAGCAGTACACTTGCCCGCCCGTCGTGCCGAAATAGACGCCGCAGGAATCGAGCGAATCGACGGCCATCGCGTCGCGCAGCACATTGACGTAACAGTCGCTCTGCGGCAGGCCTTTCGTCAGCGGCTCCCACTCGTTTCCGCCGGTGCGGCTGCGGTAGACGCGCAGCTTGCCGTCGATCGGGAAATGTTCCCCGTCGCTCTTGATCGGCACCACGTAAATCGTCTCCGGTTCGTGCGCGTGGACGTCGATCACGAAGCCGAAATCAGTCGGCAGATTGCCGCTCACCTCTTGCCACATGTCGCCCGCGTTGTCGCTGCGCATCACGTCCCAGTGTTTTTGCATGAAGAGCACGCCCGGACGCGAAGGGTGCATTGCGATGTGGTGAACGCAGTGGCCGATTTCCGCGGTGGGGTCTGGAATATATTGCGATTTCAGCCCCTGGTTGATCGGCTTCCACGTCTTGCCGCCGTCGTCGGTGCGAAAGGCGCCCGCCGCCGAAATCGCGATGTAGATCCGCTGCGGATTGCTCGGATCGAGAAGGATCGAGTGCAGACACATCCCGCCGGCGCCCGGCTGCCATTTGGGACCCGTGCCGTGCCCGCGAAGGCCGGAGAGTTCCTGCCACGACTTTGCCCCGTCGGTCGATTTGAACAAGGCGGCGTCCTCGACGCCCGCGTAGACCGTGTCCGCATCCGTGAGCGACGGCTCGAGATGCCAGACGCGCTTGAATTCCCACGGGTGCTGCGTGCCGTCGTACCACTGGTGCGTGGTGAGCGGCTTGCCGGTGGAGGGAGAAACATCGTAGACGAATTTATTGCTCGCGCCGGCCGGCATGCTGCCTGGCGTCGGCATTGCTTCGCCTCCGGGCGTCTCCCAGGTCTTGCCGCCGTCGCTCGAACGCTGAATCACCTGTCCGAACCAGCCGCTCGTTTGCGACGCATACAGCCGGTTCGGATCAACCGGCGAGCCCTTCACGTGGTACATCTCCCAGCCCGCGAAGTGCGGGCCGCTCACGTCCCACTTTTCGCGCTTTCCGTCCGCCGTAAGAATGAACGCGCCTTTGCGCGTGCCGACGAGTACTCGAACCTTGCTCATTTTGCTCCTCCCTCAAGGGCATGAGTTTAGTTACGTAGTGAGACGAGATCCCAGGAAGTTTCTTTTTGTTTCGGCGCAAGCTGCGAACGTCACTGGCCCGACGATGCCGATGCAGCTTGAGCGCAGTTCACCATCCAAGGTATTCCGAATTGATCGGTGAGCATCCCAAAGCGCGCCGCCCAAAAAGTCTGCTGGATCGGCATCTGCACCTGGCCGTTTTCGGCGAGAGCTTGAAATACCCGGTCCGCTTCGGCTGGCTGGTCGGTCTGAAACGTTATGGAAAAACCTTGGGGCGACTTGTAATGGCCGGCGGGAGCGTCCACGCCCATTAACACAGCCTCGCCAACTTTCATCTCCGCATGCATGATTTTCTTCTCCCAGTCCGCGGGAACCTGTTGCCCCGAGGGCGTGCCCTCATAGGTAGCCATGGACGTGATCTTGCCACCTAACGCCTGCTCGTAGAATTTGAAGGCCGCCTCGGACTGGCCGTTGAAATTCAGATGAATATTCAATTGCATCTTGCCCTCCTTTTCGAATTTGAGATTCAGTGGCCCTGGAAATGCGATTACGAACGCGTCAGGTGCTGCGCTTGCCGTCCGCGCCATCAAATCTCGGCAGCAAAGGAGTCGGATCGCGATCGGCCCAGCGCCGCCTCGTCTCCGCTAGAACAGCCTCGCGATTCTGCGCCATGTTCTGGATCACAGCGCACGGTGCTTCTGTCTCCTCGTGCCGCGATGCCCAAACCAACAGCTCCAGCATCACGGGCGCGAGATCGATGCCTTTTTCCGTCAGGCGGTAATTCAGTTTTCGCCGGTCGGTCTGATCCGCCTCCACCATCACGATTCCGGCCGCCTGGAGTTTTCTTAGACGATCCGCCAGGATATTCGTCGCGATCCCCTCGCCCGCTTCCTGAAAGTCCTTGAACGTCCGGTATGAGCGAACCATCAGATCGCGAATGATCAGCAGCGACCAGCGATCTCCAAATCTTTCGAGCGATATACTCACCGGGCAGCCGGATCGCGGCTTTGACCTAGCTTTCGTTGGCACGGCGCGGCACGTTAGCAAAGTCACTTGCATAATACAAGTTATATTTCGATGGCTGCGGTGTGATTGAATCGTGACATCGGGTGCACGCCGATTCTGAGATTCCTAAGAAGCCGTGCGGCACAGAAGGGACGTGAGCGTGCGTGCGAGGGTCGCGGCCGAGGCCCCGCTGGCGTCTTTAGAGCGCCAGGCGACGAAGCCATCCGGGCGGACGAGAACGGCTCCTGACCGAGTTATGCCGTATGCGCTCGAAAAGACTCCGGCGGAGTCCGTGAGTCCATCTTTGTCGATTTCGAAAATGTCGAGCTTGATGCCCAGCTGCTTGGCGGCCGCGCGACCGCTTTCCCGCCAAGGATCTCCTTCCGGTCCCGCGAGTAGGGCAAAATTCCGGCCAAACAAATCGAGTGTCGAAATCTGCTCTCCATTTCGTTCGAGCGATACGTGAGGCGCGCGCGTGCCCGGCTTGCCTCGAGATTCGCGAGGATTCTCGTGCGGGATTCCGTCCTCGGTGCCTTCGGGAATCACGGCCGGCGAGTGGTAACAATAACCGAGCTCGATGTTGAGATCGTTCTGAATCGCCTGCAGATCGTCGGAACGCAAATAAGGAGCCGACCGCGTGACGTACCGCGCGTACGCCTGTTCCACCGTGAAGGAGGCTGCCAGGCGACGTTCGAGATCGTAGGTAGAAAGCAGCTCGGGCCCGGCCGCGCCGTTTAGGACCAGCGCCAGTTTCCACGCGATATTGTGTGCGTCCTGGACTCCCGTGTTGCCGCCGAAACCGCCGCTCGGCGGCATCACATGCGCCGCATCTCCCGCGAGGAAGATGCGGCCTCGTTGAAAACGCTCGGCGGTATCAGCGGTCGCATCCCACTGCATCACGTTCTCAATGGCGATTGGTATGTCGCGGGTGCCGAGACCCGCGTAAAGCAGTTCCAGGGCGCGCTCATTTGTGAGGTCTTTCGAGACGTCGGTGATGGGATTCTTGGGATCGCCCAGCCAATGGACTGCGAGAAACCCAGACGCGAACGGTTTCTCGATGCGGAAGAATCCGCTCAGCGTGGAATTCAGGACGTACATCACGCTCAGATTGCGTCCGCGGAGAAGCGGGGCGACGTCGCCGCGGAAGTATATCGTGATGCTTTTCGAGAACACGCCGCGCCCGAGCATTCTGATTCCCAGGCGCTCGCGAATGCGGCTGTGGCTGCCGTCGGCGGCGATCATGTACCGCGCGCGTACGATCGAGGTCTTGCCCGTGTCGCGCTCCCGGATCTCGGCTGTGACGCCGGTCGCGTCCTCCTCGAATGACGTCATCTCCGTGGCGAAACGCAGCTGCGCCCCCAACTCTTCGGCGCGCGATTTGAGCAGCGGTTCGAGCAGGCTTTGCGTGATGAAAATCCGGCTGCTGGGGCTGACGTCGCGCACGCCTTCGTTGAGATTCGCAATGAACCAGGCGAGTTCCTTCCCGGCCAACGTCTCGACCGCCATGATCGCGCCGTCCTGCACGAACTGCTCGTCCGATTTCTTCAGTACGATCTGCTCCACACCCACGGTGCGAAACACTTCCATCGTGCGTTGCGTGATCATTGCCGCGCGCGGATGGATCGCCGTTCCTCGATGATGCTCGACGACGAGTGCAGGAACGCCGTGGTGACCGAGCAGCAGCGCGGCGGACATCCCGACGAGGCTGCCCCCCACGATCAGTACAGGAACTTCGATATCAGGCATCAGTGCTCCCAAACCGAATCGGCGGCATCGTTGTTGTCGCGTCGCGCCTCCAGCGCACGCTGTTCGACGCCCGCCTTCCCCTAACCGATTGGAAGCTATCATAAATATCTCGGCGCCAGCCAGACAGCTTGGTGCGACGAACCGCGCAACGAAGCCGTGGTTGACACCCCAACATGACGCCAGTAAGATTCCCGGTCAGCTAGGGGATTACGCTGTGTAATCCCTGGGTATACCTTCGGGCTGGAGACCAAATTATGACGAGAACTCTGTGGGCCATTCTCACTGTCGCTATCCTTCTGCCATTGTCAGCGTTGCGCGCAAACGCGCAGGACCAGACGCCGCCGGCGGCAACCGCAACGGCCGCACCAGGCGCGGCTCCTGCAGCGCCGCAGGGACGCAAGAAGCGCGTCGCCATCTTCGACTTCGATTACGCTACCGTGCAAACAGCTTCTGCTGCTGCGTTCGGCACCAACGTGGATGTCGGCAAGGGCATCACCGATCTGCTCGTCAAGTACCTCGTGCAGGACGGCACCTACTCGGTGATCGAGCGCCAAGTGCTCGACAAGATTATGGCCGAGCAAAATTTTTCGAATAGCGACCGCGCCAATCCCAATTCAGCGGCCAAAATAGGCCAACTGCTTGGCGTGGATGCCATCATCGTCGGCGCCGTCACGCAGTTCGGCAACGACACCAAGAACACCAACGTCGGCGGCGGTGGCGGCGGCTTTGGCGGCTTCGGAATCGGAGGAATTCACCACTCCAATACCAAAGCGATCGTGAATATCGACGCACGCATCGTGAATATCGACACCGCTGAAATTCTCGGCGTCGCTGAGGGACATGGCGAGTCGTCGCGATCCAGCACGGGCTTGCTCGGCGGCGGCGGCAATTGGCACGGCTGGGGCGGCGGCGCGGTCGATTTCGGTAGCAGCGACTTTCAGCAGACGATTCTCGGCGAGGCGGTGAAGAATTCCGTCGCGCAATTGAGCGCCGGCCTGATCGCCGACAACACGAAAGTATCCGTGCGTACGATCGTCGTCTCGGGGCTCGTCGCGGCCGTAGATAGTGGTCAGATCGTTTTGAACGTCGGCGCGAAAGCGGGCTTGAAAGTCGGCGACCAGCTCTCCGTCGAGCGCGTGACGAAGGAAATTAAGGACCCGGCCACCGGCCAGGTGATCCGCCGCCTCTCGACTCCGGTCGGCGTCGTGCGCATCACCGACGTGGACGACATTTCCTCGGTCGCCGCGCCCGTTTCCGGAGCAGGATTCAAGGTGGGCGACGCGGTGAAGACCGTCACGCAGTAGGCATCATTACGCACGAACATCGCCGGGCGCTGAAACTCCTCGCGCCCGGCATTTTCATTCCATCGGAAGCCCGACGTAGTTTTCCGCCAGCGTCTGCGACGCGGCGCGTGAACTTGTGACGTAATCAAGTTCCGCGAGTTGCCGCCTTCGGTCGAAGGCATTGTCCGTATTGAACAGATGCAGCATCGACGTCATCCACCAGGAAAAGCGCTGCGCCTTCCAGACGCGCCGCAGGCAGGTCTCTGAATAGTTGTCGATCAGGTCCTTTCTCCCGGAAACATAAAACTCCGTTAGAGCGCGCGAGAGCACGAATACGTCCGCAGCCGCCAGATTCAGTCCCTTTGCTCCGGTGGGCGGCACGATGTGCGCCGCGTCGCCGGCGAGGAATAGTTTCCCGTGCTGCATCGGCTCGACGAGGAAACTGCGCATCCCCGTGACGCCCTTCTGCAGCACCCGGCCCTCGGTGAGTTTCCACTTGCCGTCCGTGGTGGCCAGCCGCTTGTGAAGCTCATCCCAAATGCGTTCGTCGGGCCATTCGTGGATGTCCTCATCGGGCGCGCACTGCACGTAGAGCCGGCTGATCTCGGGCGACCGCATGCTGAGCAGCGCGAAGCCGCGTTCGTGATACGCATAGATGAGTTCATCTGAAGAAGGCGGCGCTTCGGCGAGTATCCCCAGCCACCCGAACGGATAAATTCGGTCGTATACGGTCAGCGCACCTTCGGGAATCGAAGGCCGGCAAACGCCGTGGAAGCCGTCGCACCCCGCGATGAAATCGCAGACCACTTCCTCCGCCTTGCCGCCCGCGCGAAAGCGGATTTTCGGATGCACCTCGCGTCCGCCATCGCTGAAGTCATGCACGCTCACGCCTTCGGATTCATAGAAAATCCGCCCGCCCGCCGCCAGCCGTGCGTCGACGAGATCGGCGACCACTTTGTTCTGCGGATAAATAATCACCGAGCGCCCGCCCGCAAGCTCGTTAAAGTCGATGTGGTGCGTGCCCCCGCCAAAGCGCAGATAAATCCCGTGATGAACGAGCCCCTCGCGCTTCAGCCGCGCTCCCACGCCCGTTTCGACCATCAGATCGGCTGTGCCCTGTTCGAGCAGCCCGGCGCGCACGCGCTCCTCAACGTACTGCCGGCTGCGCGCCTCCACCACCACCGATTCGATCCCCTGCAGGTGCAGCATATGCGAAAGCAGCAGCCCGGCAGGCCCCGCGCCGACGATTCCCACCTGTGTGCGTATCATGTCGCCGCCCATTCTATATTCATCTTGCAATGTGAGGGGATCAAACTAGAATGCTGGCACGTTTGCCGCCGGTACCCGCCGATTTGGGCGGTGGGGCCAGCAACTCGACGCCTGCCGATCGCGCGATAGCATCGCGCCGCGGCTCGACGACCGTTCCTTGCGGGAGGCTTGCAGTGGCCAAGAAGCCGGGATTCTATGGCTGGAAGCTGGTCGCCGTGCTTTCCTCTCTCGATTTTCTGAATCTCGGCTTGCCGGTGTATGGCGGCACTGTGATCAATAGCTATATGCTGCGCGAGATTCCGATGAGCCGCAGCACGCTGGGCTTCGGGTTCACCCTGCTCAATCTCTTCGTCGGCCTCCCTGCGACGCTCGTGGCGATCTCGATCCTGAAGCGCGGAATTCGCGCCACGTACTTGATCGGGTCCGCGCTGATCTGTCTCGGCTCTCTCTTCCTGGCGTTTTTCGCGACGAAACCCTGGCACTTCCTGCTCGGTTTCGGCGCGATCAATGGAATCGGCGTCTGCTTTGGCGACATCGTTCCCGGCACCACGGCCGTTGCCCGCTGGTTCAAGCGCTACCGCGGCCGGGCCACGGGACTCGTGCTGAGCGGTTCCGGCATTTCCGGCTTCCTCGCCGCGCCGTTTATGGATCGGCTGATTCGAGTGGGCGGCGGCAACTGGCGCCTTGGCTGGGAAATCATCGCGGCAATCGCCATCATCGGCGGAATCCTGGCGGCGCTTTTCATCAAGGAGCGCCCGGAAGATTTGGGGCAGGTCCCGGACGGGAAGCCGGAAGAAGAAATTCCGTCTCGGCCTGCGCAGTCGCAAGCTACCCGCGAATCCCACGAGCTCATCACCCGCTATGCGTGGACCCCGTCGGAGGCCTACCGCACGCGCGCGTATTGGCTGATCGTGATCGGCGGGTTGGCCGCGCAGTTTCCTTTCTTCTTTTTCACGGCGCACTGGATTCTACATTTGCAGGGCGCGGGGATTTCGTCGAGCGACGCGGCCTTTGCCATGGGCCTGTTCACGATTTCCTGCATCGCGGGCAGGCTGATCGGCGGATGGCTGATGGACACGATGACAGCGCGCTACGCCTTCATGATCGGGCTCTGCTGCTACGTGGTCGGCTCCCTTGCCGCACTGAGGGTAGGACCGGATTCGCTGATGATTGCCGATGCGGCAGCGGTCTTGTACGGCCTGGCCATCGGCTGGGCGTTCATCTGCATGACGACCTGCGTGGCCCATTTCTATGGTCCTGCCGCGTTCCCAAAGCTCGCGGGAATGATGGTGCTGTTGACGTCCTGTGGCGCTTCGCCCGCTGGGCTGATCGGCGGCAGGATTTTCGACGTCTATGGCAGCTACGCGCGCGCCTTCGAACTCAACATTCTGATCGCTGCCGTTGGTATCATCGCCGTGGCTTTTGCGACGCTGCCGCGTCCCCGCGACACCCGCGTCGCCGTGGCGCAGGCTGCATAAATTTATGTTGGCAGAACGCATCTAGAGGAGGCACCGAGTGCCGAATAAACGTGCATTTTACGGCTGGAACCTGGTCGCCGTACTATTCTGGCTCGATTTCATCAACATGGGTTTCCCGTACTACGGCGGCAGCGTGATCATCAACGATTTCATGATCCACGACATCACTATGAGCGGCAGCATGAGAGGGTGGGGCTTCACGCTGCTCAACATTTTCGTTGGCGTGGCGGCCGTGGTGGTGGCGATCTCGATCGTGAAGATCGGGCTGCGAGCGACGTTTGCGCTGGGCTCGGCGATTATCTGCGCGGGCGCGCTCTACCTGGGGCTTTTCGCGACGAAACCCTGGGAATATCTGGTGACGTTCGGCGTGGTGATCGGCTCGGGCATCAGCTTCGCCACTCTGGTTCCCGCGTTCACGGCCGTGGCGCGCTGGTTTCGGAAGTATCGCGGGCGCGCGAACGGGATCGCAGTTTCGGCTTCGGGATTTGCGGGGCTGGCCGCGCCCTTGCTGGGCAAAGTGATCCGGGCGCACGGAAATAACTGGCGGATGGGATGGTTCATCGTGGCGGGCGCGGTGGTGCTGGCGGGTCTTCTGGCGTTGCTCTTCGTGAAGGAAAGTCCGGAGTCGATGGGGCAGACGGTGGATGGAATTCCGCCGGAACAGCAAGATCAGGCGACGCGCACCGATGCGCTGGCGACGAAACATCCGTGGACCGCCGGGCAGGCGTATGGGACGGGCGCATACTGGCTGATCGCGATCGCAGGCATCGTCTCGACATTTCCATTTTTTCTTTTCGTGGCGCATTGGACGAGGCGCTTGATCGGAGTGGGATTCCAAGCCTCCGATGCCGAATGGGCCCTGGGCTTTCTGACGATCGGAACGCTGCTCGGGCGGTGGCTCGGCGGGCTGCTGATGGACTACATCAACGCGCGCGTGGCGTTCGTGCTGGGATTGGCGGTCTACTTTGTCGGCTCGTACCTGGCGATCGCGGCGATGCCGGGGGCGATGTGGATGCTTCTTGCGCCTGAGCACGTCGCCTATCTTGCGGCGCTGCTCAACGGCGCGGCGTACGGTTGGGCGTTCACGTGCGTCGGCACGATGGTGGCGCACTATTACAGGCCGGCGGCTTTCCCGAAGCTGTACGGGACGATGACGCTGCTCGTGTCGTTCTGCGCTTCGCCGGCCGGGGCGGTGGGCGGATGGATCTTCGACAAGTACAAGAGCTACACGCCGGCATTCGAGTTGAACGCCGTGCTGGCGGCCGTAGGCATCGTTGCGATCGTCTTCGCGGCCATGCCGAAACCGCGCAGCGAGGTAAGCGCGCCGGTGTTGCAGCAGGAGGTGGCACGGTGATTCGCCGCCGCGAGATTCTGAAGTCATCGCTCGTCGGCTGCGGTGCCGCACTCGCCGGGGGCGCCTTGGATTCGTTGCTCGCGCCTTCGGTTTTCGCGGGCCGCGCCGAATCAGCGGGCCCCATTGTCGAAACGAATCTCGGCAAGCTTCGCGGCGTTTCCACCGGCGGCGTTTACTCCTTCAAAGGCGTTCCCTATGGCGCTTCCACCGATGGCTCGATGCGCTTTATGCCGCCGGTCAAGCCCGCGTCGTGGACGGGCGTCCGGGACGCGATCAATCTCGGCCCGCTTGCGCCGCAATTCGTATCGAGCGCAAGCGGCGGCTCCGACATTCGCAAAGCCATGGGCGATATCTTCGGCCCCGGCGAAATCAGCGAAGATTGCCTCGTCCTCAACGTCTGGACGCCGAGCCTTCATCGCGGCAAGCGTCCGGTAATGGTCTGGCTGCACGGAGGCGGATTCACCGGCGGGTCGGACGGCGCGCCCACCTACGATGGCACGAATCTCGCGCACAAGCGCGATGTGGTGATCGTCGGGCTCAATCACCGGCTGAATGTCTTCGGCTATCTCTATCTCGGCGAGTTGGGCGGCGCGAAATATGCGGACTCGGGCAACGTCGGCATGCTCGATATCGTGCTGGCGCTCGAGTGGGTCCGCGACAATATCGCCCGTTTCGGCGGCGATCCCGGCAATGTCACGATCTTCGGCGAATCGGGCGGCGGCGCGAAAGTCAGCACGCTGATGGCGATGCCGCCGGCGAAGGGCCTGTTTCACAAGGCGATTGTCGAGAGCGGCTCGATGCTGAAAGCAACGTCGCGCGAAGACGCCAACAAATCCGCGGAGAAATTCATCGCCAAGCTCGATATTACTCCCGATCGCATCGACGATTTGCAGAAGCTGCCGATGGAAAAGCTGCTCGACGCGATGCGCTCGCTCACCGGTCCCAACGCGATTCGCCTCGGGCCCGTCGTCGACGGCCGTTCGCTGCCGCGCAATCCATTTGATCCCGACGCTCCCGCGCAATCGGCGGATGTACCCATGCTGATCGGCACCAACGGCACCGAATCCTCGCTCCTGCTCGGCCTCGGCGATCCATCACTCTTTTCGCTGACCGACGCGGACATGCGCACGCGCCTCAAGGCTTATCTGCATCTCGACGACGATGCGAAACTCGACAGCATCATCGCCACATACCAAAAAGATCGCCCGGGTGCCTCGCCCAGCGAAATCTACTTCGCCGTCACCACCGATCGCATGATGCGCATGAACGCCATCACGCAGGCGGAACGCAAAGTCGCGCAGGGTGCCGCGCCTGCTTATATGTACATTTTCGCCTGGCGGACGCCGGTCCTCGGCGGCAGGTTGATGTCGCCGCACGGGATCGAGCTCGCTTTCGTCTTCGACAACACGGACAAAACGGTGGGATTAAATGGCAGCGCCCCCGACGTTGCGCTGCTTGCCGACAAAGTTAGCGCGGCCTGGGCCGCCTTCGCGCATACCGGCAATCCCGGCACCAGCGTCCTGCCGCACTGGCCCGCCTACGACACGCAGTCCCGCGCCACCATGGTCTTCAACGATGAGTGCAAGCTGGTGAATGATCCCGGCCGCGACGAGCGCCTCGCCATAAGCGCCCTCCCGCCAGGCGGAATCATGTAGTGAATGGCCCGTTAGCGCGCCCTAGCGTCTGCGTTTCCTATAGCTGGATTTTCGAGAAGAAGTAGCTGCCTATGCCAAGCAGAATGCCGGTGATGATCGTCACGACGGCTAGATCGGTTGTCAGGCCGTAAGCAAACACCGTGCTGCACGCGCCGCGCAGTCCGTCTACGCCGTAGCTCAGCGGATTCAGCCGCAGCCCGATCTGCAGCACCTTCGGCAGGCCGGCCGAGGGAAAGATCGCGCCCGAAAAAAAGAAAATCGGCATGATCAGAAAATTGATGATGAGCGGAAATCCCTGCATGTCCTGAAGGACAGACCCGAAAACCGTCCCGATGCCCGCGAAGAGCAGCGAGATCATGAACATAAAAACGATCGCGAGCGGCGCATAGGGCGAGCCGTGGACCCGAAATCCGGCAATCAGGCAAATCACGAAAACGACGATCCCCTGCGCCATGGCCACAAGGGCGCCGCCCAGCATTCTGCCGAACACGATCTCGATTCGCGAGACCGGCGCCACCAGCGTTTCCTTCAGGAACCCGAACTGCCGGTCCCAAATGATCTCGATTCCCGAAAACACGGCGTTGAACAGGATCGCCATCGAGATGATTCCCGGCGAGAGAAAGTCGAGGTAATCCCCACCGCCGGCCCGCGCGAACATCGCCTTGAATCCGAAACCCAGCGCCACAAGAAACAGGATCGGCTGCCCGAGCGAACCGATAATGCGGGCGGGTGAGCGGATGTAACGCTTCAATTGCCGCACGCAGAGAATGTAGATCGCCTTCATCGCCGCCCTCCGCCTCGCCACGCGCGTCCCATCATGCGCATCCGGTCGGTCGCGTTCGCCTCTTCCTCGCGAATCGCATGCCCGGTGAGCGCGATAAACGCGTCCTCCAGATTCGGGCACTGGGTCCGCTCTTTCAACTCGCCGGGCGTGCCCTGCGCCACGATTTTGCCGTGGTCGATCACCGCTACGTTGTTCGCCACGCGGTCGGCCTCGTCCATATAGTGCGTGGTGAAAAAGACCGTCACGCCTTCTTCCTTGCTCAACTGCTGGATGTATCCCCAGATGTGGTTGCGCGTCTGCGGATCGAGCCCGATCGTCGGCTCATCGAGAAAAAGAATGCGCGGCTTGTGCAGCAGCGCGCGCGCCACCTCGAGCCGCCGCTTCATCCCGCCCGAATATTCCTTCACGAGATTGTGCTTCCGGTCGCCCAGCCCCACGAAGTCGATCAGCATGTCGATGCGTTTTTTCCGCTCGCTGTGCGGTACGCCGTAAAGAATCCCGTGCAGGTCCATGTTCTCGTATGCGGTCAGCTCGTCGTCGAGGCTCGGGTCCTGGAATACGATTCCGAACGATCGCCGCACCTGCTTCTGCTCGCGCGTCGGATCGTGCCCGTTCACCAGGATCTTGCCGCTGGTTGGATCGAGCACGGTCGTCAGCATCTTGATCGTCGTGGTTTTGCCCGCGCCGTTCGGGCCGAGAAAGCCGAAAATCACCCCTTCGGGCACCGTGAACGAGATGTGGTTCACCGCGCAGAATTGCCCGTAGTTCTTCACAAGGTCGTGCACTGAGATCATTTCGCCCATTCGTGTTTTCCCATGGCCTGAATTGGCCCACCCGGAGGCGTCACAGAATACGATGCATCCGCATGCGCGGGCAATTGGTTATAACGGCCCGCCGAGGGCGAAAGTTACGCCCCAATTTAGCCGCAGTTTTGTCTTGAATTCCTCTCCATTTGCGGCCGTTCAGTACGCAGTTCCTTTGCGGCACCGACCGCCCCCTGCGTCATTCTGAGGCCGCTTTCTGGCCGAAGAATCTCTCTTCGGCTTTGGCGCCGGAGCGTCACCAGGACAGCGCCTCGAAAGACCGTGGATATTTCGCCGCCCGGATATATATTCGCACGAGCATTCTTGGCACAATCTCAGGGAGGCCCGCAGCAGTGACCACGGTTCGAGAAGCAACCTACGAAGTGCTCCGCGATCTCGGGATGGCCACGATCTTCGGCAATCCCGGCTCGAGCGAGCTGCCCTTTCTCAAGGACATGCCTCGCGATTTCCAGTACGTCCTCGGCCTGCACGAGCGCGTCGCCGCCGGCATGGCTCTCGGCTACGCCCTGGCGCGCAACGAAGCCGCTTTCGTGAACCTCCACTCGATCGCTAGCGCCGGCAACGGCCTTTCCGCACTCATCGACGCGCAACTCCTGGGGGCGCCGCTCGTCGTCACCACGGGCCAGCAGGATCGCCGCCAAATTCTCGCCGAGCCGTTCCTCGTGAGCCGCGCCGTCGAGGTCGTGAAGCCGTACGTCAAGTGGGCTTACGAGCCGCTGCTACCCGAAGACGTTCCCGCCGCCATCGCGCGCGCCTATCACCTCGCGATGCTGCCGCCGCGCGGCCCCGTCTTTCTTTCGATCCCGATGGACGATTGGAACAAGCCCTGCCAGCCAATCGTCGCACGCAAGGTCAGTCAATCCGTCTCGCCCGATCCCGCGCTCCTCGACGAAGTCGCGCGTGCGATTGACGCGAGCCGCAACCTCGCGCTCGTCACCGGCTCGCAAATCGAGCAGGACGGTGCATTTCACGATGTCGTCGCGCTCGCCGAACGCCTCAATGCCGACGTCTTCGCCGAGCCGATCGCGCCTCACTGGGCGTTTCCGCGCAGCCATCGCCTGTTTCGCGGCGGCTTGTTGCCTGCACAGAGGCCGCTCGCAGAGCAGCTCTCCGGCTACGACACGGTCGTCGTCCTCGGCGCGCCCGTTTTCTTGTATTACGCCTACGTGCCCGGCGACGCCATCGCGCCCGGCACCAAGCTTTTCCAGATCACGAATTCAACGCGCGACGCCTCCGCCGCGCTTGCCGGAACCAGCGTCGTCGGCAATATATCGGTCGCCGCAAGATATCTCGCGCAGCGTGTAAAAGCCGTTGAGCGCAGTGTCGTGCCGTGCCCGAAGCCGCCCGAGCCGCGCCCCGAATATCCGATCACGACCGCATATCTTTTCAGCACGCTCAATAAGCTCCTGCCGCGCGACGCCATCCTTTCCGAGGAGTGCCCCTCCTCGAAGGGCGATCTCGACCGTTACGTCCAGCTCGACGAGCCCGGCTCGTTCTATTCCGTCCGCAGCGGAATTCTCGGCTTCGGCCTGCCTGCGGCCGTCGGGCTGCAACTCGCGCATCCGAATCGGCGTGTCGTGTGCCCCGTGGGCGACGGCTCCGCGCAGTATTCGATTCAAGCGCTGTGGTCGGCCGTGCAGCAGAAAGCGCCCGTCGTCTTTCTCGTCGTCCGCAATGGAAACTATTCGGCGCTGAAGGGCTTTCGCGATTTCACGCAGGTCGGGAAAAATGTTCCCGGCATCGACATCCCCGGAATCGACGCGGTCAAAATCGCGCAGGGCTACGGCATGTCGGCACGCGAAGTAGATCGCCCCGAGGATCTCGAGCCAGCCCTGAAAGCCGCGCTCGCCTCGAAGGAACCCTGCCTCATCAGCGTGAACGTCGCCCAAGGCGGCCAAAAAACGATGGGCATGGACCAATCCGTGAACCCGCCCAACTACGGCTAATCAGCCGCGCCAAGCAAGACTTGTCATCCCGAGTGGAGTCCCGTGCGCCTTTGCTTCTCCCGCGCCTTTTGCGGGCACGGGACGCAGCGAGGGATCTGCTCTCTTATTGAACTTGAGGAAATGTAGACAATCCAGTTCACGCCTTAGCGCTCGACGCTTTTCTCTTCTCAATCTCTTCCATCGCAATCTGAAATCCCGTGTTCGCCACTGGCACGCCCGCATAAATGGCCGCCTGCAGCAGCAATTCCTTCAAATCGCACGGTTCGAATCCATGCTCGAGCGCCGCGCGCACATGCATCCGAAACTCTTCCCAGCGCCCGAGCGAAGCCATCATCGCGAGCACCAGCAGCCGTCGCGTCCGCCGGTCGAGCCCCGGCCGCGTCCAGATCGTGCCCCACGCGTAGCGCGCGATCAGCTCCTGAAATTCGCGATTGAAATCGGTGGTCGCTGCGATTGACCGGTCCACGTGCCCGTCGCCCAGTACTGACCGCCGCACCGCGAAGCCTTCGTCAATGGGGTCGGTGTAGTTACCCGGCGCAGCCTTGGGCGCCAGCAGATCGTAAATCGCCGCCGTGAAAGATCGCGGCCGCTCCACATTCGACAGGTGCGCCGCCGGCAAATGCACAGCGCGCGCCCCGTGAATCTCGCGCGCCAGAATCTCGCCGTGTCCCACCCACGGTGTCGCGACGTCTCGCTCGCCGACGATCACCAGCGTCGGCACCCGAATCCTCGCGAGCAATGCCGTATGATCCATATCGCGAATGGCCGCGCAGCAGCTCGCATAGCCCGCTGGGTCGGTCCCCAGAATCACCGCCCGGATCGAGCTCGCGTAGACGTTGCCTTCCGCCAGCGTCTCGGCCGAAAGAAATCGCTGCATCGTGCCATCCGCAATCGCTGCCATCCCGCCTTCGAGCACCACGCGCCGCCGTTCATCCCAGAATGATTTCGGCCCGATGTGCGAAGAGGTATTTGCCAGAATTAGCCCAGTAAGACGGTCGCCGGCGTTTGCGCCAAGCCACTGCCCGATCATCCCGCCGAGCGACAGCCCGCAAAACGCGAATTTCGAAATCCCCAGCGCATCGACGAGCCCGAGCGCGTCCCGCCCCAGCTGCTCGATCGAATAATCTCCGTTCGGCGCGTCCGACGCTCCATGTCCGCGCGTGTCGTAGCGCAACACCTGAAAATGTTGCAGCAGGTCGGGCACCTGCTGCGCCCAGAGGCTCAGGTCGCATCCGATCGAATGCGAAAGGACGATCACCGGCCGCCCGGCATTCCCTTCGAGTCGGTAGAAAATCCGCGTGTTGTCGATCGTCGCGAATGGCATCGCTTCTAGCGCTTCCTCGGTTTCGAATTATCGCGGCCTTCGCTCACGAGCAGCCGCTTTCGCAGCTCTTCCGCGGCGCCCAAATACTTTTCCGGCGTTTCGAGATCGCGCAGCGCCCTGCTGCCGAGCGCTCGCGCTACCTCCGGAATTTCGCCGAGCACTTCCTTCAGCGTGCGTCCTTCTTCTTCGCTGCGCCGCGCCGCCTCGCCCACAAGTTCCAGCGCCGCGTCCCGGCCCAGCTTCGCGGCGAGCAGCATCGCCGCTTTCTCCGCGAACACGCTGCCGCCCGTAGCCTCGATATTCGCGCGCATCTGTTCAGCGTCGATCTCGAGCCCCTCAGCCGCTTCCGCCATCGACGCAATCGCAAGTCCCGTCGACTGGATAACGCCCGCCACGGTCGGCCACTCCGCCTGCCAGCCGCCCACGCCGCGCTCGTGCTCCTGCACCATGCCCGCGAGAAACGCCGCCACCAGCCCCGGCACGCGATTCGCCGCCGCCAGCGTCAACGCCGAAGCGATCGGGTTGCGCTTTTGCGGCATTGTCGACGAGCCGCCGCGTCCCTCGCTTTCCGGCTCTGCCGCTTCGCCCACCTCGCCCTGCAT
This sequence comes from Candidatus Acidiferrales bacterium, assembly GCA_049279635.1. Classification (GTDB taxonomy): domain Bacteria; phylum Acidobacteriota; class Terriglobia; order Acidiferrales; family UBA7541; genus Palsa-295. The sequence goes on from JBAPOM010000170.1 coordinate 33,012, forward strand.
CAGCAAGCTGATGTCGCGCGCCATTTTCCCGAGCGTGCCCGTCAGCACGCCGCACGCCGCCACCAGCGAGGCCAGCCGGTCGCGGTGCGCGTGCCACGGCGCATCCGGAAAGCCGAGGCCCAGTTCCTTGGCCATCGCGCGCCCCACTTCGAAGCCCTTTTCGCCCAGCGCCGCCAGCGTTCCGCTCGCGCCGCCGAACTGCAAAATCAGCGCGTCCTGAAACGCGTCCTCAAGCCACAGCCGGCTCCGCCGGATTGCCGCGAGCCATCCCGCCGCCTTCAGTCCAAACGTCACGGGCGGCGCCGCCTGCAGAAGCGTTCGCCCCAGCATCACCGTGTTTCGATGCTGATCGGAAAGCCGCTCCAGCGCCGCTTCGAGGCGCGAAAGGTCGGCCGTAAGAATTGGCTGCGCGCGCTTCAGGAGCAACATCAACCCCGTATCGGCCACGTCCTGGCTCGTGGCGCCCCAATGCACCCAGCGTGCTGCCTCCGCATTTGCGGCGCGCACCTTTGCTGTCAGCGCCTTCGCCAGAGGAATGCCCGGCGTGCCGCCGCGCAGCGTTTGGCGTGCCAACGCAGCCGCATCGAAATTGCCGGCCTTCGCCGCCGCTCGAATCGCATCCGCCGCGTCCGCCGGCACGATGCCGAGGCGCGCCTCCGCCCGCGCGAGCGCCACTTCAAAATCCAGCATTGCCTGCAGAAGGGAATCGTCGGCGAACAGATCGGCCAGCGGGCCCGTGGTTGCGAGAGTATCGATGAGTCGCGCCGGCACGCTGTCTCCTCTCAGACGTCGAAGAATACGGTTTCGTTCTCGCCGCTCAAATGAATATCGAACCGCCACGCGCCCGGCTGGCCCGCCACCGGCTGTGCCATCAGCGTCTCGCGCCGCTCTCTCGGGACGAGCGCCAGAACCGGATCCTTCTCGTTCGCCGGATCGCCTGCAAAATAAATCCGCGTCGGCAGCCGCCGTAAAATCCCGCGCGCGAGCACGGAAACCACCAGGTGCGGCGCTTGCATCGCGCCATTCGATCCCAGCACGTGCCCCGGCTTGATGGTCTCAAATATGCAGACGCCGTTTTCATCCGTCGCCTGCCGCCCAAAGCCCAGAAAATCCGGATCGACCGGCTTGTCCTGCGGATCGTCGGGATGGTTGTATTTGCCGTCCGCGTTCGCTTGCCAGATTTCAATCAGCGCTTCATCCACGCCCTGCCCTTCGCCGTCGAACATCGCGCACATCAGCTTCACGCGTTCGCCCTTTGTGTTCGGACCCGCGATATGCTCCACGGAATGCCCGCCAGCGAGGCTGATGGCGAAGTATGGCCCCACGGTCTGCCACGGCGTCGGTATCAGGTCGATTACCATCTGCTCCGCTATTTCGTCTCGAATGGCGTCGCTTCACGCCCGCGCAATACGATGTCGAATCGAAATCCGAGCGCCCAGTCTGGCTGCGTCAGGTCGATATCAAACTTCGAAATCAGCCGCTGCCGCGCTTTGTCGTCCGGCAGCGAATTCATGATCGGATCGAACGGAAACAGCGGATCGCCCGGAAAATACATCTGCGTCACGAGGCGCGTCGCGAACGCCGTGCCGAAAAGCGAAAAATGAATGTGCGCCGGCCGCCAGGCATTCGGGTGATTGCCCCACGGATACGGTCCCGGCTTGATCGTCGTGAAGCGGTAGTTGCCCTGCGCGTCCGTCAGCGTTCGTCCCGCGCCCGTGAAATTCGGATCGAGCGGCGCCGGATGCTCGTCGGATTTATGCCGGTAACGCCCAGCGGCGTTGCACTGCCAGATTTCGATCAGCGCCTGCGGCACGGGACGTCCGTTGTCGTCGACCACGCGCCCGGTCACGATAATGCGCTCGCCGATCGGCTCGCCCTCACCCTGCCGCGTCAGGTCGTTGTCCGTTTCCTGGATGTCGCCGTGCCCGTAGACCGGCCCGGTCACCTCGGAAAGCGTGTGCGGCAGCAGAATCAGCGCATTGCGCGGGCTGCGATGCAGCGTCGAGCGATACGCCGGATACAGCAGCGGCGGCTGCGTGCCCTCCGGATACCGACGGTATGGCGCGACCACTACGGGCGCGCTTGCCCGCTCGACCGAACTCGATGGCTTGGACGTGATAGCTTCCCCCGGACAACGCCAGCGCCAGTATACACAAGTCCGCCGGACCGGACGCCGTCAGGGGTTTCGCGTAAATCGCGCGGGAAGAACAGATCAGCTCAGCTCGTGAGAGCCTTGCGCATTCGTTCGTACGTGGTCGAAAGGTCTTCCGGCTCGAGGCGTGTCTCGGCCACAACGGTCATGAAATTCGCGTCGCCCGACCATCGCGCCAGCACGTGCAAATGAAGGTGCTCGGTGATGCCCGCGCCCGCCGCACGTCCGAGATTCATGCCGAGGTTATAGCCGTCGGGATGATAGGTCTGGCCGAGCGCCGTCTGCACGCGCTGCGCCAGCTGCATCATTTCGGTGAGCGTGTCCGGATCGACTGCGGCGAAATCGGCCATATGCGCGTACGGCACGACCATCGTGTGCCCTGAGGTATAGGGAAACCGGTTGAGGATGATGAAATTCTTCTCGCCTCGCAGGACGATCAGCGTTTCCGCATCGTTTTTTGCGGCCAGCGCGTCGCAGAAAACGCAGCGGTCATTCTTCGACGCATTGGCGATATACCGGTACCGCCACGGCGTCCAAAGATAGTCCATCCGCCCTAGTCCCGCGCGGGCTCGGGCGAACCCGCGGCAGCGCCCGCCGCGTGCGGATTGTTGACGTGATCCTTCAGTTCCTTGCTGGGCTTGAAATAGGGGATCTTCTTCGGCGGCACTTCCACCTTTGCCCCGGTCTTCGGATTCCGTCCCGTGCGTCCGCGGCGTTGCCGTGTGCGAAAGCTTCCGAACCCGCGAATCTCGATCTTGTCGTCGCCTTGCAGAGCCGTGATGATGCTCTCGAAGATCGTCTCGACGACCGCTTCCGATTCCTTCCGCGGCAGTTCCGTCACCCGTGTAACCTCTTCGACGAGGTCGGCTTTCGTCACGGTGTTATGGTCTTTGTTTTCGCGCTCTCCCGGACCTTCAGCCATCTGTTGAACAGCCTCCTCTCAGCATTCGTGCGTGGGCCGTTTGCGCGCCAAGGCGGGGTCGTCGCACAACCCTTGCATATCACCAAATGAGTACGACGTAAATGATTTTACTTCCGGAAACGCCCCAATGTGAGCCTCTTCAGGCCCCGCCCCTTAGCTTGTAAAATCTTCGCCGCGCCAAGCCGGTCGGCTGCCTAAGACGACGACTGCCGCTTGGCCATGATTGCATCGCCGATCGTCGCATTCGGCGATGATTTCGACGACCGGAACGTTTCCATTTCCTGCCGCTCCACCTGCTTCTGCGCGGCGCGATAACTCAAGCTGATCTTGCGCTGCTCCGGCTCGAGCCGCAGAACCTTGAAATCGTACGATTGCCCCGGCGAAAGCACGGCGTTCACTCGGTCGGCGCGCGAGCCCTTCACTTTGCTGTCCCGGTTGTCGCGATCACCCTTCGGGCGCCGCTCCTCGATCTCGGAAACGTGGCACAAGCCCTCGATGCCTTCGGCCAGTTCCACGAACGCCCCGAAATCCGTCGTCCGCGCCACTTTTCCCTTGAGCACCTCGCCGATCTTGTGCTCCGCGAACCAGTTCGCCCAGATGTCGTTCACCTGCTTTATGCCGAGCGAGAGCCGCCGGTTCTGCGAATCCACCTTCAGCACGCGCGCCTCGATCTTGTCGCCCTTCTTGAATTTCTCGCTCGGATGTTTGATGCGTTCCGTCCAGCTGACGTCACTTATGTGGATCAGCCCTTCCATGCCTTCTTCGATTTCCACGAACGCCCCGAAATCCGCCAGATTCCGCACGCGCCCGCCGACGAGCGATCCCACCGGATATTTCTCCGCCGCCTGTTCCCATGGATCTGGCAGCGTCTGCTTCAGGCCGAGCGAAATCCGCCGCTGGTCCGTCTTCACTTCGAGCACCACCACCTCCACGTCGTCGCCCACCTTCACGATTTTCGACGGGTGCTTCACGTGTTTCGACCAGCTCATTTCGCTCACGTGCACGAGCCCTTCGACGCCCGGCTCGATCTGCACGAATGCGCCGTAATCCGTCACGCCCACGATTTTTCCCTGCAACCGCGTTCCCGTCGGGAACCGCTCCGGCACTGTCGCCCACGGATCGGGCAGCAGCTGCTTGCTCCCCAGCGAAATCCGCTGCTTTTCCTTGTCGAATTTCAGGATTTGGACCTGAATCTCGTCCCCCGGCTTCACAATCGACGAGGGATGTGGCACGCGGCCCCACACCAAATCGCTTACATGGAGCAGTCCATCCATCCCGCCCAAATCGACGAACACGCCGTAATCCGTCACGTTTTTCACGTGCCCGTTCACGATCGCGCCTTCCGAAAGCGTTGCCGCCAGCGCGTCCCGCTTGGCCTTCTGCTCTTCTTCGAGGATCGCCCGCCGGCTCACCAC
>JBAPOM010000171.1:0-26099 GCA_049279635.1 Candidatus Acidiferrales bacterium
ACCCAGAGGCGGTTGCCGAGCGGCTCGAGCACCTCGCCGCAGCGCTCGAGGCCGCGGCCGAATGTGGCGAGGTCGCCCGCAGCGATGTAGAGGTCGGCGGGCTGCGCGACGATGCTTTTCAGCGTCCGCACGTCTCCATGAATGTCGCTGAAGATCAGAATTTTCACGGCGCGTTCTTTTCGGGCGGCGTGGGCCGCGCCACCGGCTGCTGCGGCACCAGATAGCGCATCCGGCGCCCGGGCATTCCCTCGGTAAGCCAGCCCTGCTCGACAACCTTGCCGGCGCTGTCGAACACGACCTGGTAGGTGAATGGCTGCGGGCCGCGGCGGCCTCCCTGCATCGACCGATTTTCGCCGATCTCGACCACGTGCAGGCCGCCCTCCGCGTAGCTGCGAATCACCGGGAAGCGCGCGAATTGCCAGTAGAGGCGCACCTCGGGCATCGTGGACGCGCGCAGGATGTAATCGTCGAGCGGCGAATCGGCGACAAAATAAAAGGCCGGCGGATTTTTTTCGCGCAGATCGAATTGCGAGACGAAGATGCCGTTGGGCGTGCGAATCTCGTCGCCCCAGTCGAGCAGCGACGGCGGGATCGGCAGCGCGCCCATGCGATCGACCTCGATGTGATGTTCGTCGGCAAACGCGCGCACTTTCAGCATCGCGCGATGGTGCGCGACCGAGCAGAAAAAGAGATATACGATCGTGCAGAACATTCCGGCCTGGCACCACTCCGCGCGCGTGATTTTGAATCCCCAGCCGCGCACCGCCGGAGCGAAAAACAGCACGGCCAGCAGCGCGCTGATCAGAATCGCAACCCACAGGTGGAATGGATAAGAAGCGGCGCGCGTCGCCAGCCAGGCAATGAGATCGCCCACGGTGAACGCGATCCACATTTTCACAGCGCGCCCGCGGCTCTTTGCCGGATCGCGGTAGATCCACGCAGTCACCTGCGGCGCAAGCATGATCGTCGTGAACGCGAAGTCGATGATGAACAGCAAATCCCACGCGAAGCGCCGCGTCGAAATCGGATACCACATGCGCGTGCCGAACGACGTCATAACGTCGAGAAGGATGTGGCTCGCGATCCCAACGCCGTAGATTACGGTGAGCAGCCAGAAAGGCGGCGCTTCCCAATCGTGCAGGCGCGGATAGCGCCGCTTGAACAGATTGAGCACAGGCGGAGTGAGCGCAGCGAGCAGCGCGGCGAAAAACGGCAGCCCCACGAACGAGTGCGTGATCGCGCGATGGTATTTCACGATCGCGAGCGGATCGTGATGCGCGACTTGCTCGTACGCCTCGTAGAAGGTGTCGATATCGGGGAAAACGGCGCCGAGCGTGGCCGCGAAAATCGCGACCTTCTCCTGGCGCTTCGAGAAAAATCCCTTGCCGAGGAGCGCGCCCGCGATGCCGTGTGTTACCGGGTCCATGAAGGAAGTGAACGCGGGAGAGTGTACACGATTCGGCTATTTCAGGCGACTGTCGGCGAAAGTTTTGCGGCGGTTCCTCGAAGTGACAATTCTGCAAGCATCTGGTAGCGAAACCGCTTCATTGCAGGATATCGCCAACAGGCGACACCACGGACCCGACGCACCCGCCTCCGTTCGCGTTATAGTCCGCACACCGTTCAATTTTGAAATCGGTTGCTTGCCACTTCAAGTAGCCTGCTGGAGCGTAGTGTCTCCAGAGAATCATCCGCTTGTCCGGCAGGATAATCCAGTCGCTCCCGTAACCGAGAAATACGAGGGCGGCTCTATCCTGAACAGCGGCCACTTCATTTGCGAGAGATTCCTTGTTCAATCCTTTCATGTCGGCCGCGAAGTTTTGCATCGCCTTTACGCTGAAAGACCGATCATGTACGAAGCGGATGTATAAAGGCTGTTCAGGATGCTCAGCCAGGTAGCCATTGAGCCACGCAACGGAGAGCGCGAGCGCTTCATACGGCGCGATGCGTTGCGCGAGATTCCCCACTCCGTCGATCTTCCCATCATGAAACCGCAGAGCCACATCTTCTTTGGCATTACCGGGCAAAGACGGCTTTCGTAGAACCGCCTGCAGATTCTCTTCGTGGGGAACTGGATCGTCTTCTTGGAAACCAAAATCAACGCCACGGTAGGGATTAATCTCAGCGCGCTCAACCTGGAAATCGCGGCGCAGGATGGCGAAGCTCTCTGGCGCGCGATTCTCAACGCCCAGAAGATCCCACTGGTCCTTGATGTGTGCCATCACAGTATTGACTAGTCGGGTTCCTAATTCTTCGCCGTCCAGGCGGTCCCGATTGAAACTTCCGGTTGGCGTGAGCGCAGCAATTGCACGGGAGATATCGGCATTGTAGGTCTTTCGATCTTGACCGGTGAGGTTGACTGTCCAGGGCAACATGAATGGATAATACGAATGAGACGCAGCGACCCAGCGCTGGCCATTGGCAAGTGCGACGGTGATTTGCACCGTGGGATAGTCACCAAACTTCAAGAAGTTGAAGCAAGAGGGTAGAAGCTGCTCGATGATCTCAGGATCGGAAAAGTTCTCTTCGAAGAGTACCTGTTGGTTCGGCGCTCCATTCCTAGGAGCTGTCTCGGCATTCTGGTGTAGCCACTCGCGCGTAATGCCAAGATTACGGGCTTGAGGAGTTGGCAGAGCGGGAGCGCTAAAAGCTAGAAGGAGCGTGTCGATCAGCCTTGAATCGATCTCTCGGTCACCAAGATAACTCTTGCCGCGGTGAGTTTGGATGACGAGCTTCACACGGGTAGAAGGGCCCAACCCACTCCCCTCAGAATCGATCGTTATGTTGCTCAACGCTGGCTCCTGGCCTTGAACACCGAATGACAGGAGAAAAAGGCAAAGGATGCTGCCTATCGCCCAGCGCGCGACGCGGCGACTTTCCATGATCTCTGTGGATGCCGACGAGCCCCGAAAGGTTCCCATGACCACTGAAAACTTAGGCGATCTCGATGAGGGGCGAACGCTTGGCGACGACTTCGCCGATGACGCGCGCGGGGACGTTGCGGCGCTCGAATGCGGCGAGCGCCGCGGGGACCGCTTCGGGAGCGAGCGAGGCGAGCAGGCCGCCGGACGTTTGCGGATCGAGCAGGAGCGAGCGGAATTCCTCCGGAATCGACGGAGCGAATTGCGCGCAGCCTTCGACGAATTGGCGGTTATTCGCGAGGCCGCCCGAGAGGAAGCCGCCGCGCGCCGCGTCGATTGCGCCCGGGAGATAGGCGATGCGCGTGGGATCGATGCGAATCGAGACGCCGCTGCCGATGGCCATCTCGCGCGAGTGGCCGAGCAGGCCGAATCCGGTGACGTCGGTGACGGCATGGACCGGCTTCGCGCCGGCGGGGGCTGCGTCGTCGATTTCGTGCAGCGCGTCGGCAGCGTCGCGGTTGAGGCGCGTCATCGAAGCCGTGGACGCGGCCACCCATTCAGGCTCGGCCTGAGTCTGCTTGAGCGCGGTCGCGATCACGCCCGTGCCGAGCGGCTTGGTGAGGATCAGCGTGTCGCCGGGGCGCGCGCCGACGTTGCGCCAGACTTTCCGCGGATCGATCAGCCCAGTGACGGCGTAGCCGAATTTCACTTCGTCGTCGCGGATCGAATGCCCGCCGACCACCGTGCAGTTTGCTTCCGTCATTTTGACGAGCCCGCCTCGCAAAATCGCTTCCAGCACTTCCGGCGGCTGCGCGGCGGGGAACGCGACAATCGTCAGCGCCGAGATCGGCCGGCCGCCCATCGCGAAAACGTCGCTCAGCGCGTTGGTGGCGGCCACTTGGCCGAAGAGATCAGGTTCGTCGACGATCGCCGTGAAGAAATCGACGGTTTGGACGAGCGCGAGATCATCCGAGAGGCGATAGACGGCCGCATCGTCGCTCGTCTCGAACCCTACGAGGACGTTCGGATCGTACTGCGCCGGCAGCCGCTTCAGCACATTCTCGAGGATGCTGGGGCTGAGCTTTGCCGCGCAGCCCGCAGCCTTGGCGGTGGTTGTCAATCGGACGGTTTCTGCCACGAAAACCTCCCAGCCTGGAACCGGAGAGCGATTATACCGCGCCAGTCATGCACAGACAGGATTGTCTGTGCCACCACTAGGATCGAAGCCCGGCGATCAGAGGACTTCGAGGAGGACGAGCGACATATCGTCGCGCGACGGGCCCGCGCGCCACGCGGCGACGCGATCCAGGATGCCCTGCTTCATTTCACCGAGCGGCAGGTGCGACGTCTCGCGGACGATTTTCTGCAGGCCGTCCACGTCGAGCATTTCGCGGCGCGAATTGAAGACCTCGGTGAAGCCGTCTGTGTAGAGCACGACGCGGTCGCCCGGATCGAGAGGGACCTGAAGTTCCGCCTCGGGGCCGACCGCATCGTCGAACGCCCCCAGCAACATGCTGCGCGATTCGAGCAGGCGCGGCTCTTTTCCCGGCGTCACCACCATCCCCGGCGGATGCCCTGCGCCCGCGAAAACCATGCAGCGCCCGCCACGATCGAGCCGCGCTGCCGCGGCACTGAAAAGAAATGACGAGCCGCCGATGCTCTGCAGCACGAAGCGGTTGAGCTCGCCGAGCATCTCGCCGAGCCGGGCGCCGCTGCGCATTTCCGCCAGGACTTCGGCATAGAGGCGGTTGGCGACGAGCGCCGAGCCAATCCCGTGGCCCGAGACGTCGCAGACGAGCACCGTGAGGTGTTCGTTGTCCTGCGCGCTCACCAGGCCGAAATCGCCGCCAATCGTCCGCACCGAATCGAGGAACGTTTCGACGCGCATGCCGCCCCAGGTGATGGATTGCGGCGCGAGGCTCTGCTGCACGCGCGCGGCCAGCGCGAGGTCCTCTTCAATTTCCTTGTGGCGCTTCTCGAGCTGCGCGTTGGCCTCGCGAAGCTGCTCCTGCGCGCACTTCTGTTCTGAAATGTCTGTGAACATCACGATGCCGAACGTATGGCCTTCGAGATCCTCGACGCTCCGCGAGCTGATGATCACTGGCAAGCGCTTTCCGTCTTTTTGCGGCAGGACGAATTCGAAGCGGCTCTGGCCGTCCAGCTTGTTCTCGGCGGAGTGCGCCATCAGGTACGCGTATTCGCCCGGCGCATAAAATTCGGAGGCGAACTGGCCGATGATTTCCGATGCGGGGCTGCCGACCATTTCGGCCATGCGCTCGTTGACGTAGACGATCCGGTGGCACTGGTCGGCAATCAGCACGCCCTCGTTCAATACTCCGAGGATGCCCTCGACCTGCGCGACCCATTCCGGCTTTTCGCATTCCATGGAATTCTCTTTTTTCGGCGATCCAATTTGCACGAACATCTTATACCGTCCCGCGCGAGCGCCAAAAGGCCAGCCTCACGGTACAATCAGATGATCCAGGAGGCTGCGCGGACTCGCGCGCAACGATCGAATGTCGTCAAACGGGAAACGGGCGCTACCCGGGCCGAAGGGCCTGCCCATCGTTGGGGTAGCCTTCGACGTCCGCGGCGATCCCCTCGGCGTGATGCGGCGCTACGCGCGCGAGTACGGCGATATCGTCTGCTTCCACGTGATGATGCAGGAACGCATCCTGCTGAATAATCCCGATTTCATCGAGCAGGTGCTGGTCGTCCAGCAGAGCAAATTTCACAAGAGCGAGCTTACGCGCCGCATCACGGGACGCATGCTCGGCCAGGGCCTGCTGATCAGCGAAGGCGATTTCTGGCGGCGGCAGCGGCGGCTCGCGCAGCCCGCGTTTCATCGCGCGCGCGTGAACGACTACGCGGCCACGATGGCCGAAATCGCCGAGGACCACATCTCGCGCTGGCGCGACGGCGAAGAGCGCAACGTCTCGCAGGACATGATGAGCCTCACGCTCGATATCGCCGTACGCACGCTTTTCGGCACCACGCTCCCCGGCGAAGCCGAGCAGGTGGGCCGCGCGATGACGTTCTTGATGCGCTACTCGCTGCGGCGGCAGCGATTCCCGGTGCGCGTTCCCGAGACGTGGCCGACGCCGAACAATCGCCGCGCGAATCAAGAGCTCGCGTTCATGGACTCGCTCGTCTATCGCATGATTGCCGAGCGACAGGCCGCCAACGGCGCGGCTCATCACAACGATCTCCTCGCGCTGCTGATGGACGCGATGGACGAAGACGGCACCCACATGACCAAGCAGCAGCTTCGCGACGAAGCGATGACGCTCTTCATCGCCGGGCACGAGACTACTTCGCAGATGCTTTCGTGGACGTGGTACGCGCTCAGCCAGAATCCCGCGATCGAAGCGCGCTTGCACGAGGAATTACGCGGCGTGCTGGGCGGGCGTCCGCCGGAAGTGGCCGACCTGCAGCGGCTGCCCTATTTGCAAGCCGTGATGAACGAATCGCTGCGGCTCTATCCGCCCGCGTACATCCTCGCGCGCATGGCGATCGAGCCTTGCCAGATCGGCGGCTACGATATTCCGCTCGGCTCGACGATCCTGCTCGCGCCGTGGGTGACTCATCGCGATTCGCGCTTCTTCGACGATCCCGATGCTTATCGCCCCGAGCGCTGGCTCGACGGCCTGATGCAGCGTCTGCCTGCGGGCGCGTATTTTCCGTTTGGCGATGGGCCGCGGCGCTGCATCGGCCAGGGATTCGCGCTGATGGAAGCGGCCATCGTGATCGGCATGCTCGCGCAGAAATTCCGGCTGCGGCTCGTGCCGGGGCACGAAGTGGTGCCCGAGCCGCTCGTCACGCTGCGCCCGCGCAACGGCATTCGCATGACGCTGCACGCGCGGAATTAAGCGTAACGCCGGCGCTACGGAAACAGAGACCCACCTTTTCCTTAATGGACGAATTCGCCGTGGCTGCCATTGGCCCACGGGTTATAGGTCAGCGCAAAGTGGATTCGGTCAGCGACCGCCGGATGGCTGTAGAAGAGTAAAACATCCACCGGATTGGGCGCCGGATCGGACAGATCGACCTTGCCGAGAACCTCGAACGCCTGCGCCGCTACTTGGCCTGAATCCGGCGTGAGACCGTGCGTCACCTCGAGACCGTATTGGTCAGCCTGATGCTCGAAGTAGCGGCTGGCCGCGCTCGTGATCGGATTCGCCACGAACGAGAAGATGCTGAGCAGCAATAGCAGCGCCGGCAGCGACGCCCAATCGTCGACGCCGCGAATCCCCCATTTCTCTCCCCAGCGCGTGAGCACCCAACCAATCGAGCGATAGCCGAGATAAAAGAGAACCAGAAAGAAGATCGCGGCGAGCGCGATTCCTTTCGGAATGTGCTCGAGCACGTAATGCCCCATTTCGTGGCCGACCACGAAGACGATTTGCGGCGTGGTCATGTCCTTAATGGTGGTATCCCATACCACGATTCGCTTCGACGCACCGAATCCGGTGACGTACGCATCCAGTTCCGTCGATTTCTCGGAAGCTCCCATCCAGAAAATTCGCTCCGGCGGAATATTCTGCCCCGCCCGCTGTACCAGCTTTTCGAGCGACACCGTGAGCGCGGGATCTTTCTCCGCGAGCGGCTCGAACTTGTGGAACATCGGATCGATCACCAGCGGCTCGGCGAAAACCAGCAGCAGGCCGAGCGGCAGCGACACCAGCCAGAAATAGAACCACCAGCGCCGCGGGCTCTTGCGAATCACTGCGTAGAGAATGTAGATGAGGATGGTTCCCCCGATCACGCCGAGGAATTCGCTCTTCGTCCAATCCCACGCCCACGAGCGCCAGCCCTGTACGGAAAGCCCATATGCCCGGTTGACCCAATTCTCATAAATGTCCGCGGGCAGGCCCAGCACATCCATCGTGAGAATCAGCAGCGGCGCAAGAATCATCGCCTGCACGAAGCGGTTGGACGCTGCTTTCTCCGCCCAATCGCGATATTTCGGCGCGAGCCTCAGCTGCAGGATCAGCCACAACACGATCACGCCGTAGACGAAATCGATGATCGCGAGCCGAAAATGAATCTCGCCGAGGTGGCGCGCCTTCGTGTAAAGGTCGGGCGGAAGCGTGTATTCGGTCACTATTTGCTGCGGCTGCGATTCCGCCGCGGACACGGGCGCGCCCTGGCCACCCTGCTGCGCGGTAAAAGAAAAATCGTCCTGCCGCAAACTCTGTGTTCGGGCGCGCGCTGGAATCGCAAGCGGGCCGAGCGCGAGAGCCAATGCGAGTGCCAGCAGAACAAACGCCCGTTTTCTCATCGGGATGCCTTTCCGACCCGGCGGTGCGCCTATCGATATACCACACACAAAGAGAACAGTGGCATAATGCCGCCGAGGATCGCCATGACATCCACCTCAGCTGGCGCCCCAAGCTCTCTCCCGACGGTCAGCCGGGAGTTCGTCCTCGCGGCGCGCCCCGTGGGCATGCCGAAAGAGTCGGATTTCTCGCTCGTCTCGGTACCGATTCCCGCGCTTACGGATGGCCGGCTTCTCGTTCGCAGTATGTTTCTTTCGATCGATCCCTACATGCGCGGCCGCATGAATGGCGTGCGAACGTACGCCGATCCGGTGAACATCGGCGAGGTAATGGTTGGCGGCGCGGTCGGCCAAGTGCTGCAGTCGGCAAATCTGAGATTTCAGCCCGGCGACATCGTCAACGGCTATTGGGGCTGGCGGGAATTCGCGGTTTCGGATGGAGCGGGTTTGCGCAAACTCGATCCGAATGTCGCGCCGCCCTCGACCTCACTCGGCGTGCTCGGAATGCCCGGAATGACGGCGTATTTCGGCCTGCTCGACATTTGCCAGCCGAAGGCGGGCGAGACCGTGGTCGTATCCGGCGCGGCGGGCGCGGTCGGCTCGGTCGCCGGGCAGATCGCCAAAATCAAGGGATGCCGCGCCGTGGGAATCGCAGGCGGCGACGACAAAGTCGCGTGGCTCACGGGCGAATTGGGCTTCGATGCCGCCTTCAACTACAAGACGACCGAGAACTACGTGGCCAAGTTGAAAGAACTTTGCCCCAACGGCATCGACTGCTATTTCGACAACGTGGGCGGCGCCGTCACCGACGCGATTTTCCCCGTGCTGAACACCAAGGCGCGCATTTCAATCAGCGGGCAGATTTCGCAATACAATCTGTCGAAGCCGGAGCCGCGCCCGGCGGTTTTCGGCTACCTGCTCACGAAAACGGCGCGCGCCGAGGGCTTCCTCGTCTATCAATTCGCCGAGCGCTTTCCGGAAGGCATCGCGCAGATGGCGCAATGGATCAGGGAAGGCAAGCTTAAGTACCGCGAAACCATCGTCGAAGGCTTCGAGAATATGCCGCGCGCACTGATTGGTGTTCTGCAGGGCGAGAATACCGGGAAGATGTTGGTGGCGATCCGATAAGGATCGCCACCCTGAGGTCGACGGTTTTGTGCCTAGCCGGCCGAAGGTTTCTCCCGTACAAGCGCACAGTTGCCTCTTTGGGATGAGGCGGCGAACGCGAGTTGCCATCGTGCGCGCATCGCGCCTACCATGGGGGAGTAATCACGGTGGTTGAAGGGCTGCTGACGGGAGAAGTGCGATGAAACTGGTCAAGTGGGGCCTCGCGATCTTGCTGGCGTCTCCGATCGCCATTGTTCCGGCGGTTTCAGCGCAATCGCAGGACGCCGCCCAATCGGGCCAGTCGCAGGATTCGCTTGCGGCCGCGGCACGTCGCGCGCGCGAAGAGAAGAAAGACGAGCCCAAGGCCGCGAAGGTCTGGGACAACGACAACATCCCGAGCAATCCCGGTGGGGTCAGCGTCGTGGGCGATGCGAACCAGAGCGCCGCTGCGTCATCCGACCAGGGCGCGCAGGGCCAGGCCGCTCCTGTCAGTGACAAGGACAAGGCCGCGAAAGCCGCCGAAATCGACGCGAATCAGCAGCAGCTCAAGAGTCTGAAAACCGATCTCGACATTGCGCAGCGCAAGCTGGTCCTCGATCAGCAGATGTATTACGGCAAGCCCGATTATTCCTCCGACAAGGCCGGGGCGGCCGCGCTGAAAGACGAGCAGGACCAGATCGCCGCCAAGCAGCAGGAGATCGACGACCTGCAGAAGAAGATTGACGCCCTGCAAGCCAAGGCTGCTGCGGCTGGCAGCAGTTCGAGCAACGGCAATTCAACGGGCGCCAGTTCACCCAGCACCGACCAGAACCAGAACGAAAACCAGAATCAAAACCAAGACCAGAACCAAAACCAGAGCCAAAACGACAATCCGCCCCCGCCTCCAAACCCGAACTAGCCTCGTCCGAACCTAAGACTTCGCTCCACCGGCCCGAAGAAGTGTGCAGAACGGCTCGCGCAAGCCTACCCCTACTAATTGTGGATATTTTTCTTGACACACTAGAAACGACGGCGCACAATCCGGCCTGTTTTACGGGGCGTTTTTGCTGGACGGGCGTTTCGGCGGCTTGCATCCCCTTCCGCCGCGTGCCCTCACTCACTGCGAGGCGAGACGATGCAATATCTGCCGGGCTGGACCGTGCAGTGTCTCAATCCCGAGTGTCCCGCGCGCGGACACTGGCTGCGCGTGCAAACAACCCAAATCGAGATCTGCTCGAACTGCGGTTCGCCGCTTCACAACGTGCCGCCGCCGCTCCCGCCGCGCTTTCGGATGCGGCCGCGCTCGCTTTCCGGCTACCGCCCGATGGGGCGCCGGCGCTGAGGCGCGCGGAGCGGATAGCGCCATCATGGATGGGCAGCGGCTCAAGCCGTCCCGCGGAAATCGCGGAGGCTTTCGTCCCCGCCGCAGTCCCGTCGTCACCTGGGCACAGGCTGCCCGCTTGTAAGCAGACCTCGCGCGCCTGTCCCGACACACCCATCGCGGTATCGAGTTTAATTTCGCAGGGTGAGCCTAAAAGGGGGAGCGGCCGGTGGGGGGACCGGCCGCTCGGGGCATGGGTGATGGAGGTGCTTAACAATCCGAGGGTGCTTCAGGCTCGTGGCTGCCGCGAAGGTTGCCCTTCCTGGACTTACGCCGGTTGCCGCACGGCCCCGAATCTGAAGACATTGTGCCGGTACCATTCGGCACGGTCGATAGGTCGCTCGGTCCAATTCCCTCCGGTACGAACGTACCGGCGAAAGCCTTCGCGCGCTCTTCGCTCCCGTTTTTTGCTCCGTCCACGGGCTCGCATCTGAGGCCACAGTCTAGAATCCAAACTTTGCAGCGCGCGTCGCGAATGTAATACGATAGCCGGTCGCGATGAACGAAGGCACAGGCACTCCCTCCAAGCCGACCGAGCAAGCCGGCGAAATGCTATGGGGATTCTGGTATCCGGCGCTGCGCAGCGACCAGCCGCGCGGGCGAAAACTGGTGCGAGCGCTGCTGCTCGAGGTGCCTTTGGTACTGGGCCGCGATTCCGCCGGAAAGCCGTTCGCGCTGCGCGACATCTGCCCGCACCGCGCCTTCCCGTTGTCGTTCGGCCGCTTCGACGGAGCCAACGTCGAGTGCGCCTATCACGGCTGGCAATTCGATGCGCACACCGGGCAGTGCCGCCACATTCCTTCGCTCACGGCCGATTCGAAGCTCAAATGCGAGCGCATCTACGCGGGCAGCTTTCCGTGCGAAGAGCGCGATGGCTACATCTGGGCGTTCATGGCAGATCCCGAAGGCCGCGCCGCTGTTTCCGGCGATGCGCCCGCGCCGCCTGCGCCTGAACTGCCGACGTTCAGCCCGCGCTACCAAGTCGCGCATCTCTGGGCCGACCTGCCGTGCAGCGTCGACCACGGCATCATCGGCCTGATGGACCCGGCGCACGGGCCGTTCGTCCACCAGGCGTGGTGGTGGCGGACGCGCCGCAGCATCCGCGACAAAGCCAAGCAGTTCGAGCCGATTCCCAACGGCTTTCGCATGAGCCCGCACGCGCCCTCGGCAAATAGCGCGCCGTACAAAATTCTGAAACTCATCACCGGCGAGCCTGCGACCACGACAATCGACTTCGTCCTGCCGAATCAGCGCTTCGAGCAGATTCGCGCGGGCCGCTACTGGCTCTCGAGCCGTACCACGGTGACGCCGGTCAAACGCGATCTCTGTCGGCTCGATTTCGTCGCCGCGTGGAATATCCTTCCGTGGTTTCCGATCGTCTCGTTCATCCTTCACGTGCTGGGCCCACGGTTCATCCAGCAGGATACGGAAGTGATCGAGAAGCAGAGGCTCGGCCTGAAATACGAAGACCGCATGATGCTCGTCGACGACGCTGACCGCCAAGCGCGCTGGTATTTCGAGCTGAAGGCGGCACTGCTCGAATCGCGCCGCACCGGCGAACCCTTGCGCCATCCTGTGACGGGTCCTGTCACGCTCCGCTGGCGTTCATAAGGCGAAAAGCGCTCCCTCCGGTCGGCTGCACCAATTCTGTCCTTCCGTCCAGTTGTTTGTCCTCCGCAAGGTGGAGCATATTCGGCTTGCCGGTTGGCACCCGGCTGCCAAGAGTCATTGATTCGGAGCTACTTATGCTGAAGGCACGGCTCCAACTTGGGGGACCCATGAACCGCTGGATTCGCTATCCGCTGCTTCTTTCCGGAATTTGCGTCTCGTTCTGCCCGGCTCTGCCCGCGGCGCCTGCACCGGCCCCGGAGCCCGGCGTCACAACCGTAACCTGCCCTGTGAACGAGGATCGAGTGTGGGTCTACGATTCGGTGACCAGCCTTGACGTCGAGGCTAAGCTGCACTGCGGCGACACCGTGCAAATCGTGTCGCGCGTGAAGGGCTACGTGAAAGTGCGAATCGCGAGTGGCGTGGTGGGCTATCTGCCGGATAGCGTCTTCCCGGATTTGCCGCCGCTGAAAGACGACCAGGAAAAGCTCGGCGACCACAACGCGGCGCCCACCGTCGAAACAACGCAGAACGATTCCAGCAGCCTCGCAGCCGTTGCGGCAGCGTATCGCGCACGAGAGAGTGCGGCTGCTGCGGCAAGCCCGCGTGAGGTTGCGCCCGTCGCGAGCGCCACCGCGGAAGTGACCCCGGTTGCCACGGCAAAGCCTTCGCCTTCGGTTGTCGCAATGACTGCGCAACCTGCGCCGCCCGAAATCGCCGCCAGCGTTGCTCCCGTGGCGCCGCGTGCGTCGAGCCCTGCAAGTGTTTCAGCGCGTAAACAGCTTGTAGTGGTGGAGCCACCAGAGCCGGTTTCCGCGCCGCGCCGCGCGGTCTCAGTTGCGACGACTGTGGAAGCCAAGCCTGTGATCGTTGCGACGCCCGCGTCGGCTCCGCAGCCAGTTGCTCCGGAAGTTGCCGCGACCACCACCGCCATCGCGGCGGCTACGCCAGGTCCCATGGATCCGCCGATCCCCGCGCCGACTGCGATGCCTGCGGTCGCTGCGCCTGCGGAGGCGTCCATACGCGAAATGGCCGCGAAACCGATTGGAACCGATCCCGAGTCCGAGGACTACCCTCTCACGCAGCCGCAAGACGCCAGCGCCGACCCGAATTGCCGCATCTACTTTTCCGCCTATGGCCTTGGTGCGGAGCAGTACAAATGGCTTTCCGACACGCGCCAGAAGCAATTCTCTGGCATCTGCCCTGCACCCAACCTCAAGAGCGTCGATTTCGTGATCCTCTTCACGCACGATTCCGATTCGTATATTTCCGCCATGCCCACGCCCGTTCACACCGACGGCAACGGCTTCTCGGATTTCGATCCCCTGACCACCGTCGATACGGCGCTGATGTCTCCCACCGAGGCGGACAAAGCCCACTACGAACTTGCCTGGGTTTTTCACGTGAGACGAGGCGCCTTCAACCCGGCCGAATTTTCGCCGCGCCGCCGCCCGCAATATGAATCAACGGCGAAGGGATTGCACGCCTCCACAAAAGCCGTGGAGGATGCCTTCAACTTCATCCAGCAGCAGACTCCGACTCGCTGACGGGCTTCACTTGGTGATGCCGCTCAGGAAGGGATAATGCTCCGCGGCCGCCATGAAAAATAGCATCGGCAGCGACATCCAGAATCCCGTGCGCAACGCGAGAAACGCCCAACGCGCCAGCCGCGCCGCTTCCGAAGGCATCGGCGCTCCTTGCTCGGCGCTCGCGCGCGTCCACGCGATCAGCCGCTTTTGCGCGCGCCACACCACGCCCCACGTGTTCAGCAGCATCAGCAGACCCAATCCGCCGCCAACGCTGATCGAAAGGTGCGCGTTCGAGGAATCCGGGCTCGCATTTGCGTAGAGAGCCGCCCACGACGCCGCGACCACGATCGCGACGATCGCAATCGTTCGCACCCACGCGTTATCGAGAATTCCCGTATGCGGCAATTGCACCGGATAGATCAGCGCGTACGCCACGAGCCACACCAGCAGGCACCAGCCCATCCACCGCCACGCCAGCCACGAATTGCCTGCGTTGTTCGCATCCGCCGCCAGAATGATCCAGAAGTAGCGCAGCCCCATCAGCACCGTGACCACCGCCGACCAACGAAACCACCACATCCCGCGCTCCATCAGCCCCGGAAACACTTTGCCGCGTACCGGCGCGTCGAGCGCCTTCATCGCCGGCGTTCCCACAAGGTTGAAGAAATAGAGCAGCCCGACCCAAGTGATTCCGGCCACGATGTGAATCCAGCGTAGGGCGATCTCCTCGTTGGCGACAGGATCTTGCGGAAAACTGAAATACGGCCCGGCGGCGAGCAGAACGATCGTGTGCAGCGAAAGCAACATGGCGCAAGCCTCCGGCGCGCCTTGCGCGGCGGCCTGCGGGCCACGCTACCGGATCGGCACACTCGAAGTCAATTGCCCGGCCAAGGCATCTCATTGTTTCGTGTCAAGCATCGGATCAGAAGCGCCGATTGCGGAATGGAGCGGGCGCCGCGATACAATTTCATTGCCGGCTTCTTGTGCCAGGAGGATCATGCCGAACTCTCTGACGGGAACCTTATCCGGGTCGCTTCGTCGCTCCGGCATTTTGCTCTGGCTCGCCATCCTGGCGTTCGGCGTTCCGGTTCTTGCACAGGTGCAGCAGCCCTCGACCGCTCCGCAAGCAACTGCATCGTCACCTGCCTCAGAACGGGCGGGCTCGCAATCTACCGGAACGGGAATCATCATGGGAACGGTGGTCGATAAGACCGGCGCCGCCGTGGCCGGCGCCCGAATCGAGCTTACCGGCGGCGATCGGCCGGCGCAGGAAACCGTGGCCGACGCGACGGGGCAATTCTTTTTCGCCAACGTCGCCCCCGGACCTTTCCAGCTTGCAGTGACGGCCCAAGGCTTCGCGGCGCAGACGGCTTCCGGAGCTCTACATGCGGGCGAGTCGTTCACGGCGCCGCCGATCACGATGCCGCTCGCCACTGTTGTGACGGAGGTGCACGTGTCTCCGGCGGAAGAGGCGAAAGTCGAGTTGCACGCGGAGGAGCAGCAGCGCGTGCTCGGCGTGGTCCCGAATTTCTACGTCACCTATGTTCCGGACGCCGCGCCTTTGGCCCCGAGGCAAAAATTTCAGCTGGCGTGGAAGGCGACGATCGACCCGGTCACCGTCGTGGTGGTCGGCGCGACCGCGGGATTCGAGCAGGCCACTAATTATTACGGCGGATACGGCCAGGGCGCGCAGGGCTACGGAAAACGCTTCGGAGCCACGTACGCCAACTTCCTCACATCAACTTTCATCGGCGACGCGATCTTGCCGTCGCTCCTGAAACAGGATCCCCGCTACTTCTACCGAGGAACGGGCAGCAAGCGATCGCGACTTTTGTACGCGATCGGCTATACCTTTTTCTGCAAAGGCGATAACGGCCGCTACCAGCCGAATTATTCGGAACTCGGCGGGATCTTCATCTCGAGCGGCATCGGCAACGCGTACTATCCGTCGACCGACCGCGGGGTCGGCCGGACATTCGAGGGATCGCTGATCGGCATCGCCGGCTCGAGCGCTGCTAACGTGCTCGAAGAGTTCATCGCATCCAAATTCACGTCGCGCGCCCCGCAGAACGTCCCTTCCACTTCGGGCCAGTAGGCACTTCCGCTTCCTGCGGCTTGCTACGAGCGCGCGCCATCCTGGTGCACGTACTTGATCACCTCGACTTCCGAGATGGCGATCAGCCCGTCGGCGACCATCGCATCGAGCTGCGGAATCAGCTTCCGCACCTTTTCGTCCGAATCGATCACGCTGACCATCACCGGCGCGTCGTGCGAAAACGACAGCAGATGGTGCGGCTTGCGGATCAGCGTGCTCGCGCCGTAGCCCTCGATCCCGCGAAACACGGTCGCGCCCGCGATATCCAGCTCGCGGCATTTCTCGACAATCGCGCGGTAGAGCGGTTTGCCGTGCCACTTGTCGTCTTCGCCGAAATGGATGCGCAGCATCGTCGCCTTGCCCTCGAGTTTCATTTCTGCGCCTCCTTTCCTTTTTCCGCGACCTTTTCCGCGGACGGCACTTCGTGCGTGTATTTGATCACGTCCACGTCCGACATCACCACGAGCCCCTGCTGCACCATCTCGTCGAGAATCGCCGCGAATGCCCGCAGCTTCGCTTCCTCATCCACCACCGACAGCATGATCGGCCGGTCGTGCGACAAATGCAGCGCGCCATCCTTGTGAATCCGCCGGTTCGCGCCGTAGCCGAGGATGCCCTGATAGACGGTCACGCCCGCGACGTCGTTCGCGCGCATCGCCTCGACCAGCGCCTTATAGAGCGGCTTATCGTGCCATTTGTCGTTCTCGCCGATGAAGATGCGCATCAGCTTCGCTTTTCCCTCGCGCTTCAGCGCGACCGCCGCGCCCCTCGCCGACACTTTGGACGATTCCTCGGACGGCTTCACCACCAGCGTATCCTGCACGTCGATCAAGCCTGTCCCGGCCAGTTGGTACAGCTTCGGCAGCAGCTCTTCCACTTTTTCGGCCGATTCCACGAACTCGATCTTGATCGGCAGATTTTCCGTCAGCCGCTCGATCCGCATCGTGTGCATGTGATGGTCCGCGCCGAATCCCGCTATCCCGCGCACCACGCTCGCGCCCGAAATCCCGCGGTAGAAAAGGAAATCGAGGATCGCCGCGTAGAGCGATTGCCCGTGATACTTGTGATCCTCGCCAACGTAGATGCAGACTTTTTTCGCTGGCCCGGCGTTCAGCATGACGCCTCCCGTCTAATCGTTCCGCCCCTCGCGACAACCGTGCCCCTTATCGTGGCTGCGATCATGGAATGCTCTTTCCGGTAATCATGCCGAGCCACACGGCTACGAATCCGACGATCACGCTCAGCGACAGGTTCAGCCCGGCCATCAGAAACTCGCCGTCCTGGAGGCTGCGCAGCGTTTCGTACTCGAACGTGGAAAACGTCGTGTAGCTCCCGATGAACCCGATCGGAATCAGGTATCTCCAGTTCGGGCTCCAGTGCGTCCGCTCGGCGAGCAGCGTCACCACCAATCCGATCAGAAACGATCCCGTGCAATTGATGAAAAATGTTCCGTAAGGAAAGCGCGTCCCAAAGCGATTGCCGAAATATCCGCCTATCCAGAATCGCAGGATCGCTCCCAGCAATCCGCCGAGGCCGACCATGAGGTATTTAGTCATGTGAGCAAATGTCTCTCCCTAGTGGCACAGACAATCCCGTCTGTGCTCTCTCATTCCGGCTCGGCGTGCCATCATGCAGCGGACGAAAACCGCGCCCGCTTGGCCCAGCAGTTTACACCGGCTCCGCTCAGCGCCGCTTGGTCTGGCGCAGGAATCCTTCGAACTCTTGCGTCAGCCCGTGCAACTGCTCGACGATCCCGCTCAGTTCTTTCGCCGCGGCCTCGGGCAGATCGCCGTATCCCCGCATGTGTTCCGGCATCAATTCTTCGATCTCGATGCCGATCGCGTCAAGCGCCACGGTAATCGCATGCAACGCGGGAATCGGCGCCTACTGCGTGGCGATTCCCTGAGCGTCCAGCACCCGCAAAATCTGCTCGCGCAACCGGGCCACATACTGCTCGATACTCCGGCGCTGCTCTGGAGAAAGCTCCGCCGAGTACCGCGGAAACGCCGACTTCGATTCGGAGGAATTCAGGATCGACTCGATGTCGCCGAGCAGCTTGTCGATGTACTGGCACGTCACGCGCAGCCTGCGCGCCTGATACTCGTTCAGTTGTCCGCTGCGCGATGCGCCGGGCATGGTTCGACCTCGCTCGAACGGCTCTGCGTGGATCAGTGCCGGGGACATGCCTCCGCGACAGGATCCCTGTCAGGAGTCATCATCTGTCCCGGCATAAGAGAAGGACAGCGGTTGAGGGCGAACTCCATCGCCGCTACCGCCATTGTACGTAGCCGGGGATGGATGTCAACGCACTGGAGGGCCGTGTGCCAGTTTCGCAAACTCGCGCACCATCCACTCGATTGAGTCTGCGCCCTGGCCTCGTCATTCTGAGCGAAGCGAAGAATCTCTCTTCGGTTTGCTCGACGTGACCCTCGACCTGCGCGCGCGGCCTGGCGAGCGCACCTTGGGCGGGAGCGCGAGCCTTTCAGGCCCGCGAAGAGCCATTCATACAAAGACGGCTTTCGCCGCGGGTCGCGACTGTGTTGTCACGCAGCCGTTCCGCGCAATGACTGGCATAATATCGCGAGGGGGAGTTACCATGCGAGCATCTGCCTTTGCCACGGCCCTCTTGGTAACCGTCGCCATATTTTCGGGCTGCCACGGTTCTACCGCGTTGGGCGAGGGCAAGCACGACTTGCAATTAGCCAGCCCGAGCTTTGCGAATGGCGAGATCCCAAAAAAATTCACCTGCGATGGCGACGACACCTCGCCGCAACTCGAATGGGTCGCGCCGCCCCCCGCCACGCAAAGCTTCGCGCTGACCGTCGTCGATCACGATGCGCCAGTCGGCTCTTTCGTCCACTGGGTGCTGTACGATATGCCTCCCGAGGCGCGCGGTCTTCCGGAGGGCGTGCCGAAGCAAAAACAATTGCCCGACGGCTCGCGCCAGGGCCAGAACGATTTCGACAAGATCGGCTACGGCGGCCCGTGCCCGCCGGGAGGCTCCTCGCATCGCTACACGTTTTCTCTCTACGCTCTCGATTCGAAGCTGAACTTGCCGCCCCGCGCGTCGCGCAGCCAGCTCGAAGCCGCCGTGAAAGGACACATCCTCGCCCGCGGCCAGTTCATCGCCCGCTACAAACGATGAAACCCGAATCCGCGACCTCTTTCGCACAGGTCCGCAGACCTGTGCCAATCCTGTACGTAAGGACAGCTGCAGCGCGCCCCGCAATGTGCCATTCTGATATCGACGATGAAAAATCGTCCGCTCTCTCGACGAGAGCCGAACGCTCTTTGAAAACTGGATGATGATTGAAGGAGAGCCGCAGGTTTCAGCGAACCGGCAGACTCCGCATCGGGCCTCTTGCTCTTCGCCTTGCTCCGAGCACCGTAGGTGCGCCACAGAGGACTTTTCTAATCGACACTGCGGCGATTAGAAACGCCTGTAACTCACTGGAAACACACGATGCGCACACATTCTAATCGACACGGTTAGAGGGGGTCTGAACGAGCCCAAAAGCGATCTGCGGAGCCTCGATCGGACCCTTTGCCAGTTGCGACTTTTGCGCCCAAAGCCGTAGGATTGCGCATCGAATGCGGCAGGAGGAATCGACATGGCGCAAGAAACTCAAGGCTCAGCCGTCCAATCCGCGAAGCCGGTCATCAAGCCGCCCTTCACCGAAGAAACCGCTCGCGCCAAGGTGCAAGGCGCCGAAGACGCCTGGAATTCGCGCGATCCCGAGAGGGTAGCGCTCGGCTACAGCGAAGACACCGAGTGGCGCAATCGCAACGAATTCATGCGCGGCCGCGAGGAGATCAAAGCGTTTCTTCGCCGCAAATGGAATAAGGAACTCGACTATCGCCTCAAGAAAACGCTGTGGTGCTACACCGGCAACCGCATCGCCGTCACTTTCGAATACGAGTGGCACGATGATAGCGGCCAATGGTATCGCTCCTACGGCAACGAGCTTTGGGAATACGACGAGAACGGTCTTAATCGCCACCGCATTGCCAGCATCAACGACGCGCCGATCAAGCAATCCGAGCGCCGCGTGCGCTAGCTGAGTTGCGAAGCCGGACGAGCGGAAAATATCCTTGGGAAAAATCTACGCAGGCACCTCCGGGTGGGCGTACGCGGGATGGAAGCCCGACTTCTATCCTGCGAAACTCGCGTCGGCGAAATTTCTCGGCTATTACGGCACGCGGCTGAATTCCGTCGAGCTCAACTACACGTTTCGCCGCCGCGTCACGGAGAAGCTTCTGTCGGGCTGGATCGCCGCCACGCCCCACGATTTCAAATTTGCGGTGAAGGCCAATCAGAGCATCACGCACGTCCTGCGCCTGCGCGATGCGGCCAAGGCGACGCTCGAGTTTGTCGGCTCGCTCGATCCTCTGCGCGACGCCCGCAAGCTTGGCCCGGTGCTGTTTCAGCTGCCGCCGTTTCTGAAGTGCGATCTCGCCCGCCTCGAAGAATTTCTGACCGCGCTGCCCCAGGGCACGCGCGCCGCCATGGAATTTCGCCACGAGTCGTGGTTTTCGGACGGCGTCTACAAGCTGCTGCGCAAAGCCAATGTCGCGCTGTGCCAGGCCGAAAGCGAGAAAATCGAGACGCCGGACGTGGCGACCGCGGATTACACCTATTTCCGGCTGCGGAAAGAAGATTATTCCGCAAGCGCCCGCAAAGCGCTGTCGAAGAAAGTGGCGGAAGCCGCGGGCCGAGGCGATGTCTTCGTTTATTTCAAGCACGAGGACACGCCCGAAGGCGCGCTCTACGCCGAGGCTCTGCTTAAAGACGGTTCTCACTAAGCTAGCATTTTTCTCGCGGGAGGTTTTCGATGAATCGATGGTCTGAAACACACGCGCCGGGCGCCGTGATCCTGATCCGGTTTCTCGTGGGGCTGGTCTTCTTCGAGGAAGGAATCCAGAAGTTTCTATTTCCCGCGATTCAGGGCGCGGGTCGCTTCGCCCGAATCGGCATTCCGGCGCCTACCGCCATGGCGCAGTTTGTTGGCGCAGTCGAGGTCATATGCGGAGCGCTCATCGTGCTCGGCCTCTTCACGCGCCTCGCCGCGATTCCGCTGCTCATCGATATTTCCGTCGCCATCGCCTCGACGAAAATCCCGATCCTGCTGGGCCACGGATACTGGCGCTTTCACGCGCCGCAGCTCAGCCGCTACGGCCCCTGGGCGATGTTTTCCGAGGCGCGCACGGATTTCTCGATGCTGCTCGGCCTGCTGTTTCTGCTGATCGTCGGCGCTGGCCAGTGGTCGTTCGACGCGCGTCGCTGAGCGCCGCCCGGCGGGCGAATCTCAGGAAAATCCTTCGGGAGCCGCATGCGGTTCGTACAGTTCCTCGAGCCGCGCGATTTCCTCCGGCGAAAGTTTCACGCTCGCGGCGGCAATCGCATCCTCGAGGTGCCGCGGCTTCGTCGCGCCGACGATCGGCGACGTGACCACGGGCTTGTGCAGCATCCACGCCAGCGCGATCTGCGCCGGCGGCAAGCCGCGCTCGCTCGCGATTTCATTGACCCGATCGATCACGAGTTTGTCGATGGCTTCGGTCTTTTCGAAAAGCGCCTTCGCGAACGTGTCCGTCTTGGCGCGCTCCGTCTGCGGCTCGGGCGACCATGGCCGCGCCAGCCGGCCGCGCGCGAGCGGCGACCACGGAATCACGCCGATGCCTTCGGACGCGCACAGCCGCAGCATTTCGCGTTCTTCCTCGCGGTAAATCAGATTGTAATAGTTTTGCATCGAGACGAACCTCGCCCAGCCGTTGGCGCGCTGGATTCCGAGCGCCTTCATCATTTGCCAGGCCCACATTGACGATGCGCCGATGTAGCGCGCCTTGCCCGCGCGCACCACGTCGTTGAGCGCTTCGAGGGTTTCTTCGAGCGGCGTGTCGTAGTCGTAGCGATGGATCTGGTAGAGGTCGATGTAGTCGGTGCCGAGACGGCTCAGGCTCTTATCGATTTCACAGAGGATGGACTTTCGCGAGAGGCCGCGCCCGTTCGGTCCCTGGCGCACGGGCCCCCAAACTTTCGTCGCGATCACGAGCTCGTCGCGTTTGGCAAAATCGCGAATCGCGCGGCCCAGCACCTCTTCGCTCTGCCCGTTCGAATAGACATTCGCGGTATCGAAGAAATTGATGCCCGCTTCGAGCGCGGCCTTGATGTGGGGCCGGCTGTCCTCCTCGCTCAGCGTCCATTGCCAGTGCAGGATTCCGCCCGTCGCCTTGCCGTAACTCATGCAGCCGAGGCAAATCCGCGATACTTGCAAGCCGGTATTTCCGAGCCTCACGTAATCCATATCAATTCTCCTTGGTTATCAATACCGATCGGATTGGATGCTGGTGGTCAGCTGACAGATGTTGTGAGATGTTGGTGCCCAAGAGAGGACTCGAACCTCCACTCCCTTGCGAGAACTAGCTCCTGAAGCTAGCGCGTCTGCCAATTCCGCCACTTGGGCAAGTCGTGCGGCACTACGAGGCAAATCTATGTTGCCTTCGGGCCGCTCGTTTGTCAACGGGACGGAGTACGCGCGCCAATCAAGCGAAATGCGTCCGATTAGGAACGCCCGGACCCGGGTGGGTCCGGGAACCTCTCGCCTATCCCGTCAAATGGTTAGAACGAGATCGTGACTGCGATGGCGACGCCGGGGTACGCGGGGTCATACAGGTAGTACCCATCGCCAGCCCAATCAATGTACGCGTTGTCGGTTTCATACCACGTGGGCGGCCAGTCTTCCGGCCACGGATCCATAAAGGTGACCCAATAACCGTCGTACTGGAAACGCGGATACCCGCCGACGAATAGCATCGGAAGGCGATTGATGCGAAAAACGTGGCCGCTCCCGAAGTACTGTCCGAAGCGGTTGTCGGGAATCCGGTAGCCGTTGTATCCGCCCCGTTGCTGCCAAGTGCGGTGTTCGCCAGTCCACGAACTGGCGCGAGACTGGAGGAATCCGCTGCGCACCTGCCCCTGATGCTGCGGGACGCCGCTTGGGTGGACGCCGCCATGTGTGGGTTCGGTGGGGCTGACGCCGCCATGGTAATTGCCGCCGAAGGCCTGCTGCGGTCGTTGCGCTGTTTGCACAGGCTTACTGGCCGTGCGCTGATGTTGTTGTGCCTGTTGCGGTGCGGCTTGATGCTGCTGGGGTGTGGATCTCTGCTGCTGGCCTTGTTCCGCTTTGCCTTGTTCCTTTTCGTGTTGGTCGCCTTGCGCATAAGCGGGAGCAACGGCTCCGAGAAACAAAAACAGAGCCCCTGTGCCGATAGCAAATTTTGTGAGCATATATGTCTCCTTTCGAAGATACAGCCGAGATCTCCCTTTCAAGCGGCAAGGACTCGTATGGCCCCTTTTATTCTTTCTGTCAAGCGCGCGATGTGATTTTCGTCACACCGGATCGTAATTCCGTCTGCCCGCTCACGCGGTCAACATTGACAGGCTGGACCATCAGGAAACGCGAAGGCGGCTTGCCGAACGGCGGAGGCTTACTGGATGGGATTGCGGTAATCGGCGTCGCGCGGGTCGATCGGCTTACGGCCGGCAAAGCCTTCGTCCTGGCGGTGGTAAAAACGGATGCGATCTTCGCCGAGGCGCCAGCAGAGATAGACTTCCTCGCCGTCGATACGCGACGGAAAATCGAGCAGGCCGACTTCGAGATCCTTGACGATGCAGCCGGTGGCGTGAATCTTGTCGAGGGCGTCGCGGATCGTCTGTTCGAGGCGGTTGCGCTCGAGGCGGAGCGTCGCCGTCTTGTTGAATTCCACGAGCATCCCGCCCGAGCGCTGAATCCGCTCGGCGAGCGCCGAGAGCTGGTCATCGAACTCGCCGAATTTGCGGCGCGCCTCGATTGCCTCGATCAGCACCGGCTCGAGCTGCACGCGCAGGCGCTCCGCTTCCGATAGCGAAAACAGTTTGGATTCTTCGTCGCCCACTGTGGCCTGCTCCAGAATGCGGCGTCAGCCGCCGATGGAAACCATTGTACGCGAGGGCGGGACGAAACCGGGCTCGTTGATGCGGTGACCCTTCTCTTTTTCTGCCATGATCGAGATAATCCCGCCGGCGATTTCGCGGTCGGTGGCGCCGCCGCGCAGGAGGAATTTCAGGTCGTGGTCTTCCTTGCTGAAGAGGCAGGTGCGCAGCTTGCCGTCGGCCGTGAGCCGGATGCGCGAACAGTGTCCGCAGAAAGGCTGCGACACGGGCGAGATCAGGCCGATTTCGCCTCGGCCATCCGCGAAGCGATACTTGCGCGCCGTTTCGCTGCGCTCGTGCGCCACGGGGACCAGCGGCCAGCGCGCCGAGATGCGGCTGAGCACTTCCGCGCCGGTGACCACCGAGTCGCGCGTCCACGAGCGGTCGGCATCGAGCGGCATGTACTCGATGAAGCGCATGATCAGGTCGCGGTCGCGCGCGAATTCGGCGAAGGCTTCGACCTCATCGTCGTTGATGCCGCGCACCAAGACGGCATTCACCTTTACGGGCCGCAGTGGCGATGCCTGCGCCGCGTCGATTCCGGCGATCACGGCGTCGAACGTTTTCGTGCGCGTGATGCGCTCGAATCTCCCGCGATCGAGCGAATCGAGGCTGATGTTGATGCGGTTCATTCCCGCGGCGACGAGGCGGTCGCAGCGCTCGGCCAGCAGGTAGCCGTTGGTGGTCATCGAAACGTCTTCGACGCCGACTGCTTTCAAGCGCGCGACGAAATTCTCGACGCCCGCCCGCACCAGCGGCTCGCCTCCCGTGACGCGCACCTTGCGAATCCCCATCGGAACCAGAATCCGCACCAGGCGCTCGTATTCGTCCCAGGTGAGCAGAGTGTCGGATGGCATATGATTTTCCGGGTTGGCCGAGCGGCAATAGACGCACCGGAAGTTGCAGCGATCCGTTACCGAAACGCGCAGGTCGGTGATCCGGCGGCCGAATTTGTCGGTTAGCTGCATGCGCTTCCTTGGATGCCCCGGGCTCCCGTTTGGAGCCAAAAACAAGAACGCCCAAATCCATGTTTGGACTTGGGCGACACGCCCGGCGGCCCTGTGGCGCGCCCGGCATTCCCCTTTCCAAGCATGGGAGGCCCGGACGTTTCCGTCCGAACCCTCAACCCCGCAAACTGCGGGATGTCGCCTCGCGGGCCATGGGATTTCTCTCCGTCAGGCCCCGGAGGTCGGAGAATTTCAGCGGTGATTCTACCCCGCGTAACCCAAAGGAAGCAAACCGCATAGCCAATATGTTTCGATGCATCTGATAACGTCATACCTATGCGAATAGAGCCGCTCCGGGGAGGGCTACGCGCGGAAGCGGCTGATGTTGCGGATTTCCTTGCGGTAATCGGGGGCGGAAATTTCGATGGTGCGGCACATCTCGTAGAGGCGCGAGCGGATTCGCTTGCCGACGCGGTCGGTGAGCGAATCCTCGATGGTTGGCGCGCGCATGCCCGCAACGCGTGCCGCCGGTGCGGGCGCGATTGCGGCATCCGCGTCGAGAAAATTCGTGGTGAGGATTGTGACGCGCTTCTCGTTGTAGCGCGTATTCAAGATGTGCCCGACGGTCTCGAGCGCCCAGAGCGACGGCTTGCTCGACCCGACGTCGTCGAGCACGAGGATTTCGGCTTTCAACACCGGATCGAGGACGCCCATCTCGGTCGACTGGCTCTCAGCGTTATAGCTGTCCTGAATTTCCTTCAGCAGCTCGCGGTAATCGTAGAAAAGGCCGCTGTGCCCGCGCTCGACGATTTCCTTCAGCGCTGCAACAGCGAGGTGCGTCTTCCCGGCGCCGCAGGGGCCCATCAGCAGCAAGCCCTGATCATTTTGCATTTCGCGTACCGGTGAGAATTCCTCGGCGAAACGCTCTACGATCAGCTTGGCCTGCGCGAGGCTGCGGTTCCAGGCGGCCAACTGCTCGCGCGAGGCATTCTCGATCTCGTTGTCGGTTTCGAAATTCTCGAAGTCGCAGTGGCGATAGCGGTCTGGGACCCGCGCCTTCGCAAGGACGCGCTCGGCTTTATTGCCCGTCGTACAATCGCACGGCACCGCCCAGACCATTTTGGGTTCGCCGGCCGCTGCGCCGGCTTGGGCCGTCTCGGCGGAAGCGAGCGGCTGCGCGCCCTCCGCGGTCCGCTCGACCACTTTCCAGCCGCTGCCCTGACAGATGGGACAATCCGCTCGCGCCATGAAGAGAGAATAAGCGGCGGGCGCGCCCGGCGCAAGCGCACCCGCGCTGTGCAAATTGAAATGCGCTGTGGAATTCGGGAACGTGATGGTCCGAGAC
>JBAPOM010000172.1:0-2122 GCA_049279635.1 Candidatus Acidiferrales bacterium
GTACAGCGTACATGTCTTCGCCGTTGTCATCATCCTCGGATCTATCGTCGTCTTCGTCGGGAGCGCCGCGAATGGACGCCGGCGACCCGTCCGCGCCTCAGCCTTCGGGATCGCTGCACGATGAGGACGCCAAGCCGCGGCATCATTATGCGATTTGGATCGTATTGATCTTGCTCGTTGCCGCAGGACTTGTGTTCTACCGCTTGCGCTCTAGTTCCGAGGCCGCTTCCAAGAAGGACTCGGGCAATCAGACGATTTCCGTCGGCGTGGTTTCGACTCAGCAGCGCGATGTGCCGTACTACCTCACGGGCCTCGGCACTGTAACGGCATTCAACACGGTGACGCTGCACACGCGCGTCGATGGCCAGATCATGCAGGTATTCTTCAAAGAGGGGCAATTCGTGCATGCGGGTGATCTGCTGATCGAAATTGATCCTCGCCCCTATCAGGTTGCTCTCGATCAAGCCGAGGGGCAGCTCGCAAAAGACGAGGCCTCGCAGAACGACGCCAAGGTCGATCTGAACCGCTATCAGACGCTCTGGCAAGAGGGCGTGGTTGCGCGACAGCAACTTGATACGCAGCAGGCCACCGTGGGGCAGTATGACGGCGCCATCAAGTCCGATCAGGCGCAAATCGACAGCGCGAAGCTGAATCTTATCTACTGCCGGATCACGTCGCCAATCAATGGACGAGTCGGGCTCCGCCTGGTTGATCCGGGCAACATCGTTCACGCCACGGACACGAACGGAATGCTTGTGATCACGCAGGTGCAGCCGATCGCGGTGGATTTCACGCTTCCCGAGGAAAATCTCCCGGAGGTCGTCGCCGAAATGCGAAACCGGCAGCTGGTCGTCGACGCCTACAGCAGCGACGACAAGACCAAACTCGGCGACGGCAAGCTCCTGACCCTCGACAACGAGATCGATCCGACGACTGGCACCATCAAGCTGAAGTCGGAATTCGCCAATGCAAACCTGTCGCTCTGGCCGAATCAGTTCGTCAACACGCGGTTGTTTCTCAGCGTGAGGAAGAGCGCGATTGTCGTCCCGTCCGCGACGATTCAGACCGGCTCACAAGGGCCGTTCGTCTACGTGATTAGTTCGAACAACCAGGCCGAGGTGCGTCCGGTTCAGGTGGACTTCACCGAAGGCAATATCTCCGTAATCAGCCAGGGGCTGAAGCCGGGCGAAGTCGTCGTCGTCGACGGAGCGGACAAGCTCCAGTCGGGGTCGGCGGTCACGCCGCATCAATCGGCAATCGGCCGCAACCCCGCGGCCGGTTCAAGCGCGTCATCGGATCAGCAACCGTGAGTCCGTCCAGGCCGTTCATCCTTCGTCCCGTCGCAACCTCGTTGCTGATGGTGGGCATTATGCTGGCGGGGGCGGTAGCCTATCTCCAGCTCCCGGTTTCGGCCCTTCCGCAAGTCGATTATCCGACGATCCAGGTGCTGACGTTCTATCCGGGCGGCAGCCCGGACGTGATGGCGTCCGCAGTAACGACGCCTCTCGAGCGGCAGTTCGGCGAACTCCCGGGCCTCTCGCAGATGACCTCGACAAGTTCTTACGGCGGTTCGCTGATCACGCTGCAATTCGAATTGGCGGAAAATATTGATGTCGCCGAGCAGGAAGTGCAGGCTGCGATCAACGCGGCGGCGAGCTATCTGCCAAAGGACCTGCCGAATCCGCCGATCTACAGCAAGGTAAACCCGGCGGACACGCCCATCCTGACGCTCGCGCTCACATCGGACACGTTGCCGCTCGAAAAAGTGGAAGATTTCGCCGACACCAATTTCGCGCAAAAGATTTCGCAGCTATCGGGTGTAGGTTTGGTGACGATTAGCGGAGGCGAAAAGCCTGCCGTCCGCGTGCAGGCAATCCCGACAGCGCTTGCGTCCTACGGATTGAGCCTCGAAGATCTTCGGACAGCGCTCGGAAATGCGAACGTCGACCAGGCAAAAGGAACTCTCAACGGTTCGCGTCAATCGTTTACCCTCCAGGACAACGACCAGCTTCTTACGAGCGCCGCTTATCGCCCCCTGATCGTCGCCTATAAGAGCGGCGCGCCGGTGCGGCTCTCGGATGTTGCGACCGTGGTGGACGGCGCCGAAAACAATCTGCAAGCC
>JBAPOM010000173.1:0-9633 GCA_049279635.1 Candidatus Acidiferrales bacterium
AACTTCACCTTCATGGCCTCCCGGACGACACCGTTGTGAAAGTCATCAGTGATTTCGTTGAAGAGCGGCAGCGGCCGGAACGTTCCATCAGTAACTATGCGGACTGGCTGCTCTCAAGTTTCGGACAATCCTTCGCTGAGCTCTTCCCGATGACGTACACGCGGAAATACCACACCACGACGGCAGACAACATGAGCACGGATTGGCTCGGCCCGCGCATTTACCGCCCAAGCCTCGAAGAAGTGCTACGTGGTGCAATTTCGGCCTCGGCTCCGCATACCCACTACATCACTCATTTTCGGTACCCCAGCGTCGGCGGCTTCGTGAATTATCTAAGAAAGTTTATCCCTATGGGAAATCTGAAACTCGAGCACGAACTCGTCTCCATCGACCCGCGTAAAAAACTGCTGCGCTTTTCAAACGACCACGCGACGAAGTACGACGGGCTCGTCTCTTCCGTGCCATTGCCCGACCTGATTCGCATGATCCAAGGCGCTCCCGCACATGTCGTGGAGGCATCGCGTCGCTTGGCCTGCACTACCTGTGTCCTCGTCAACCTCGGAATCGACCGTGAGGATCTGTCGATGGCCCACATGACCTATTTCTACGATGAAGACATTTGCTTCACTCGGCTCGGTTTCCCGCACATGCTTACGTCGCGTAACGCGCCCTCTGGCACCGGAAGCATTCAGGCCGAAGTCTACTTCTCGGAGAAGTACAAGCCATTCACCGGTTCGCCTGACGCCTGGATCGAACCCGTCATCCGCGACCTTCGCAAATGCGGCATACTCCGAGACAGCGACCACATCCTGTTCCGGGAGGCGAGGTTGCTTCGCTACGCGAACGTGATTTTCGATCTTGATCGTGTTGCAGCCCTGAAAACAGTTCACGGCTACCTCGATGAACTGGGGATTGGCTATTGCGGACGCTATGGCGACTGGGGCTACATGTGGACGGACGAGAGTTTCAAGAGCGGCGAGTTGGCTGTCGAACGCGTCTTGAGCACTCAATCGTCGAAGGCCGGAGTTGCATAGTCCCGGTTATGAGCCAGATGAACTGGATTTTCTCACCCGGTAGGACGGGCCTCTTTCCAGGAGTTTGTAACGCACTGCTAAGCGACATGGCAAAAAGCATCAAAAAAGATCAGCTTCCGTTGGCTTCACAGCGAGGAGTTTCTAAGGGAAAACGAAGTGGATAGTATGGTAAACGAACAGGCCGTTGCTTTCCAAGAGACCCGTGCGACCGTCCAGGCAGCCAAGAAGATCGGCCTTGTGGATCACATAGGCTTTGGAAACCTTGGGGATGATGCAACCCAGGTAGCGGTCATGAAACACATTAGAAACCGCTGGCCCAATGCGGAGATCGTTCTGTTCTCGATGAACCCGGCTGACAGCCGCTTCCGGCACGGGGTTGCCGCTTACCCGATTCGAGCCGAGTTCGGGAACCGCCCAGAAGAAAACGCTGTCAGCGCTCTCCCAGTCCAGAACAAGCTAAAAGACACTCTACGAAGAGTTCCGCTTCTTTATCGACTTCTTCAGACCCTTAAGACTCTAACGGTCAGAGTTCCCCACAGGGTTTTTGAGGAGATTTCCTTTCTACGTGTATCGTTTCGGCTCGTAAAGCCGTTCGATCTATTGATCATCAGCGGCGGCGGCCAACTGCTGGACTCCTGGGGCGGCCCGTGGCGATTTCCGTACACGATTTTCAAATGGACGTTGCTGGCCAAGTTATCGCGCGCAAAGTGTTACGTCCTCAACGTCGGCGCCGGTCCGCTGGACGCTCCGTTGGCGAAGTGGTTTGTCAGGAGCGCTCTCGGCCTCGCAGACTATGTTTCCTTTCGCGATAGCGACTCGAGAGACCTTGTACAAAAGGTTGGGTTCACCGGCAAAAGCTACGTCTCGGCCGATTGCGTCTATGCTCTGAGTCCTTCGACGACCCTGGCGACGGATGGCGCAGGACATGAGGAACCACTCGTCGGACTTTCTCCCATGGCGTATTGCGATCCTCGGGTTTACTGGAAAAAGGACCAGGCCGTTTACGAACGCTACATTCGCGACGTTGCGACCTTTGGCCGCTGGCTCTGCCAAAATGATTACCGCTTGACGCTCTTTAGCACGGAAATTTCATTTGATTCGCACGCCATCGAGGAAGTCAAAGCCCTCTTGGGGAACGCGAATGGCGACCTGCGGCACATGGTAAAACGCGAGGATATCGCGGGAATCGACGAGTTGTTATCCACGATGCGGCCGATGGATTACATCGTCACCTGCCGTTTCCACGGGGTAGTGTTTGCTCATCTGCTCAATAAGCCGGTGCTCGCGTTGTCGTCCCACCCCAAGGTTTCCAGTTTGATGAACGACCTGGGACTGGCCAAATATTGCGTGGACATCCGGACGTGCGACGTGAACACGATGCAAGAAACGTTCCTATCCATGGTGGCGAACCGGGACGAAATCAAGAACCAGATGGCCGAGAAAGCCGCCTGTTACGAGAAGACTCTATTAACCCAGTTCGATCGGTTATTTCCTCGGAGAGCGACGATATGAGCCTAGGCCAAGAGCCGTTGGTTACCGTGCCCACTCCCGTCTACAACGGGGAAGATTTCTTGGCCCAGTGCATTGGACCCGTTACTGAATCCGAGAGAGACCTCTCAAAAGTTCCTGAGACGACTAACTTCCAATTGGGACCATGTTGGCGTGAACGAATGTTCCGCACCAACTGGAGCGGGATACTGCTCTCGGAGGACGATGAAAGCCACGGTCATTGTTTGCACGTATAACCGCTGCGATACGCTGGCGAAAACTCTCGAGAGTCTTGCTGCTTCGACGATTCCCGATTCTGTCGAATGGGAAATCGTGGTGATCGACAACAACTCATCGGATCGGACGCGCCAGGTCGTCGAAGATTTCTCGCGCCGTTTCCCGGGACGCTTCCGCTACGTTTTCGAGCCGCGCCAGGGAAAGTCTTTTGCGCTGAATAGGGGAATTCGCGAGACCCAGGCAGACGTGCTGGCTTTCACGGATGATGATGTGATTGCCGAACCGGCATGGTTCTGGAATTTGACAAGAAAGCTTTTTTCCGGTGAATGGCAGGGGGCCGGTGGAAAGATTCTGCCCCTGAATACCGCCCCGATCCCGGACTGGATCCCGCGAGACACCTACGGTGTTTTATGGGGGAGTTTTGATCTGGGCGACGAATGCCGCGACATCAGGCTGGCTCCCTATGGCGCAAACATGGCGTTCCGGCGCGAGGTCTTCGAGCATGGGCTGTTCCGCACAGACATCGGCCCTGGCGTGCAGGGCGCTCGGTCCACAAATTGTGAAGACCAAAACATTGGCGAGGGGGTTCTTCGGCGCGGTGGAAAATTGCGGTACGAGCCGGAGGCAGTCGTCCGCCATCCATTTGACACCCAAAGAATCAGCAGGAAGTACATCTTGAATAGGTTCTTTCAGATGGGACGGTACATTGCGCTCGAAACGGAGAGCAAGCCCGCCGTTCATGGTATCCCTCGCCGCTATTTCACCATTGCCAAGCTGCTCAGCTTCGAGTGTCCTAAGAGGCTCTACCATTGGTTTTCCACTTTTGAACCGGCCCAGCGATTCACTTGGCGTCTCCTGCTTTCGACTTCTCTCGGGCAAGCATATGAACTTGCCTTCGGTCAAAGAGTGTCCACCGCAGAAGCGCCGACGGTACTTCGCCATTCTTAACAGCAACGCCAGAGCTGGAAATTTACTCAATCGAGATTTGTATGCGAAACGGATCGCCGCGCATCCTCTACGTCACGCGAATCTGGCCTATTGAGTGTGGTGCGCATGTGAGGTCCCTCAACATACTCCGTGCGCTCCAGCAGATCGGGCACGTCGAGGTCATCGGGCTGGAACGCGTCGGGGCAAGTTCAAGTGCGGATTCCGAATTTGAGTTTACGCGCACTTTTCGGTTTGAGCTTCGTTCCAATCGTGGATTGAGTGAAAAGATCAGATGTACGGTAGATCCGGAGCAGCCATATCCAAACGGGTTCGCCGTGGAAGATGAGGCGGTTCGTCGCATTCTCGGTCGACTCCCCTCGTTTGATCTGGTCTGGTTTTCAACGATCCATGCTGCCGAAATGTTTCCCACTACCTCCTGGCCCAACTCTATCTTAGATATCGATGACCTTCAGAGCTCCCATGTCCGCTCCAGCCTCAATACTCAAACCGGCATGTGGACGCACTTCTCGGCACTCCGCAAAGCATTCGTCTGGAAACGGCGAGAAAAACTACTCGGAAAAAGATTTACGTTGCTCTGCGCTTGCAGCGAGGAAGACCGTCGATACTTAACGGAACTCGGAGTCGAAGTTCCTGTCCACGTGATCCCGAACGCATTTGAAAAACCTGACGCCGAGCCGGTTCGGAATCCTGCGGTGCCTCCCCGGATCGGGTTTATCGGATTCTTCGAATACGCCCCGAATCGTCAAGGAATCCAATGGTTTGTCGATCAATGCTGGCCACAAATCAAAGCTGCCGTGCCGGATGCGCGGTTGCGGCTCATTGGCAAGGGCAGCGATGGCATTCGCACCCTTGCCGGTTCTGACGTCGACGCACTCGGCTGGCTCACGGATCCTTCTGACGAAATTAGAACCTGGTCCGCTATGGTGGTTCCCGTTCGCATTGGTGCTGGCACTCGCGTCAAAATCGCACAGGCGTTTAGTCTGAAGTGCCCAGTCGTGTCCACAACCTTGGGTGCTCACGGTTACGCCGCTGTAAACGAATCCGATATGTTTCTCGCGGACACAGCTGCCTCCTTTTCCGATGCGTGTGTTCGTGCCATGCGGGAACCTGCCTTGGCCGCTGAAATCGCTGAAAGGGCGTGGCGTCGTTACTTGGATCACTGGACGTGGGAAGCCGTCCGCCCAAGAGTCTGGGCGGCAGCCGAGGATTGTCTTGCGATTGCGAGCCACCGCTTAGAGGTCCGGCACAAGGGGAAGAAACTCACAAGTGTCTGAACCAACTCAACGAATCGCGAGCAATCGCGCTGCTATGACTATGGCTCATCAATGCTTTCTCTAAGGCTGCCGTTGGATGCGGCGTCGCCCCTCAAAGTCCTTTGTTTGGGAGCGCACTCGGACGACATCGAAATCGGCTGCGGCGGCACAATCCTGCGCCTCGCCGGCCAGTATCCGAACGCTGTGTTCCACTGGGTGGTGTTCAGTGCCGCGGGAGTGCGTGCCGCCGAGGCCAAGCGCTCGGCCGAACTGTTTGCCGGAACGACGGCGCTCAGGGGGCCATTGCTAAAGGCGTTTCAGGATGGCTTCATGCCTTTTGTCGGCAGTGAGGTGAAGGCAACCTTTGAGGAATTGAAGGCCACGTCGCCGGACCTTATTTTCACTCACAACCGCCACGACGCGCACCAAGACCATCGCTTGCTGGCGGAACTGACCTGGAACACGTTTCGGGATCATTTCATACTTGAGTACGAAATTCCGAAATACGACGGCGACCTCGGCCAACCGAATCTGTTCGTGCCGCTCGAATCCGAGTTGTGCGAGAAGAAGGTCCGTTACATCCTGGAAGTGTTTCAGTCCCAGCAGAACAAGCGCTGGTTTCGGCAGGATACATTTCTCTCGCTCATGCGATTGCGGGGCATGGAATGCAACGCTCCGAGCGGTTACGCCGAGGCGTTCCATATTCGGAAAGTAACCTTAGCTTGATCCGATGAAAGCGAGCCACGTGGCTAAGGCCAAGAATCAACCGCTTCCAGAAGAACCTTCAGTCGAAGGCGCACACTTAAGGCAGCGCGTACAGATGCGAGAATACCTCCGGGAATTCAACAAGTACCGCGGACTGTTTTGGATGATCACGTACCGCGACATCAAGGTCCGGTACAAGCAATCGGTGATGGGTTTCCTTTGGGCCATCCTGATGCCCGTGCTGATCGTAATGTCCGGAATCGTCGTTCGTTATGCGTATGCCTTCGCGGCGCATGGGTCGATCAACAAAGCTGACGTCGCGAGTGTAGCGGTAAAAGCACTGCCCTGGGCGTTTCTTGTCTCCAGTATCCGATTCTCGTGCAGCAGTCTTATGAACAATAAGGAACTCGTCACAAAGATCTATTTCCCCAAAGAAATATTTCCGCTGGCGGCTGTCATGGCCAGCCTCTTCGATCTTTTCGTGGCGTCGGCCGCCCTCCTGATTTTCCTGTTTGCGATACAGGTTGGTTGGGGCATGCAGCTGCTGTGGGTGCCCTTGCTGCTCGCGACTATCGTGGTTTTCGCGTGCGGTATAGGGATGATCGTATCGGCGGCCGGGCTCTTCTTTCGCGACGTGAAGTATATCGTCGAAGTCCTGCTGACGTTTGGGATTTTCTTCACTCCGGTCTTCTATGATACGCGGATGCTCGGCGACAAAGCCAAATGGCTGTTGCTGAATCCCGTGGCGCCTCTTCTGGAAGGCCTCAGCGCCTGCGTCACCCGCCGGCAACCGCCGGGCCTGTTGTGGATTGCATATAGCCTGGCTTTCGCTACGGTCGCACTGGTTGGCGGCTATCTGTTCTTTAAGCGTCTCGAGCCGGCATTCGCTGAGAGCATCTGAGGCATGCCCAACAAATGCAAGGGCTGCGACGGCTACCTCTGTCTTGGTTGCTGGAATGCGCGGTCACTGGGCGCGCCCTGCGTGACGTGGAAGCAACAAATCGATCGATCACTCGCCAGGGCTGCGGCACTGAAGTCCTATGGCCTCACTTTGATTTTGCTTTTGGCCGCCGCCGCCGTAAGTACGTTCGCTGCTGCTGCTTATTCCACGACTTTCAACTACACCGAGAATCCCATCTCCGATGGCGGTAGATGGATCAGCGGAGGAACGGCTACCGGAGGAGCCTTCGGCGACATGGCGACGAACGGCACCTACGCCTACGGGAAGAACGAACGGTTCCCTTACGGAGATCCCAACGCATTCCTGAGCGGGACGTGGCCAAGCGATCAGACCGTGACGGAAACGGTTCGTACGACGAGGGACTATTCGGGCGCCGGCTGCTGCTACGAAGTGGAAATTCACCTCCGCTTCAGCGCCAGCGGCTCCAACGAGTACGGCTACGAGGTCAATTGCAGCCTGCAAAGCCGCCCCGAGTACCTTCATATCGGGTCGTGGGATGGCCCTGAAGGACGTTTCCACGCCGTTGCCCCGGATGACACTTCGGATCATTGCGCGAACGGGGACGTGCTGACAGCTTCGATCATCGGTTCGACAATCAAGGTGTATCTAAACGGCTCCCTTAAGATAACCGCCACCGACACGACGTGTAACGGAGCGGCCTGCCACACCAGCGGTGCGCCGGGGCTAGGCACATACGTCGAAGATTCCAGGGAATCCGGGGCACTTGCCAATTTCGGAATCAGCGATTTTCGGGCCATGAGATTAAGGAAATCCTTTCTGGCGAATTCCAAATCAGGGAATGTGTCCCGTTGAACCAAAGCTTGGTGAGCGTCGATGATCCCCGCTCGTTTATCCGGGACCAAAACGAGTACCGGGCTAAGGAGTACTGAGGAACCATGGCTGACGTCGCACTCCGGATGGAGCATGTGTACAAGAAATTCCGCAAGGGAGAGGTGTTTAACTCCTTTCGCGATCTGGTTCCGGCTTTGACGGGAAGGATGTTCCAGCGGCAGGACCTTGCTGACGACGATCAACGCGAGTTCTGGGCCCTCCGAGATGTGTCGTTTGAGGTAAAGCCTGGCGAAGCATTCGGCATCATAGGCCACAATGGCGCGGGCAAGAGCACCATTCTAAAGATCCTGAGCCGTATCATGAAACCCACCAAAGGAAACATGGTGGTGAACGGCAGGCTTTCCGCGCTGCTCGAGGTTTCAGCCGGTTTCCATCAGGATCTCACGGGCAGGGAGAACATCTTCCTAAACGGAACGATCCTGGGTATGAATCGGCGCGAAATCGAATCAAAGCTCGACCAGATCATCTCCTTCTCGGAGCTCGAGGAGTTCATCGATACTCCCGTGAAGCGGTATTCCTCCGGCATGTATGCCAGGCTGGG
This sequence comes from Candidatus Acidiferrales bacterium, assembly GCA_049279635.1. GTDB lineage: Bacteria > Acidobacteriota > Terriglobia > Acidiferrales > UBA7541 > Palsa-295. The sequence continues at coordinate 8,020 of JBAPOM010000173.1, forward strand.
ATTTTCAGTGGCTGCGCACGTTGATCCCGAGGTTCTAATCGTTGATGAGGTATTGAGCGTGGGCGACCACATGTTTCAGCAGAGATGTATGGAACGCATGAGCTCGATCCTCAAGGGAGGCGCGACCGTGCTTTTCGTGTCTCATAACTTGAAAGCCGTCAGCGAACTCTGCGGCCGGGCCATGCTGTTGAAGAAGGGCGAGGTTGCCCTCATTAGTGATACCGATTCCGTGGTTCGCCACTATCTGAAAGATGCGCAAGAAACGTGTGTCGGCGATGAGAGCGAGCCGGTCTATATTTCTAAGGTCACGGTCAGCGACGAACTGGGAGAACGGTCCACGTTTGAGTCCGGACAAACGGCCTGGATAGACGTCGAGGTGACTGCGCGGGAAAGGGTCCAGAAACTAGCCGTCTTACTATTGCTTGCCGACGAAAGCCAATACCAGATATTTCGAACCTCGACCGAAGCGTTAGGTCACAGCCGATTCTGTCTCGATCCTGGAGAAAGCTACCGATGCAGATTCGAATTGAGGCTGAATATGGGTCAAGGCACCTTTTACCTGGATGTGGCGGTTGGCAGGTACGACATCCAGACGCTATACCACCGCAAGGCTCTAGCGGCGACAGTTTTCATCCGATCGACATCGGCTGTTCGTGGTGCGGTGAATTGCTTCCCAAGGCTGGTTGAAGCCGATACCGTCTCGGATTCACGACTACAAGATAGACGCGCATAGACTTGGAGACGCCATCATCATGAACACTACGTGGAATTTGACGGAGATCCCGAAATATAAGGAAACGCGGCTCTGGACCTGGGCGCGTGCGAGCTGGCTGGGCCGGGCAGTGAGGGAATGGCGGAGATGCAGGCGCGAGTTCTGGGCTTGGGCGCAATTCGAGAAGGTGGCTCCGGCAAAGGTGCAACAGCTAGCCGAGTCTATCGCGGCGATCCCTGTTCGCGCGCTGGACTCGGCTGACGAAAAAAGGGAGGCGCCCATCTTCTTGCTTTCCACGGGTGGGAGAGCGGGCTCAACGCTCCTACAGCGCATCCTGGTCACCGATTCGCGCGTACTTCTTTGGGGAGAACCGCTCGCGCAAATGGGACTTATACCTAGGATTACGGAGGCGGTTAGTGGCTCCGTGGACCCGCACCACATGCAACAGTGGAGAAAAAGTAACGAGCCCCCTTCGTCTTCCCTGCCAACGTCCTGGATCAACATCCTGTTCCCTCCCGGCGACGATTTCCGATCGGCGCTTCGAAGTTTCTTCGATCGCTGGCTTCGCGAACCGGCTAGAGAGCTCGGTTATACCCGCTGGGGCTTCAAGGAGGTTCGGCTGGGCGCAGCGGAGGCGATCCTATTACAGTGGTTATACCCCGACGCCAAGTTCATAATCCTGTCCCGCCATCCCTACGACTGCTATCGTTCATTAGTTGATTCGAATTGGCACGTATGCTGGGACCGCTATTCCAATACCCTTATGAACTCGGCCGTTAGTTTCGCGAGAATCTGGAACCACATGGCGGTGAGTTGGTCCCAGTTGCCGGCGGGATTCCCTTGCGTGTTCATCAGATATGAAGACCTTATCAGCGGCAATTTCGACTTCCGCAAGTTAGAGT
>JBAPOM010000174.1:0-4288 GCA_049279635.1 Candidatus Acidiferrales bacterium
TCCTGAAGGAACTTGAACACCGCCTCGCCCGAGCGAATCTTCCTGCACAGACGGCTCAGCGACAACTGCTCCCGCGCATCGAGCACTCGCATCAACGCCTTCATCATCTTGGAATTGTTTGGCATCACGTCGCGGACGAATCTATTCCCCGAGGGCGTCAGCGTCATCACGCCGACTCGCCGCCCCTCACGTTTTTCGTCCTTCTTCGACTTCGCCTTGTGGCTCCTCTCCTCGAACGGCACCGGCGGCAGCGCCACGACTACCCGCCGCACCCAGCCGCGCCGTTCGAGGCGCTTGCTCACCTCCTTCAGGTTTTGTCTGCTCGATTTGCGCTCGTGCGCGGCGTCTCTCACCGTGAGCGGTCCCTTGCGGTTCAGCAACTCCAGCACGCGAAATTCTCCGAACGTCAGGTCGAATGAATCGAGTGGCGGGCGCAGTTCGCTCTTCAGCCATTCCGCCGTATCTATTAGATCCAGACAGGCTTCCATGGCCCGCCGGGTCTTCTCTCGATGGGTCGGGTAGTGTGCCATGCCGCAAAACCCTCCAAAATTGGCTTTTTTCGGCTTTTTAAGGGCCTTGTAAGCCCCCGCTAGGGGGCTGCTCCAGTCCCCTGTTGCTGCGGAAAAAATAAGCCAATTCGCAAGGAAATAAAATCCGCACTTCTACGGCCGCCTGCCCTGCTTGCCCTGACGCAGGAAGGGAGTGCCGTGGCGAAGGGTGCGTAGATTCACGCGTCGTAGTCGTTGCTTCGTCAGGGCACGACTTCAGTCGTGCCGTAAGCCGGTGGAAGCGTGGGCCTTTACAAAGCGTGTGCCGGCCGGGTTGTGGAGGCGGAAGGGGCGGGTGGCCCGGAAACAATTTCCTGATTCTGCATTCTGGTGCGGTCGACCGGGAATCTCGATTTCCTATCTTTTCTCAACGACAAGAAACGCGGAGGGTGCCCCAGGTTCGGTTTGAGAACCTGGGTCTTGCGGTGGACGTTTCTTTTTCTCGACTGCGCAGAGGGGAGTATTTATGCTTCATCGATCGAGCGCGTCCGACTCCACTTTTTTCTGAGGCCTCTTGTCCGTTCGATTTGGCTTACGGCAAGGTGAAGGCGACGAATGTGGTGCCCGCGGCGCCGATTACGTATTGCTTGCCGTCGACTGCGTAGGTGATGGGACTTGATCCGTTATCTGCTCCGCCGACCGTAAATTCCCAGAGGAGCTTGCCGGTGGTGGCGTCGAGGGCGAAGAAATTGCCTTCGTCGCTCACGCCGAAGACGAGGCCGCCCGCAGTCGCGAGCGTGCTGGTCTGGGCGGGACCGAGCAGCTTGTACTCCCACTTCATCTTGCCGGTGGTTGCTTCGAGGGCGCGAATCGCGCCGTAGACTTGATCTCCGGGAAGATCGATTCTTCCGCCGCCGCCGAAGCTGGGGAAGTCGACTTTCGGCTCGCCCGAGACGGTATACGCGCCGGTCTCGCGGGCCGAAACGTAGAAAAGTTTCGTGAGAGGGCTATAGCACGGACTATTGAAATTCGTGCCGCCGTGGCCATCGGGATAGAGCAAGGTCCCCTTCGGCGTCGGCTCCGTATCGGGCATCATGATGGGCCGGCCATTTTCGTCGAGCCCTTTGGCCCAGGTTTGCTTCACGAAGGGAACGCCGGTGATGAACTTGCCTGTCACGCGGTCGAGCACGTAATAGAATCCGTTGCGGTTCGCGAACGCGAGGAGCTTTCTGGGCTTGCCACCGATCGTGCCATCGAACAGCACGGGAACCTGAATCGAATCCCAGTCGTGCGTGTCGTGCGGCGTGAACTGGAAATACCATTTCATCTTCCCCGTATCGGGATCGATGGCCAGCACGGAATCCGTGTAGAGGTTGTCGCCTTCGCGGTTCGTGCCGTTGTAATCAGGAGCGGGATTTCCCGTGCCCCAATACAATAAGTTCAATTCCGGATCGTACGAGCCGGCGCCCCAGGTGCCGCCGCCGCCCGTTCCGGTCATATCTTTGGCCCACGTTTCCGAACCCGGCTCGCCGGGAGCGGGAACGGTAAAGCAGCGCCAGAGACGCTTGCCCGTTTTTGGGTCGTACGCGTCGATGTAGCCGCGAACTCCAACGTCTCCTCCGGCCATCCCGATGACGACTTTTCCGTCGAGCACGCGAGGGGCGCCCGTCAGCGAGTATCCGACGCCGTTGTCGTCGACGTGAACTTTCCACTTCACGGCGCCGGTTGTGGCGTCGAGCGCAATGAGGTAGGCATCGAGCGTAACTGAATAAACCGTATTGCCGAAAACCGCTACTCCGCGGTTTGAACGGTGCACTCCAATGAGGTACAGCTTTGTTGGGAGTTGAGGCGTCCAGCTCCAGATCTGGGCGCCGAGGCGCGCATCCAGAGCCACCACCGTGCCGAGCGGTTCCGTGATGTACATGATTCCGCCGACGACAACGGGAGATGTTTCGATCGGCTGGACCGGGGGAGAGGGCTGGTATATCCATGCCGCCCTGAGGCTATGGACGTTCAGGCTGTTGATCTGGGTGAGCCGGGAGAATCGCTGCGAACTGTAATCGCCGCCGTACATCAGCCAGTCTTGCGGCGTCTTGTCGGCGTTCAGCAGCTGTTGGGAGGTCACGTCCTGCGCGCAGGATCGCGGCGGCGCCACGAAGAGGGAAGCGACAAATGCCAGCGCACACAGGTAGGTTTTCATTGCGTGCCTTTCAAGGTCAGAAGATAGGCCACGAGGTCTTCCATCTGCTCGTCAGACAGCGTGCCCTTGTAGCTTGGCATGATGCTTTTCCCCGGCTCTCTTTCGAGCGAGCGGAGATTAGGCTTCCAGAGTGCGTGGAGTTTTCCGGTCGCGTCCTTCAACACAATTGTGAACGAATCTTCATTCATGCGGGTCCCTTCCACCACGTGCCCGTCCTTTTCAACCGCGCGGTACATCGCATATTGCGTCCAACTGTTGCCCATCATTCCGCCGCCACCCAACTGGGGGAGATTCGCGGCGGGATCGAGGAGTCTCGCCTTGAGGCTCCCGGGGCCGCGCATCGCGCCGATGCGCGTCAACTCGGGTCCGACGCTGCCGCCTTCTCCATTGATCATGTGACACGCGGAACAGGCGCTCGATTTGTAGATGGCGTCGCCTTTTTGCGGGTCGCCCGTCGATGTGCCGGAGGTTTCGCTGACGTTCAACGTTTTGAGGTAGGCCACGATGTCTGCCGCACCTGCTTCCGAGATCAGGTAGAACGCGGTCATCGCGGTGCCCGGAAGTCCTCGCCGGATGATATTTGCGACCGCCGCGTCGCCCCGGCTGGCGGGAACTCCGCGGAGATCGGGACCGTCTTCACCTCGGGCATCGATTCCATGGCACGTGGAGCAGTTGTCGTCGTAGAGTTTCTTGCCCTTTGCAGGATCGGCTGTATGGTGTGACGTCTGCGGCTCCTCGGGAGGTGCCTGGCCCGCGGCGGGAGAAACGAGAAACGCGCCCAAGGCGAGAGTCCACGCCACAAAAGCCAATGCGATTAGCCGGAAGCATTTGATTCCATTCACACGGCACCCCCAAAACTCTCGCGCTGCGAATGCATTTTCAGAAGCACTCCAATCGTGCGGAATTCGCCTACGCCCACTTGTCGATCGATGCGCTCCGCTCGCGGTTCATATTCGCCACCTGGAAGAACGCGTTCGCCTGGCCGCCGCAAACCACGAGATTGATATCAGTGGCTCGCGGGAAGAAGGGGATCAGCGTATCTTCCGGAACCTTATACCACGTGGCGTAGGGTTCTCTTCCTTGCAATGCGAGCGGATACAAGTGAAACGGCGCCAGGAAGGATTCGCGGAAATCCTTCGCCGTGCGCATCGTATTTTTCCACAGCCACTCGGTGAGGTTCTCCTTGGTGTCGTATCCCTGGTCCACCAGGCGCTTGGCCACCAACGGATCCAAAATCACCAGCGCGCCCGACCCGCCGACCATGGATTGGAACATGAAGCTGATCTGCTCGTCGAACATCGCAGGCTCGGCGCCCGCGCCTCTCGCGCCGTGTCCCTGGCGGAGGTCCGGCCCGCCGAAGATGCTGACTACATTTTCCTCCGGCTTGAATCCGAACTGCGTGTGAAGAGGAGTCCACGGGCTGTTCTTCTCGTCCTCGGCAATCACGCAGTTGTTGTAGTCGAGCTGATTGCCCTGGCCACCTTGATAGGTGTCGCCGGGTATGCCGCCGTTGGTGAGGTTCTTGCCCATCAACGTCCACGCGCGCCCGATGGTGGCATTCGCCTGCGCGAAGGGGCCAAGCGCGCCAAGCCCGTAATTC
>JBAPOM010000175.1:0-11230 GCA_049279635.1 Candidatus Acidiferrales bacterium
CCCCGGTCCGAGTGCCGCGGGCGGCGCCCATTGCATGGTGCCCACGGTCCGAAAATCCTTGAACCCCGCGTCCCAGGAATTCACGGAGTCGACCTCCATCGCGGCGTCCCAATGCAGCGCGTTCACCGGAAAGCCATTGTGATCGAGCGCGGCGAAAGTGGCGGCTAGGCTCGCCCCGTGGAAATGCGTCTCGGTGCGAAACTTCAATCCCTTGAAGTCCAGTTGGAGCTGGCCGTCAAGAGCGCCCCCGAGCGCTTTCGCGCTCAGATTCGGCACCACCAGCCTTTCCTTCGCCACTTGGTAATCACCGGACGTGTCAAAGCCCCTCGCGTGAAACCACTCGTAGCCCAGATCAATATCGTGCGCGTTGAAGTAGCCGGTCGCGGTCCACTCCCCGGACTTCGCCACACCATTTCCGGCGTCCACGCTCGCCATATAGTGGGCCTGCCCCGAAAAATCGGTGATGGCTCGAGGCGCGCTCGCTCTGTGGAAAATCATCCGGACATCGTCGAGCGAAAGTCTTCCGCGATAGCGGAAATCCCAATCGGGCCGCGCAAAGCTCGCCAGATCGGCGCGCAGATTTAGCTGCGAATGCGGCCCCGTCCACACCAGTTCCTGCAGCTCGAAGGAATCGCGGTGCAGCGTGAATTTGGCCGAAACGTCGAAGCGAAAGGGCATATCGCGTTTCGCGGCGAGCCTCACCTGTTTCCACTGGAAGCTCCCGACGTACGAATCGGCTCCGCTGGCCGGCGCATCGTAATGCAACGTGCATTCGAAATTCCGCCCATCGAGCGCCAGCGGCGTCCGCCGGTTGTTGTAACTGACGCCTCCGCCGCGCAGCGCCAGCTGCCCGATGCGCAAACTGAATAGAGTCGAGCGCCAGGGACGGCTCGGCCCCCGCTGCTTCGGACTCGGCACGTTGGTGTGCCCGTTCTTGTCGACCGCGATCGCCACCTCGGGCTTGTCGATGGTCAACCCCTCCAGCGCAAACTGGTGGCCGAAAAACGACAGAACTCGCACGGACGCATCGATGCGATCGGCGTGAAACAGCGGCGGCGCGCCCGGTTCCTCGAGTCCATGCACCGTGAAATTGCTGATTCCGACGTTCAAGCGCCACGGATTGAAATGAAATCCGCCGATCTCCGCGCGCGCCCCGGTGCGTTCCTGAATTTGACTGATGATCGCGGACCGGATCCACCGGTCGGCGAATCCAAACTCGAAAATCGCCACCACGACCAGCGCGAGCACGCCGACCGCAACCAGCGGCCGTATGGTCCACTTTTTCCAGCGCCCGCTCACGGTGCTTCTCCGTTCGACATGATGTCGATCTTCAGCCGGTCGCGCGTGTCGTCGAGCCACTGCTTGGCGAGCGTGTCGATGTCGCGCTGCACGAGGACTTCGCGAATCGTATCCTCCACGTCATCCACGGGCGGCACCTTCCCGCCGCGCGCCTTGAGCTGTGGAGCGAATTCATCGTTGTAATAGGCCTGGATCTGCTTCTCGTCCACCTGCGCCGCGGGTCGGAACCGGTAATCGAGGAACCGCGCCAAATAGATTTGCTGCTCGAGCATCCGGCGCACAGCCGCGTCGGCGAGCCCCACAGCCTCACGCTGCTTTCCGAAATCACCGGGCGAAGGAAACTGCGCCACCAGCTGCTGATAGGCCCGGTCGACGTCTTCCTTCGTCGGTGCCGGATACTTGCTCGTATCCGCTTCGCCTCGGACGATCCATTGATCGGCCAGCTCGCTGATCAATTCGTCGCGCGATTTCGATTTTCCATCCACCAGCTGCTGAAAGGAGGCAAGTTCGCGCACTTCGCTCTCGGTCAGGATGTCGTCCTCGATGCGCGCCGCGACGCCGTCGATCGGCTGTCCGTCGGGGTTTGCGGCCCCAGCCTCAGCTGCAGGCGACAGCGCTGCCGCCTGCGTCTGCGCGAGTCCGCAGTTCGCCCCGGGACCGGCAAGCCATGCCATGGTCGAGAGAAAAAAGATTGCGCGTTCCATCAATCTTTTCATCAAAAGACCGGTCCGATGTTGAATGAAAATCCGAAATGCGACAGGTGGTAAATCACCGCCTGCTGCGTCGTCGTGTTGTATGCCTGATACTCCGCCGGATTCAGTTGGTAGCCAATGTCGACTCGCACCGGCCCCACCGGCGTCGGATAACGCACGCCGAACCCGATCGTGTGCGAGAAGTAGTCCAGATTGGTGAGTGACGGAGGCTTCCATCGCAACGTGATGTGATTCACATCCGTAAATACGTTGCCGCCGTCGTAGAAGATCGTGCCGCCCAATTTATTGCCCACCCACGGCAGTCTCATCGGGAAATGCAGTTCTTGGTTGAAGATCAGCACGGCCAGGCCGCCGATCGGAAATCCCGTGCACGGATCGCGCGGCCCCGCCTGGTTCAACCCGAAGCCACGCAGCGAAGTTCCGCCTCCGGCGAAGAATCGTTCCGGCAGAGGAATCACCTCCTCGACAGGTTCCGGCGTGCTCGGCGAGCACTGCGCCGGATTGAACGGAACGTTGATGCCCTCGATCGTGTTGCCCAGCGGCTCCTCGATTCCGAACCTCGTCGATCGCGCGATCACAAACGATCTGCCAATGGAATAAAACGACGAGTTCTGAAAAAATCCTCGGAAGTATGTTGCGCTCGAATCGAGCGCCGTCGTCGCATAGCTCACGTCGGCCGTGTTGAATGTTCCGCGCGTTGCGTCGGCGGGATTATCTCGCCGGTCCCGCGCGTACGTAATTCCAAAGCCCGATACCTGTTCCGGCTGGCTGAATAAGGGTATTTCCTCCTGGCTGATCGTCTGAGCAAGGTTGGCTGCCTTCACATCTCGGTAGAAATACCGGTAGAGCAGCGAGCTCGAAGACGAAAGCTTCTCCACGAGCTGCGCGCCGCCCTCGTAGCGTGTCGACGTGAACGTGTTGATGTCCTGCGTCTTTTCCGCGTAGGCGGTGAACTGCAGGCTGAGGTTGTGATTCGCGAGAAAGTTGTCGGCGGTGTACGTCGACGCAAACCGGTACTCGAGCGTGCTCCCCCGCGCCTGGAACGAGAGCGTTTGCGCCCGCCCGAACATATTGGCCCGCGCAATCTCGAAGATGCCGCGCGGGCTGGCGCCGAGCTCAGTGACGCCCGGATTCGATCCGCCGGCGACGCGCTGCACTTCGAATCCGAAGCCATAGCCGATCGTGTACCGGTGCCCCTCCAGCGTTTCGACCACAACGGCCTTCTCCGGATCAACGCCGGAAGGATTTTGCGGAGCGATCTGCACGCGGTCGAAAACTCCCAGGTTGTAAAGCTGCCGCTGCGTCGTCGCCACGTCCGATTCCCGCAGCGGCCCGCCCGCCTTGATCTCCACCTGCCGCGCGATAATTCCCGGCCGCGTATACTGATAACCGGTCAACAAAACCTTGGCCACCTCGATCCGGTCGCCTTCGGTGATGTGATAGACCAGCTGCATTTCGTCCGGCTTGCTGCCGCGCACTGTTTCTTCGCGAAAGGTGGCTTCCGGAAAGCCATCGTTATAATAGAGCGCCAATATATTGTTGCGGTCGCTGGTGACGCTCGCCTCCGAATACGGCTGGCCGGGTGTCGATCCCGTCACGTTGAGCAGCGTGGCCTTGCCGATCGCGTGATTGCCTTCGATCTCCAGGCTCGAAATAAACGTCTGTGTTCCTTCCACGACATGAAAGGTCACGAACAGGTTGTCCTTCTTGTCGCGATAATGATCGTCGACTGAAGCTGTCACCTGTGCGTCCTGGAAGCCGTTGGAAAGGTACACGGCGCGGATCGAATCGATATCATCCCGCAGCAACTGCTGGCTGAAGCGGCCATTCGAAGCGAAAGACGCGGGCTGCAGGCTCAAGCGCCGCGCGAGCAGTTGCGTCTGGAAATACTTGTTGCCACCAAACGCCACACCGGCGAGGCGATACTTGCTGCCGCGCGTCACGTCGTACGTGATCACGCGTTCCTTGAGCGTGTCGTCCTGGCGGGACTCGACTTGGACGTCCGCATCGAAATAGCCCTCGCTCTGCAGGTAATCGCGCAGGTTCCGCCGTCCCTCTTGCAGCAGATCCTCGTCGACGGCGCCTTCGGCGTACATCGGCAGGAGCTTCTTTTGCCTGCCTGCGCTAATGTGCGCGCCGTTTACTTCGATGCGGATGCGAAGCCCCGCGCTCACGGAAAGCGTCAGCGGCACGCGCTTCGTCTGCGCGTCGTAGGTTCCGCGCTCGAAAAGCGCCCCTGCGCCCAGATATCCCTGCTTCACAAGGTATTTCCTCACGCGGTCGGACGCGCGCGAAAGGCCAGCGGCGGTCACCGAATTCTTCGCCGATATTTTTGTCCGCCGTAGAATCTGTGCGTCCGGGTACGGAGTGCTGTTGTCGACCGTGATCGCTCCCACGCGTGCGCGGGGTCCCTGGTCGACCGTAAACGTGACGTCCATCTCGCGCGTGTTCACTTCGGGAAAAAGCTTCCACGATACTTTCGCCTCGTATAGTCCGTCGTCGCGCAGCGAGTTCTGAAGCCGTGCCACCGCCTCGCGCAGCGAGCTCTCTCGAAACGCCTCTCCCAGATTCAAGCGCACCGCTGCCAGCGCCGCCGGATTCGATGGAGGCTCCTTAATCCCCACAATCTGAATCACGTTGTTGTAGAAATTCCGCTCGGCGATGAAATCGATCCGCAGGCCGCCGCCCGGCTCCGCGGCAGACATAACCTTAATGTTGGCGTAATCGCCCATCCGGTAAAGCTCGCGCAGGCTTGCGCGTTCCGCCGTGAAATCAAGAGGCTTGCCCGCCTCGAGCGGGAGCGGCGGTATTTTTTGAGTTACCGGCTTCCCGGATTCGTCCACCACGCGCACTTCCGCCACCGCTTTTCCTTCGATGCTGGCTTCCTGCGCCCGAACCGGGAGCGCCGAAAACAGTAAGGACGCGAGGAATCCAGTGAATGCGACGGCGCGCAGAAGATTTCGGCGGGCGGTCGACGACGTGAATATCGCGAGAATCTGCATTCGCTCTAAATTGAGAGGAAAGGTTAGCACAGCCGCGTTGCCTGCCCGTCGCGAAAAGGCGCTATGATGAACGAGGAAACACCGTATGGAACCCGGTCAGCACGATAAATATTCCCGCCAGATTCTTTTCGCCGGGGTTGGCGAGGCCGGACAAGACGCCATCCTCGACTCAAGTGCAGTAATTGTAGGCTGCGGCGCGCTCGGCACCGTTGTGGCGAATCTACTCGTTCGCGCGGGCGTGGGACGCCTCCGGATCATCGATCGCGACTTCGTCGAGACCTCAAATCTCCAGCGCCAGACTCTCTTCGAGGAGTCCGATGCGCGCGATGCGCTCCCCAAAGCCGTTGCCGCCGAGCGCCGCCTCCGCGCCATCAATTCGGACCCGCAAATCGAAGGCATCGTGGCCGACGTCACGCCGAGAAACGCCGCCGAGCTTCTCTCCGGCTTCCCCGTGATTCTCGACGGCACCGATAATTTCGAGACGCGCCTGCTCCTGAACGACGCCGCGATTTCCCTCGGCATCCCCTGGATTTACGCAGCCGCGGTCGGGAGCTACGGCGTCACGATGACGATTCGCCCGGGCATCTCACCCTGCCTCGCGTGCCTGCTGGAGAGCAGCAACCCGGAAAACGGCAACGGCTCCGCTCCCGGCATGCCCAGCGTGGACGCCACGTGCGACACGGCGGGCGTTCTCAACGCCGCCGTCGGCGTGATTGCCTCGATTGAGGCTGCAGAAGCAATCAAGCTCCTGGCCGGAAAACCCGAAGCCCTCAACGGTCGCTTGATTTCCTGCGATGTATGGACGGGAAAGTTTCAATCGATCGGAATCGCTCGCAATCTGGATTGCCGCGCTTGCGCGCGCCGCGATTTCACCTATCTCGTTGGAGACGCCCAGCCGCATATCACCCTGTGCGGCCGCGATTCCGTCCAGATTCACGAGCGCCACCGCCGCCTCGACCTCGCCGAACTCGGCCGCCGTCTCGCTTCCGCCTCCGCAGCCGAAGTCCGCAACAACGATTTCCTGCTGCGCTTCCGCGTCGCACCCTACGAGCTCACCGTCTTCGCCGACGGCCGCGCCATCATCAAAGGCACAAAAGACCCCGCCGTCGCCCGCTCCCTCTACGCGCGCTACATCGGCGCATAGTTTTGCGTAGTGCAGGCGAACCTTGAGGTGTGAAACGGTGGGGGGAGATTTACCCCGCGAAGCGACGCAGCGCGGATTGCCTCATCGCGGCGCGGTCGATGTTTTCCCGGCAGTTCATCAGCGTGAGGAGCGTGCTCAACACGCGCGCCTTAATCTCATCCGACATCGGAAAGCCGCTCGTGGCCGTGTGCACGAGCGATTCGCCGCGCGCCGCAATCTTTCGCACGAATTCGAGCTGGCGCTCGTGGTTGGCGTTGCCGAGCGCGGTCTCGCGCCGCATCTCCGCGCACTCCTGCTCGATGAAGAGAGTGAAATGCAGAACGCAAAAGTGCTCAGCGGCGAGTCCCGCCGGCACAGAGCCCTTGCACCCCTTGGAAGAGCACGGTTCTGACACGGAGCTTGATCCCCGACAACCCCTTTTTTTGTAACACCTTCGGTCATGAATTTCCAGTTACTCCCGATGCGCTGCGCCCAATTCGATAGCATCCCGTGGCAGCCGGCAAGGAAGCAGATGCCGGGACCCTTTTCCCGCATCTAATCGAATGCAGGTTGGAATGCTTCAAGCGAACGCCTACAGGAGGTTACAAAAAATGATACGTCCTATTCCAAGTCGACTTCGGAAAGCTCTCGTATCTGTTTTTACGTTGATTCTGGTTTTGCCCGTTGCAAGTGCGGCGTTTGCGGCGCCGAAGACGGTCCAGGCTCCGGCGAGCGATTCGCCGAATTACGAAGCCTGGCTCACCAAGCAAGTCCGGCATCAACTGGTGCTGCTTCCCTACTACTCCGTATTCGATAATCTCGAATACCAGATCGAAGGCTCCAAGGTTGTCCTGATGGGGCAAGTCGTGCAGCCCGTTCTCAAAGGCGACGCTGCTGGGGCAGTCAAGCACATCGAAGGCGTGACGCAAGTCGACAACCAGATCAAGGTGCTTCCGCTCTCGCCTTTTGACTGGCAAATCCGCCGGGCCGAATACCGCGCTATCTACGGCTCGCCGACCTTGCAGATGTATAGTCTGCGGAGCGTCGCGCCGATTCACATCATCGTCGAAAACGGGCACGTGACGCTCGAAGGCAGCGTTGCGACTCAGGCCGACAAAAATGTCGCGGGCCTGATGGCGAATCGGGTTCCCGATGTCTTCTCGGTTACCAACAACCTGCGCGTCGAAAACAGCTAACGGCTCCAGCGTTATTGCCCTTGCTGCGCGGCGTGCTCGCCGATTCGGAAATCGGTCCAGGGACCGGCGATCATGTCGCGCAGTACGGGCGATTCCCAGGAAAACTCCGGATGCGCCTCGAGGAATTTCGCGGCGTCGAAATTGATTCCGCAGGGATGTCCGACGCGCGCGATGAAGTCCATTTGCGCGGCCAGTTGGCTGTCGATCACTTTCGCCTGTACAGCCCCGCTGGGCGAAAAGGGCGGCGCGTCCGACCCAGGCAGTGTCTCCGCCTCCATATCGCCGTGGCCGCAGAGCGTCCTGCGATTCGCGCCTTCCTTCTTCGTGAACGTATCGTAGTGATCGGCGAGAAAGACTTCGGCCATCTGCGTGTCGATCTTTCCCTTGTTGCCGTTGAGCAATTGATCCCAACGGATCTTGCGCGCGTTCATCCCGCTGGCCGGATTAATGGGATCGTATGTCGTCTCGTCCTTGATCACGTCGGGATCACTGGGAAAATTCGCGCCCGAAAAGTAGCCGTCCAGGGTGCGCCAGAGCTTCGTGTGCTTCAGGCCGAGTTCGAGGCGTGCGATTTCGCCGGTCTTGCGGTCGCCGATCAGCCAATCGTTCGCGTAGCCGCCGTTATTTCCGTCGATCATGATTTTCGCGTAGCTATCGATCGAGTCCGCGTATTGCGCGGCTTTGCGCGCGCGAACGAATTCCGGCTTGCCGTTGGGATCCCAGCCATGAAAATTGGCGATGGTCGTCTCGGTGATCATCAGGCCCGCCGAATTCACCACGAAATCGTCGTCGCTCGTGATGACGCCCGGAAATCCGTCCATCAGCATGCGATAGCCTTGTTGCGGGACGATGTCGAAAATGATGTTCCAGCGCACGCCTTCCATGTACGTTGTCCAATTGCTGTGCGCCATGACGATCTGGTGATCTTTCGTCCAGCTTCCGGTGGCGACGAACGCGCTGCAATGGGCGAACGGCTGAAGTTTCGTCGAAAGGCTGGTGCCCGTCTGCTTCTCGAGCCACGGGACGTAGTAATCAGGCAGCTCCGAAAACGCGTTGAATGCGACGATATCCCAGATGTCGAGCTTGCCTCCTCTCGCCTGCAAACCATCGACGATGCCGAACATTTCGGACTGGTATTCGGGATCGATCTTCGGCCAAAGCATCTCGCGCGCAGCGCGCCGGAAAAAGTCCCAGTCGCGCCCCGTGTCGTGCGTGTCCTCGAGGCGCACAACTTCAAAGGCATCCGAAATCTCGGGCGCGAGCAGATAGCCGTGCTGGTAGCCAATATCGTGCGGCGAGCCCTCCAGGTGGACGTAGATCCATCCCCCGCGATTGAAGCGATAGCCCTTGCCCTGCGTGATATCGAGGTACGTGTTCTGCGGCAGCCCTGCCGGCACGGTCGGGTTGGACAAAGTCGCGGCCGGCGATGTTGCGTTCGAAGAAGTGGTGGCGCGGGGCGTAGCCGCAGCAAGCGGCTGCCCCAGAGGAGCGCCGCAAAGAATCGCAGCAAGCGCGATGGCGAGAATTGCCCTCCATCCGCGCGCAACCGCGCCCCCTCTTACCGTGTCGATTAGACTCGACCGCCTTCCTTTGTTTTCAATCATTTGCATCCATTTCTAATCGCCGCAGCGTCGATTAGATTCCGCCAAATTTCAGACCCAATCTATCGTAGGGAAACCGCAATCGGAGTGCAAGGAAATCGTGGGCGGTCGGAAAGGCCGGAAGGCGTGACTCGTGACTGGTGATTCGTGACTCGTGGTAAACCACGCCGTGCACGGCGCTCGCAGGTTGGCTACGCTCCCAGCCGCCCGGGCCATTTGCCGAAGATGCGATCGTCTGAAACATATCTCGAATCCACGCTAGCACGTCTCGGGCGGGATATGCCCTGTCCCTGAGGACAGATTTGGACCGGGGACAATTCCCGGCCTGAAGTCCATGGACGAGCGATCATGCATGATTGTCAACCCAACGCCTTGCGGGGACCAGTCAGTGGCGTTTCTCGCCTTTGTTCGCGACGCGCACCGTCGAGTGCTCGGAGCAAAGGAAGAGAAAGGCCCCCGCCTGAAAGCGAGGCGGCCGCTACAAAAGCTGGATCAAGATCTCGGCGGACGCCGGACGGCGGGTTTCGCCGCACGTGCGCCCTGACCTCTTTCTGTCCCTTTGGACAGCTTGCTTGCTCCCTTCGCGCCTCTTAGCCTATACCGAGCGCATTGCCGCGTTATGATTCTGAACCCGCGACCCGATCTCCAGTGCCGTACCGGTGGGAGGCGAACCACATGAAGTTTGCCAACCGCGTGATCCCGATTCTTGCGCTCAGTTTCTCGATCGGACTGATTCTCCTCTGCGCGGCGTGCAGCGGCTACATCGGCGACAAGGGTACGGGCACTGGGGCGAGCGTCCCGGCGGCGCCAACCGGCTTGGCGGCCGCCGCGGGGAACGCGCAGATCGCGCTGACGTGGACAAGCAGTTCGGGCGCGACGGGCTATTACGTGAAGCGTTCGACGACGACGGGCGGGCCCTACACGCAGATTGGAACACCGTCCGCATCGACGTATGCCGATACGGGGCTGACGAACGGAACGAAATACTTCTACGTTGTGTCCGCCTACAACTCGGCGGGTCAAAGTGCGAACTCTGCCGAGGCGAGCGCAACTCCTATTGCGCCTGCGCCACCCGCTCCGACAGGCCTGTCGGCCATGGCGGGAGATGCGCAAGTGAGCCTGACCTGGAATGCGAGCGCGGGCGCGACGAGTTACCACGTGAAGCGCTCGACCGCGAGCGGCGCTGAAACGCAGATCGCTGCGTCTGCTTCCAACAGTTATAGCGATAGCGGGCTCGCCAACGGCACAAAGTATTTCTACGTCGTTTCGGCGGTGAACTCCAGAGGCGAGAGCGCCAACTCTTCCGAGGTCTCCGCCACGCCCGCCGCTCCCGCCACGCCACCTGCAACGCCGACCGGCTTGAAGGCGACCGCTGGGAACGCGCAGGTGAATCTCACCTGGAACGCCAGCGCGGGCGCGACGATGTACAACCTCAAGCGATCGACCACGAGCGGCGGACCATACAGCACAGTTGCGTCTCCCACACCGACGAATTACAGCGACACATCGGTGACAAACAGCACAACCTACTATTACGTTGTCTCCGCCGTGAATTCCTCCGGCGAAAGCGCCAATTCCACACAGGTGAGCGCAACGCCGGCCGCCGCAACCGCGAATGTGACGATCACGATCGATCCGACGAAAACCGAGCCGATTTCTCCCTGGATTTACGGCATCAACTTCTATTCGGGAGTCACCGACGCGCCGCCCCAGCTCACCTTCGACCGCGCCGGTGGCAATCGCTGGACCGCGTACAATTGGGAGACCAACGCATCAAACGCCGGCAGCGACTATCTCTACGAGAATGACGACTATCTCAGCAGCAGCACCATCCCCGCAGAGGCCGTGCGGAGTTTCATCGCCGGAGATCAATCGAACGGCATGGCGAGCCTGATGACCGTCCAGCTCCAGGGCCTGGTCGCCGGCGACGAGAACGGCCCCGTGAGCGTGGCGAATCCGCCCGATCTTTCGCGCTTCAAGCAGGTGGTCGATGAGAAGAGCACGGTCTCGGCTGCTCCGTTTACGCTTACGCCGCCGACGACCGATAACTATGTCTTCATGGACGAGTTCGTTTGGGCGCTGGATCAGAAATTTTCGGGAATGGGCATCTTCGGCGCGAATCCGTCGCTGCCGACCTTCGTCGACCTGGACAACGAGCCGGAACTTTGGAACTCCACGCACCTGGAAGTCCAAGGGCCGAATCCGGTCACGTCAGACGCGTACATCGCGAAGACCATCACCATGTGCGAGGCGTTGAAGAACCAGTTTCCCAACATGGTGATCTTCGGGCCCGTGC
>JBAPOM010000176.1:0-4734 GCA_049279635.1 Candidatus Acidiferrales bacterium
GCCCCGTGGCGGCGGGCTGCGCGGGCGCGGTGGAAGCAGCGGCGGATGCGGGCGGCGGCACGGCGGCTATACGGCGCGTGTCGGCCTCGCGCTCGAGGTCGCGCATGTGGCCTTCGAATGTGGTGCGCAGGTCGCCCGTCGCGCGCCGGAATTCCGACATGACCTTGCCGAAATTCCGCGCCAATTCGGGCAGCTTCTCCGGCCCGAACACGACCAGAGCCACCACAAAAATCACGATAAGGTGTGGAACGCTAAGCATTTTGCAGCCCTGTTGGCGTCGCCGCAGCCCCTGTTTCGCATAATAGAAGAGGGTCCGAGACGTGTCAAACGCGCCGACGCGAGCCTAGTTCAATTCGGAGCGAGAGCGGGGCCTTCCAACGCCTTCACGCGGTTGACGATTGAGGTCATCGCATAATCGAAATTCTTGTCGCGGTTCCCCAGCAGGAGCGCTCCTCGAACGTACTCCGTAAGGGTCCAGAGCGTGACGTTCGTCTTCGGGTCGATTACCAGCAACCGAAGCTGCCCGAGGACGGGAAGCTTCAGGCCCGTGTCGGAAAGGTTCCAGCTGATTTCGAAGACCAGGTCGGCGGCCGCGGGCGAATCTGCGATTTGATAGTGTTCCCACCCCTTCATCGCCGCGTAGAACTCGTTGTAGGGGCGATCCGGGCCGCCATTGAACACCGTCTGATCGATCACCGTATCCAGGCTCTCTCCGCCTCCATTCGCAACAAACACGCTTCGGGCGGCGGCAATCTGCGGAGGCACCGGAGCAGTCGCCGGCGCCTTGAATTGCTCCGCCGCCAATACCGGGGCCAGCGCCAAAATCCCAACCATCACGCCGAAAACCAGAAATTTGGTCCTCACGGTGCCCTCCATCGAGACTGGATCAACTCCACACTCAATAACATGACGTGAACCATTGCCGCGGCGTTTCCGCCGGCTTGCCTGCAGGGGAAGAATTGGGGTTCGAGCACCCCTCTAAGTGTGTCGATTAGAAGTGGTCACCGTCGTTTGTTTGCTGCGGGTTACGGACGTTTCTAATCGCCGCAGTGTCGATTAGAACTCGAGGCAGGAGGCTCGGAAGCCAGGGGCAGGAAGGAGAAAGCGGCCCACCAGGTTCAGCGCGATTCGGCAAATTTTCAAACAGCGTTCGGCCCTCGTCGAGAGGGCTGACAACTTCCGTCCTCGCAACGAGATTGACAGAATATGACGCGCGAATCTAGCTGGCCGTGAGTTCAGGTTTGGTTCAGGGCTGCGGACCTGATCGGCGTTTGAATCCTAAGCAAAGAAATGGCGCGGCGCGGTAGCTAATGCCGCTTGAGGGCCTCGAGTTCCTCGAGCGTCCGCGGCCAATCCGCTCCCAGCAGCCGCGATAATCCTCGATCCGCCAGCACCTTCCCGCCCGTCTGGCATCGCGCGCAGTAATTCGTCTCATTATCCGCGTAACGAATCCGCTGGATCTTTTCCCCGCATCTCGGGCAGGGCTGCCCGTACCGCCCGTGCACGGCCATATCCTCGCGGAACGCAGTCACCTTCTCCGGAAAGCCGTCGCCTGCTTCGGCGCGCAGGCGCTCGATCCACATCTTGAGCGTCTCCCTCGTTGCGGCGAAAAGCCTCTCCCACTCGTCATCCTTCAACTTGTGCGTCAGCGTGACGGGCGACATCTGCGCTTTGTGCAAAATCTCATCCGAATAGGCGTTGCCGATGCCGCTCAGCAAGCGCGGATCGGTGAGCGCCCTTTTGAGCGTGCGATTTTCGGCTGTAAGCACAGCGCGAAACTCCGCCAAATCGCTCGCGAAAACGTCGATGCCTCCCGGGTCGATCGAAGCCAGTCCCTCGTCGCCCGCGACGACATGCAGCGCCGCGCGCCGCTTCGTCCCGGCTTCGGTCAGCACGAGCGAGCCATTGGGAAAATCAAACGCCGCCAGATTCTGCCGCCCCGAAAGCTTGGCCCCCGCCGGCCGCCAGTGCAGCCGCCCGGCAATCATCAAATGCAGGACCAGCCAGAGTTCGCCCTCCACGCCAATCGCGATCCGCTTGCCAATTCGCCGGAGTTCACGCACCACGCGCCCCTCCACCGCAGCAATCGGCGGTTCCGCGGTTCGCAGCAGAAAAATGCTCGCCAGCCGCACGCGGACAAGCCGCTGGCCCACGATCCGGGATTCGAGCGCGCTGATATAAGCGGAAATATCCGGCAGTTCCGGCATGGCTGATTGGATGACGCTCCCGCCTTCGCGTCGCCAGATCCTATTCCATCCATCGCGTTGGCGCAGCGCGCAGCATTCCGCTGCCGGCTTCGCAACCGCGGAGCAGCGATCACTGAGTCGACCGACAATCTTACGTGATCCGAGGTCGACCGATGATCAGGCTGTGCGGTGAGGCGGTTGGCACGATCTGCTCCAGTTCGAATCCGCACCGCGCATACAATTCGCGGTATTCACTCGCTGTGCGCTCTCGGCCACCATGCATGACCAACATGTGCGGGTCCAGCCACATACCGAAGGTGGGTTTCGGGGGATCGGGCACGATTTCTTCAATCACCACCAATCGGGAGCCGAGTTTCATGGCATGGCGCACGTTATCAAGGATGACCTTTGCTTCCGGATCGGCCCAGTCATGAAGAATCCAGCGGAGGGTATAGGCGTCGGCTCCCGCAGGCGCGCCCCTAAAGAAATCCCCTCCCATCGCTTCGACCCGCTCATGACGGATAGCACCGGCCAGGACGTCGGGCTGATCGAACAGAATTCCCCGGCAAGACGGATGCGCCTTCAGAATATCCACCAACTGGGTGCCGATTCCCCCGCCGATGTCGGCGATCAGTGGGAAGCGGCTCCAGTCGAAGGCGGCCGTGACTGCGGGCGTGATGGCCGCGCTTAACGACCGCATCGTCTCGTTGAAGACCGACAAAATTTGAGGATTGCGCTGGAACCATTCCCAGGCGCTGCATCCGAAGATCTGATCGAACGCCGTTCCGCCGGTTTGGATGCTGCCGAGAAGGCCGGCCCAGGCCTCATACTGGCCGTGGCCCACGGACAAGAGCGTACGCACGCTGGCCCATTGCGAGCCCGGAACGCTTTTGCGCAGGCACTCACTTGCCGGCGCGTTGGCGAACACCCCTGCCGAAACTTGCCGAAAGATGCCAATGCTTTCGAGCGCGCGCATCAAGCGATACAGGCTTGGTGCATCGGTCTTCGTGCGGCTGGCCAAAGTGTCCGCGGACAAAGGGCCGTCCGCGAGCAAATCGGCCAGTTCCAACTCGGTAGCAACGGCCAGAGTGCGGCTCTGCCAGAAACCCATGATGATATTCAGAATCTGTTCGTGTGGCGCGAGTGAAGCGGGCGCTTTGGCGGAAGTCGTTTCGGGCATCGTCTTGGGTTCTCCCCCGCGCAATCGTAGCTCATGCCTGACGGACAATCGCTTTACTTAGTTTGCGTGCTCCCAGCCTGTCAGAGAGCCGTACGGCAGCGCCACGGAGATTCCCTCGATCTGGCGGATTTTGCCGCTTTCGATTTTAAAGAATTCGCCCATTTCGACGCTCGACGGCCGCAGGACCACCGGCGGCATCGGAACTTTCCCGACGCCCTTCACCTCGGCGAATTTCACCTTCCCCGGATGATTGAACATGAAGACGCCGAACACGATTCCTATCTTTTCGTCGACCACGAGGTATCGCCGCGGATGGATCGAGTGGATGTACGTCCAGATGCCGGTGTTCATGTTCTCGCGAATCCCCATCGAGTCGGGGCGGAACGAGTTCAGGTCGAACCAGCCCTTCGCCGTGGGATTGTTGGTGTCCTGATCTCCGTCGAGAATGCGGTTGCATTGCGGATCGAAGGGCACCATGTCGCCCGAGGAATGGAGGATTCCTTCGAAATAGGTGTCCGCGATTTTCAGCATCTTCTCGCGCGACACTTTCTGCGACGCCGCGAGGGGCTGAAGCCACACGGGATTGGGCTGCCCGAATTTTTCGAGGGCCTTGGTTTCGTCCGCGTTCCGGTGGACGATCGTTTCGATCTCGGTGATCTTGCCGCCGGCTACTTTTAGTCGCGCCAGAAGAATCGCAGGGGTGCCATTCTCCCGGATCGTGCCCTCGAAACCGACTTGCCCGTCATGCGGGTCCGCGAAATAAAGCTTGTAGGTTCCCATGCCGCTGATGGTGCCCCACAGCGCGTCGCCGAGCTTCAGCGAAATCGTGTTCTCCGTGAACCTCACGTGCTCAGCTACGGGAATCTGCTCCGGATCGTGCGCGACGAGCGCCTTGAGGTACCGATCCATTATGCCGGTCAGGCAGCTGTAATCACACGACTGCTCGACGGGGGCGGCTTGCTTCGCGCTCGTGGCCGTCGCATGGCCGCGTATCGCGAACGCACACACCATCGCTATTGCCAGGCCCGCGACTGCTCCGAGTCTCGTTCGCATATTCACACTCCTTGGTTGCATCCCCGCCTTGGGGTGGGTCAGAATGCGCGCATGTTATCACAGCGTTTGCGGGCAGATGTGCGTCGTGATCAACGGAAGTATGGTACGTGGCCACAATGAATATCGAAAATTGCGATCGCGAATCCAAGCCGCGAATTCACGAGATCAACGATCCGGACCACCGAGGAATCAGCCTCGGTCATCGCTGGCTCCTACTTCCCTTCCTGGTTCTGCTGGCGGGTTTCTTGTTCGCCTCCGCGCCGACATCACAGTATTTGTTGGGTAATTCGGCTAATCAGGCGAGCAGATCACTTC
>JBAPOM010000177.1:0-7474 GCA_049279635.1 Candidatus Acidiferrales bacterium
ACTGCGCACCGAGTGTACTCATAGCGGCCATTCGGCAGGTTGTCTAGGTGCCATTTCGGCCCGCTCAAGGGGGCGGGTGGGCGGTCCTATGGGGAGGGGCTGAATGCTTAGCTTGTATAGACAGGTACGAATTTGGGCTCGCATTGCTGTCGTCGTGTGCTGCCTCTTAGCGGCGCGCAATTCGGCTTTCGCGCAGGTTGGCACGGGCAGTATTTCCGGCACGGTGACCGACAGTTCGGGCGCGATCGTAGCTGGCGCCTCCATCAGCGTGAAAAACACTCAAACGGGTGTCGTCACCCCGGTGACCGCCAATCAGCAAGGCAGGTACGTGGCTCCGGACTTGGTTGTTGGAACGTACGACGTTCAGGCCCAGATGAAAGGTTTCCAAACCCAGGTGCATTCGGGCGTCGTCTTGGCCGTCGGTACCAATGCGGTGGTCGATTTTTCGCTTCCGGTCGGCCAAGTGACCGAGACTGTAACCGTGGAAGGCGCGACCACTCAAGTGGAAACCACGTCGGCGGCAATTTCTGCATTGGTCGCGCCGCAGCAGATGCAAGATCTTCCGCTCAATGGGCGCGATTTCGAGCAATTGATTCTTCTCGCGCCCGGCGTCCAGTCCGTTACAACCGGTGCTCAAAGCTCATTTTATGGCAGAGAGCCTAGCTACTCCATCGCTGGCTCGCGGCCCGAGGGTCAAGAACTCCTTCTCGACGGAGCAAACATCCAAGGATTTTGGAATCATGGCGCTGGGAACAGCATTATCGGAACTTCGCTTGGCGTCGAGGCCATTGGTGAGTTTCAGGTTCTCACGAATTCGTACAGTGCGCGGTTCGGCGGCAGCGGTAGCGTCATGAACGCGACCACCCGTTCGGGAACAAACAATTTTCATGGCTCAGTGTATGACTTTCTCCGAAACGACGTATTCGATGCTCGTGATTATTTCAACACGACCGCATTTGCCCAGAATCCATTTCGTCAAAATCAGTTCGGCGGCGCGCTGGGTGGTCCCATCAAAAAAGACAAGATGTTCTTTTTTGTCAATTATGAGGGAATACGAAGATTACTCGGAGAGACTTTTCTCCCATCGGTTCCGGATGCGCAGGCTCGGCTAGGGAAGCTGCCCGATTGCGTGGTCGTATCGGCGATCGACCCGCCTGGGACGCCATGTAATATAGCTCAGCTTGACACGCTTCCACTCAATGCTAGCTCTCAAGCCATCATGGCTCTATACCCTACCGGGGGAACCGAAATATGCGAGGACGGGGCCATCCAGGCAGTTTGTACTTCGCACGGCGGACCATCTGGGCTCGATCGGATCACAGTTAACGGGGTTTCGCCCGCCAACGAAGATTACGTCAATACGAGATGGGATTACAATTTTTCGTCTAAAAACACGATCTTCGCACGCTATGTCTTCGACAACGGCTCGCTATTGGACCCCTCCGTGTCGCCAGTGGGTTTGTACCCCGAGGAGTCGAAAGGACGAAACCAATACGCTACGATTGGTGATAAGAACATTTTTTCTTCAAACCTGATCAACGATGCCCGGTTCACCTTCACACGGACAAACATGCGCGCGTTCGTAACGGCAGAAAACCCGGCGCTGCAATTTTTTAGCTTTTATGGAGAAAATCGGCAGGACGGCACCGTTACGATCTCGGGCGGACCAACCCCTGTCGGCCCGAGTGCCTTTACGCCCGACTTTGAAATCCAAAACACGATATCAATTGCCGACGACGTGTTTTGGACACACGGAAACCACACCTTTGAGATCGGCGTGGAATTCCGGCGCCTTCAAAGTCCGCTAGAAAACGGCTTTTTTAGCGACCAGGGCTGGAGTTTTCCGAGCTATGCAAGTTTCATAGAAGGCCAGGAGGTTAGCGCTACCGCCCCACCCATCACCTTGCTTGGTGCGCTTCCGGGCAAAGATAATTCCTACCGGAATTTTCGCGAATCGGACCTGTTCCCGTACATCCAGGACACCTGGAAAGTGTCGCGCACAGTGACCTTGAATTTGGGCCTGCGCTACCAGTTTATTTCCAACCCGACGGAGACCCACAACGAACTGTGTGCGTTTATTGACCCGAGTAGCCCATCCACTACTGCGTGTACACCAGTGTCTCACGTGTTTCAGTCAAATCCGTCGCTGAAAAGCCTGGATCCACGCGTCGGTGTTGCTTGGGATCCCTTCAAGGATCATAAGACTTCAATTCGCGCGGGCGCCGGGGTCTTCCACGATCCAATCCAAGTCCGCAACTATCATCCCGCGTTTATCTTTGCGGGTCCTTTCCAGACCGGCGTATCGCTTTGCTTTTTCGGCCCGCCCTGCAGTTATCCGACGCCCTTTCTGGGATATCCGCGCCGATCGTTACGATCGGAGAGGCCCTCGAGTACGATCCGCAGGTAACTCCGTTTGTGCTCCAGTATAATTTTGGGGTTCAACGCGAGATTTTCAAAAACACGGTCTTGAGTATCTCCTATGTAGGATCAAGGGGTTACGACCTGATGGTGCAGAACGATTTGAACCCCGAGATCCCCACAATCGTGGACGGACAACCGACCTACCCCGACGGTCCACCGGCTTTCCCAGGGGGACCGCCAACAACGCCCCCACGAGAGAATCCAAATCTAGCCGGGCCGTCCTGGTACAACTCGTTGCAGATGTATCTGACACACAATTTTGGCAAAAATCTGCAATTCCAGGCTTCCTACACTTACTCGAAGTGCATCGACTATGGCTCGGTTGCCTTCGGACTAGAAGCGGGGAACAGCGGCCAGCAAGCCCAATCCGACCCTTATGATCTGGCGCGCGACGAGGGGGTCTGTGACTTTGACGTGCGGCATAACCTAGTAGCGAATTCGATTTACACGCTTCCGTTCCGTGGGAACGCATTTGTGGAGGGTTGGCGATTTGGGGGAATTTTGACTGCCCGCAGTGGCACTCCTTTCAGCATTCAGGACGGAATTGATCAGGCGAATCTAAACGATCCTGCAGGCCAGCCCGGGGAAAGACCAAATCTCGTGCCTGGATTTAGCAACGATCCGGTCGTCGGAAAGGTAAACGAATGGTTCAATCCTTCGGCTTTTGCGCTGCAGCCTTTCGGCACGCTCGGAGATCTGGGCAGGAACACTTTGTTCGGGCCAAAACTTGTGGATCTAGACCTCTCGCTGAGCAAAGTGACGCCGATCAGAGAGAACATGAATATCGAATTCCGCGCAGAGGCTTTCAACATTTTCAATCACCCGAACTTCGCGCTGCCCGTTGCTGTTTTGACGAGCCCGCAAGTAGGTCAGATTCTAGGCACCGTCGGAACGGCACGGCAACTGCAGCTTGCGTTGAAGTTCGACTTCTAGGCGGTATCAAGAAAACGGGCAAGATCGCATGAGAGACGAGTGAATCGGATTGCCTTGTTGAGGTGGCAATCAGGGTCGGATGGTCAAGTTGCACTACCAGAGGGAGTTGGCAAGGCGTGACCACCTCGCGCTCCCGCGCTCCCTCTGCACCAGGGAGCTGGGATGGCGCAGTCCCCCCGCGCTCACCGGCTCCTTTGGTATTTTGATGCACGTTCTCGGGTGAATTCTTATGCGACGCAAGCAATTGGTGATGGCCGCACGCTCCACAGCTCTCACAATTGGACACAAGAAATTTCTGCGAATCGTTTTTGTTTTCACGTGTCTCGCCTTGCCCACGAATGCTGAGCAGAGCGCCGAGAGGGCCGGTTCCACTGCGGAGTCGAGCGCCGCGGATCGCTGTGCTCAACTCACGACGACAAAGGCCCAGTGGCCAGACCCGACGACGCGTATCGAGCAGTCCGCATGGCGAGCGGACGGCTCGCAGGTACCGATACCGATGGGGCCGCCGATAACGCTTCCCGCTCACTGTGAGTTAACCGGGGTCATGCAAGAACGCGTCGGGGTGGACGGGCAGCACTACGCGATTCATTTTCATCTGCGCCTGCCGGTGCACTGGAATGGAGCATTCTTTTTCGAGGGCGGCGGTGGGACCGAGGGTGAACTGGGCGGCGCAATTGGCCAAATTGCGCCGGGCGTGGCGCCTGCTATCGCTCAAGGTTACGCTGTCGTATCCGAAGACAGCGGCCACGACAACAAGACTAACAGTGTACCGAGCCAAGGCGGACCTGTCGCATTCGGATTCGATCCCCAGGCGCGGGCCAACTACGGCGGGGCGTCTCTAAAACCCGTCGCGGACGCAGCAAAAGCGATTATTCGTAGCTACTACGGTCAGTCCCCCCGCCGATCGTACTTCGTCGGCTGCTCGAAGGGTGGCCAAGAGGCCATGGTTTTCGCGCAACGCTTTCCCGAAGAATTCGACGGTATCATTGCCGGCGACCCGGGCTTCTCCTTGCCGCGCGCTGCCGTCGCGGAAGCTTGGGACACACAGGCCTTTGCTCGCCTTGTGGCGCCCACCGGAGCAAAAAGTTTCGATCCCAAATTACTCCCGACCAGCTTCAGCAACGCGCAATTCCAAGTCGCCCGCGAAGCGGTCCTCGCAGCGTGCGATGCGGATGACGGAGTGAAGGATGGCATTACGGCGGCATTCGAGTCCTGCACGTGGCGACGCGTCGAGCCGGAGCTGAAACGCGGGGTTTGCTCCCCCACGAAAGCCGCTTCGTGCCTGACTGAGGCTCAGATAGACGCGCTGCGCCGGGTCTACGCCGGTCCGAAAGACAGCAAAGGCAAATCGCTCTACTCCGATTGGCCACTCGACGCGGGCATAGGAAGCGACGGGTGGCGTATCTGAAAGATCGGTCCTGCAATGGGTGGTTTCCCTGGCATCAACGTCGCCATGGGTGGGCCCGCGCTCGCGGCGATATTAACCACACCGCCGACCGCTTTGGAAGCAAATCCGACAGCAGCGCTCGATTATGATCTTCGATTCGATTTCGATCGCGACGCGCCGAAAATCTATGTGGTCCAGCCTCCATTTGAGCGCTCCGCGTGGACCGACATTTCCGCCAGCTCGCCGCACCTTGAGAAATTCCGCGCGCGGGATGGAAAGATGATCGTTTTCCAGGGAGCCTCAGATCCGGTGTTTTCTCTCAATGACACACTTGCCTGGTACCGCGAAGTCGACAATCTCAACGGCGGAACCGCCGCGAATTTCGTCCGGGTATTCCCGGTGCCCGGCATGGCGCACTGCGGCGGCGGTCCCGCCACCGACGAGTTCGATGCGTTCGGCGCTTTGGTCAATTGGGTGGAGAAAGGCCTCGTTCCGGATCGCATCTTGGCGAAGGCGGGTCCCACCAGTCCGTGGCCGGGGCGTACCAGGCCGCTCTGCCCGTACCCACGGGTGTCTCGCTACGGGGGTTCCGGCAGCATCGAGGACGCAGCCAACTTTGTGTGTCGACGACCTGTGCACTGAGCAGCGGATTATCAGCATTAGATTCGTACGCAGCGAGGTCCATCCCATCTCTCATACGCCCGTGCGCAGGCCCCCGCTCAAGTTGTTGGCTGCGGCAAGGCCATCGATAGAATGGTCACCGCCCTATGGGAAGACAAGCCACTCGGACGAACCACTCTTGCTCCGAGACGATCCTGGAGCAGCGGTGCCAGGGAGGTACCTGTTTCTACGTGTGGACGATTCGCTTCAACGGGACTACCCTCATTCGCAACACACGTAATCAGCTGATTTGCAGCCGGTTGAAAAGAGCGAATTGATGTCGAGCTACGTTGGCGCAATCGATCAGGGAACTACCAGCACGCGTTTCATAGTCTTCGACCGGACGGGCCGGATCATCTCGATTGCTCAGCGGGAACACGAACAGATCTATCCAAAGCCTGGATGGGTCGAGCACGATCCCGAAGAAGTTTGGAAACGCACGCAGGAGGTGATTGGTGCGGCGATGGAATCGAAGGGACTACGCGCGGCAGACCTTGCAGCGATCGGCATCACGAATCAGCGCGAGACAACGATTCTCTGGAACCGCGAAACAGGACGGCCTGTGTACAACGCCATCGTCTGGCAAGACACTCGCGTCGAGGACGCCGTCGCTGAGTTCTCCCGCGACGGTGGGCAGGATCGCTTCCGTCGTAAAACCGGTCTTCCTCTCGCAACCTATTTCAGTGCCTTGAAGCTTCGCTGGATCCTAAACAGTGTGTCGGGCGTCCGCGAGCAGGCGGAAGCAGGCGACGTTATTTTCGGAAACGTCGATACATTCTTGACATGGAAGCTGACAGGCGGTCCGAACGGTGGGGTCCACGTCACGGACGTGACGAACGCGAGTCGCACGCAACTCATGAACCTCGAAACACTGTCGTGGGACAACGAGATCCTTGACTGTTACGGAATCCCCGAAAAAGTACTCCCCTGCATCTGCTCTAGTAGCGAAACATATGGGCTCGCCCAACTTGATTCGATCAGGGACGTCCCCATCGCCGGAATTCTAGGCGATCAACAGGCAGCGCTGGTCGGGCAGGCATGTTTCAACTCTGGCGAGGCTAAGAACACCTACGGCACTGGCTGTTTTCTCTTGATGAATACCGCCGCAAAGCCGATTCAGTCCAGGCACGGGCTGATCACCACGGTCGCTTATAAGATCGGCGAGTCGCCGGCGCATTACTGTCTCGAAGGCAGCATCGCCATTTCGGGAGCGCTAGTCCAATGGCTGCGCGATAACCTGGGAATCATAGGCCGGAGTTCAGATGTCGAAGCGCTGGCTCGTACTGTCACTGACAACGGCGGGGTCTATTTCGTCCCTGCTTTCTCGGGCCTCTACGCTCCCTATTGGAAGGCCACCGCCCGTGGTGTGATCGCCGGTCTCACTCGTTATGTCAATAAGGGCCACTTGGCACGGGCGGTTCTCGAGGCCACCGCGTTTCAGACCCGAGAGGTTGTCGAAGCGATGGAGCGCGATTCGGGAATTCGCTTGGACGCTTTGCGAATCGACGGAGGCATGGTCGACAACGACCTCCTCATGCAATTCCAGGCAGACATTTTGAATCGTCCCGTCGTCCGGCCGGTGATCAGGGAAACAACCGCGCTCGGCGCATCCTACGCCGCCGGGTTGGCGGTAGGGTTCTTCAAGGATATCCATGAATTGCGCTCGAACTGGAGGATGGATCATCGTTGGGAACCTTGCATGGATGGCCCAGCAAGGGAGAGCACCTATCGGCTGTGGAAGAAGGCGGTGACGCGATCATTCGACTGGGTCGATTGAGTTTGAAGATGGCCCGTCGCTTGGACCGATCAGTGGAACGAAAGGATCTTTGAAAATGCATTCACCATTTGTCGGCGAGTTCGTCGGGACCTCGGTTCTAGTTCTCATGGGCGACGGTGTAGTCGCGAACGTGGTGCTGAAACGTTCCAAGGCCGAGGGGGCCGGATGGATGGTTGTCACCACTGGCTGGTGCTTCGCGGTGCTGGCGGGTATTTTTGCAGCCGTTGCTTGTGGAAGCAGCGATGCTCACATCAACCCCGCGGTCACCCTCGGGTTTGCAGTGATAACTGGGAACT
>JBAPOM010000178.1:0-30213 GCA_049279635.1 Candidatus Acidiferrales bacterium
GAGGCGGAATTGGTCCTCGGCGGTGCGAATATCGTCGGCCTCGCGCTGCTGCCGAGCCACCGCGCGGTAATCGCCACCAACAGCGCTGTCTTCACCCTCGACTGGGACGTTGCGGGTCTTCCTCTCAACGGATAGGGGCTAAGAAGGGTCGCGTGGCAAAAGCGGACAAGTGTCATATTCGCACGGGCCCAATTTTTGTGTTTGTTGTGAACCGCTGCATGTGATTAGCTGGCACACAGTTCAATTGGCCACAGTGCGAAGCAGCCTTCATCTGGTCCTGCGCACTGCGTCACCTCTCGCCAAATAAACTGATCGCGCAACTATAGAGTACCTTCCTCCGCGCGGAACGGCCTGCCGGATTGCAGGATTCATCCGGCCGGAAATTGCACCTGAAAAGAGATTCGTGAAAATTCTACTGTACAACCCAGATAATGGTGTGACTCGCAATTTCATGCCGCATCTTTGGATGTTCCTGCTGCAAGCATTGACGCCGTCCGGGCACGAGGTCGTGCTGATCGACGGCAACGCCCAGCACATGGATGAAGCAGGCATCGCGCGCTACGTGCGCGAACAACATGTCGACCTAGTCGGCATCGGCGCGATGACCCGGATGATCGCCAAGGCGTATCGCATGGCGGACGCGGTGCGCGCTGCGGGTGTGAAGGTGGTAATGGGCGGCCCTCACGTCACCGAGATGGCCGATGAGGCTCTCGGACGGGACGGCGGTGCGCGCCACGCCGACGCGGTCGCTCTGGGCGAAGCCGATGAGACGTGGCCCATCATCGTGGAGGATGCCGCGCGCGGCGCGCTGCAGGATGTTTACGCGCCGGTGGACGATTCCGGCAAGGAGCGCAAGCCATCGCTGCGGCCTTATCCGGAGATCCCCTGGGACAAAATCAAGCTCGAGCAATTCAATTTGCTTCCCGGCATGCTCCACCCGCTGCTGAAGCGCGTGGGCGCCGGATGGGGATCGTTTCGGGTGATTCCGATGGAGTCCGGACGCGGCTGCCCTTATGGATGCGAGTTTTGCACGGTGACGGGATTTTTCGGCGACTCCATCCGCTTTCGCACCAATGAAAGCGTGGTGAACGAACTCCTGCTGCTGAAAGCACGCGCAAAAGCGGAGGGCGGACAGATTGCCGTATTCTTCATCGACGACAATTTCGCCATCAACGTGAAACGCACAAAATCGCTGCTGCGAGACATCATCGCCGCCAACGCGCAAGTACATTGGGTGGCGCAGATCAGCGCGAATCTGCTGCGCGATGAGGAGCTCGTTGCGCTGATCGCGGCCGCGGGTGGCAAGTGGGTCTTTATCGGAATGGAATCCATCGATCCCGCCAATCTTGCCGACGTAAAAAAGGGGTTCAACAAGCCGGGCGAATATGCCGCGGTGCTCGAGCGGCTCGCCCATAACAACGTTTTCGCCATCACGTCTTTCATTTTCGGCATGGACAACGACACGCCCGGCGCAGCCGACCGAACCCTGAAGGAAATTCGCAGCTGGCCTCCGGGGCTGCCGATTTTCGGCCTTCTCACGCCCCTGCCCGCTACGCCGCTCTACAAAAGGTTGGAAGCCGCCGGGCGGCTGACGCGCCCGAAGCACTGGCAAGAGTTCATTCCCTTTGCGATGGCGCATAAGCCCCTGAAGATGAGCATCGATGAAGCCCACAATGAGGTGCGAATCGGCTGGGCCAAGTCCTACAGCCCGGAAGCAATCGAGAAGGCAGTGGATTCGATCAGCTACAAGCCGCTGGGCTACCGCATCAACATTTTTATCGCGCGCCTCTGTTTCCGCGGAATTTATTTCCCTCAGATGGGCGCCTTCGCGTGGATGAAAACAATTTTCCAAAATCGGCGCACGATATTCAAACTCGCGAGGCAGGGATTCGGAGGAGGGCTGCACGCAGTCGCGGCGCCCTCTGCCGCGACCCAGCCGGTCATGGACGAACAGCCCCAATCAGGAGATTGATGTCCGCTTCCCAACCTAGCGCTCCACGGTAGATACTATCGGCCGTGAATTCGCCTACGGCCGCCGTCCTCGGCGAAATTGGACTTCCCGCTCCCGTCCGTGAATTGGCCACGCGCCGCTGGAATGTAGTGATTGTTGGCGCGGGGCACAATGGCTTGGCGTGCGCGGCGTACCTGGCGCGCGCGGGCAAACGCGTGCTTGTGCTCGAGAGCCGGACGCGCGTCGGCGGCGCTTGCACGATTGAAGAGCCGTTCCCCGGCGTGCGCATGTCGCCGTGCGCGTATTTGGCTGGGCTGCTGCATCCTCTCGTTGTCTCCGAGCTGAGATTGCCCAAACGCGGCTTCGAGTGGACGCCCGCGGTCAACGGACTGTTCGTTCCCTTCCTCGACGGCTCGAGCGTTCAGCTCTGGGACGACGACGACGCCTGCGAGGCGGAAATTCGCGGATTCGCTCCGGGCGACGTCGAAGGCTGGCGCGCGATGAGCAACGTGCTGCGCCGGTTGCGCGATGCATTGCGTCCGGCGGGCGATGGCGATCTGTGGATCGGCGAGCCACCCACGCGCGAGCAGATCGAAGCGCGGCTCGGCAATGACGACGAAGCCAAGCACGTGCTCTTCGAGTGGTCGATGGCCGAGTTCGTAGAGCGTTATCTGCGCGACGAGCGCTTGCAGAGCGCGTATCTCGGACAAGGAGTAATCGGGACGAACGCCAGCCCGTTCGATGCGGGAACCGCCAGCATCCGCTTCCACCATACCTCGGGACGCCTCGGCGGAATGCCCGGCATGTGGGGCTACGTGAAGGGCGGCATGGGCATGGTGTCGTTTTACTTTTGCGATGCGGCGCGCGAGGCCGGAGCGGTGGTCGCCGCAGGCGTCCCGGTGGCGCGGATCGCGCCCGGCGAAGGCGTGATGCTCGAAGGCGGCGAACTGATCGCCGCGCCGATCGTCGTCTCGAACGCCGACCCGCGGCAGACTCTGCGCCTGCTCGGCTACGCTGCCGACGCCGTGTGGCGCCAGCGCGTCGAGGAAATCCCGATCGAGGGCTGCACTGTGAAGCTCAACGTGCTGCTTCGCGCGCTGCCCAACTTCACCGCGCGCCCCGGGACCAATCAGCCGCACCACTACGGGCAGATTAACGCGCCGCTCACGAAAGCCGAGTGGCAAGCCGGTTTCGCCGCCGCGCGCCGCGGCGAATTGCCCGAATATCTCTGGTGCGAGCTGTATTTCCAGAGCGCGCACGATCCGACGATTGCCGCAGCCGGGAAGCACACGATGAGCGTCTTCGCGCAATACGTGCCATACAAATTCGCGCGCGGCACTTGGGACGAGCGGCGCGGGGAAGTCCGCCGGCTCGCGCTCAATTCCCTCGCCCGCTTCTGCTCCAACATCGACAACGCCGTGATTGACACGCAGGTGCTTGGCCCGCCCGACATCGAGCGCAAGGTCGGCCTCACCGGCGGCCACATCTTTCAGGGCGAGTGCCTGCCTCAGTACATGTGGTCGAATCGCCTTTCGGCGCGCACACCGATTCCGGGCGTCTACTTGTGTGGGGCGTGCACGCATCCCGGCGGCAGCGTGATCGGCATCAACGGCCGCAACGCCGCAATGGCCGTTATCCACGATACCGCGTAGCTCCCGTATCATCGCCGCACGCCATGTGGTGTTGCCCAACGCCAAATCACATGTGATGATGCGGCGATGGACGGCCATCTTCCTCTATCGACCCTGTTATCCCAGGCGCTCATCGCGTTCACCATTGAGTTCGATAACGAGGCCGAGCATCGAGTGCCGCACCGTACGACAGACCATGGCGCGACGGCGGGCTCGTTTCACGCGCCATGGCTTGTCTCGATGGTGATGTGGACGCGATTCATGCAGTTCGTCCCCGAGGAGGGCATCAGCGTACGCGAGCTGCAGCGATTGGCGCGAATGAGCGACAAAAGTATGAGCACGTGGCTCACGCGCTTGGGAAAGTGGTGGGGCTACCTCGTAGTGGAATCGGATGCGGCGGCGCGCGGATCGAAGCGGATCGATGCGAACGCGGTGGTCCGCCCGACAAGCGGAGGCCGGAAGGCTCAGGAAATCTGGCGGCCGCTATTTGGCGTGATCGAAAAGCGCTGGCGGGAGCGCTTCGGCGCGGATGAAATCGAGGAGCTTCGCGAATCGCTGTGGGCTGTCGCTCGCCAGTTCGACGTCGAACTCCCCGACTCCATGCCGATCCTAGGATATGGCATGTTCAGCCGAGGGCCAGACACCGACGAACAAGCGCCCGCCGCGCGCAGCGACGGAGCAGGCGGTTCGCGCCTGTCTTTGCCCGCGTTGCTCTCTCGCGTGCTGCTGGCTTTTGCCATCGAATTCGAGCGCGAGTCGGACCTGTCGCTCGCGATCTGCGCTAATCTCCTGCGAGTGCTGAATGAAAAGGGTATGCCCGTGCGAGATCTTCCGCAGCTGACGGGCGTTTCGAAGGAATCGCTCAGCATGGCGATGGGCGTCCTGCGCAAGAAGCGCCTTGCGGTGATCGAGGCGGAGGAACGAGGCAGCCGGACGAAGGTCGCTCGCGTGACGGCGAAGGGCCGGGAGGTGCGAGACGCATATCGGAGGCTGCTCGCGGCGATCGAGAAACGCTGGGAGACGCGGTTCGGCGAAGAGGCCTTCGGCGCGCTTCGCGAATCACTCGAACGGCTGGTCGGCGAGCCCGGGGCGAAATCATCCCGGCTTTTCCGCGGACTTGAGCCTTACCCGGATGGCTGGCGAACGACGACGCCCAAACCCGAGACGCTGCCGCACTTCCCCATGGTCGTGCACCGCGGCGGATTTCCCGACGGCAGCTAGACCGAAGCGTGCGCGTATCGGGACGAGGGTGGCGCGTCCGGCAGATTACGCGGTCGTGTTTGTCGTGGGCGCCGGCGTCGCTGGCGGCCCCAAATAGGTCTCAACGGCCTGGGCTGTTATGCCAAGCTGCGCCGCGATCTGATTAGTCGTCAGGCCATCCTCGCTCAAATACAGCACCTGCAGGTAGCCCGGCGGGGGCGCAGGCGTTGCGGCTAGCGCTGTTGCCTGCTGGGCAGCAGCGGAAAGCGTCACCGTGTCCTGAGTATTGTTCGAAGCAGCAGAGGCAGCGTTGGCTGTCGTTGCTGCAGCCTGCACGAGTTGCAGATTGGCAGCGTCGGTATTAAGTGAGCTAGCGGCGGAAACGGGTGTTGCCATGGTAGGGGTCCCCCTTTAACGATTCTTTGAAGCCTCCAATGTCCGGCTTATCGGCCATCGGCGCAAAAGCTTTAGCGCGACGCCAAGCCCCGAACCCTGAACGTGTTACAGACGGCGCCCCCGGCGACGTTGCGAATCACCCGCGCTATCGGGCCGGCCGCGAGTCTCTTGCGCTCGCTCCTTGTCATCGAGTAAAACTCTTACTACATGAAAGCGGAGATCATCGCGGTCGGTTCGGAATTGCTCACGCCATACCGCCTGGACACGAATTCGCTCTTCCTCACCGACGAGCTGACGCAGATCGGCGTGCGCGTCGTCTACAAAGCGGTGGTCGGCGACGCGCCTGACGAGATGCTTTCGACCTTTCGCCACGCGATGGATCGCGCCGACGTGATCGTCTCGTCCGGCGGCCTCGGGCCCACCGACGACGACCGCACGCGGCAGACCGTCGCGGACCTCCTCGGACGGAAACTCGTGCGCGACGATGGCACGCTGCAGAAGATCCAGGAGCGGTTCCGGCGCTTCGGCCGGCCAATGCCCGAAATCAATTTGCGGCAGGCGATGATTATCGAGGGCGCGACCGTTCTGCCTAACCCCCGCGGCACCGCGCCGGGGATGTGGATCGAAGCGAACGGCCGCATCCTGATTTTGCTCCCCGGCGTGCCCAACGAGCTGCGCGCGCTGACGGAAACCGAAGTGAAGCCGCGGCTAGCGAGGCTCGGCAGCAAAGAACGGCTCTACACGCGCGAACTGCGGATCGTCGGACTTTTCGAATCGGACGTCGAGCAGCGTGTGCGGCCGCTCTACGCTGAGTATCCGGATACCGAAACGACGATTCTCGCTTCCGCCGGATACATCCAGCTGCATCCGCGAATCTGGTCGAGCGATCCCGCCTACGCGAATGCGCGGCTCGATGAGATCGTAAAGCGGATGGCGCTCGCGCTCGGCGAGCATCTGGTGTCGACGCGGGGCGAAACGCTCGAGGAAATTCTGGCCCGCTTGCTCACGGAAAATCGCGCGACGGTTGCCGTAGCCGAAAGCTGCACGGGCGGGCTGCTGGCCGAGCGGCTGACGCACCTATCGGGCAGCTCGGCGTATTTTCTCGGCGGCGTGGTCTGCTACAGCAACGAGCTGAAGACAAGCATGGTCGGCGTCCCCGCGGAACTGATCGCTGCGAAGGGCGCGGTGAGCCCGGAGGTTGCGCTCGCGCTGGCGGACGGCATTCGCAAGCGCACCGGTGCGACGCTCGGACTTGGCGTCACCGGCATTGCCGGGCCACTCGGCGGCACGCCGGAAAAGCCGGTCGGCCTCGTCCACATCGGGATCGCGGACGAGCGCGGCCCATGTGAGAAGGCTTATCGCTTCCCGGGCGATCGCGAGCGTATCCGCCATTTCGCCACGCAAAACGCGCTCGACGCGGTTCGCCGCTATTACGTGTTCCCGCGGCCCGCCGCCGGAGCCGCGTAAGACCCGGTGCGCGGTGTTGGTTTTGCCTTCGTAGCGGCTTGTCCTGAGCTTGTCGAAGGGCCGCCTTCAGGCGGGCGGTTTTTATTTGTAGCTCCCGTGAAAAATAACATCGGCTCGGAACTACAGGACGGGGCGTAACGCGTGAGGCTCTTCGTGGCGCTGGATCTGACTGAAGAAATACGCGAGGCGCTGCGCGAGCCAATCGCAAAGCTGAAGCCGCTAGGCAAGAACGCCCGCTGGGCGCGCCCGGAAGGAATGCATGTGACGCTGAAATTCATCGGGCACGTTGACGCGAGCAAGCTTGACGCGATCCGCGCGGCGCTCGCGACGGTGCGGTCGGACGCCCCGGTCGAAATGCAAATTAGCGGCGTAGGATTTTTCCCGGATGAACGGCGGCCGCGCGTCTTTTGGTGCGGCATCGAGGCTTCCGCGAATCTCGCACCGCTTGCGGCCGAAATCGAGCGGGCGCTCGAGCCACTCGGCATCCCGCGCGAAGAGCGGAAATTCGCACCTCATCTCACGCTCGCGCGCTTCAAGGATTCTCACGGCGTTGATAATCTCGTGCGCGCCACCGAGGAAATGAAGTCGCGCGTTTTCGGATCGGCGCGCGCGAGCGAATTTCACCTCTTCGAGAGCATGACGAAGCCATCGGGCGCCGAATACCGAAAGATCGAGAGCCATGCCTTCGTGAAAGGAGCCGCGTGATTCCTTACTGGACCGCGGGCGTGGCCTATCTGCTGGGCTCGATTCCCTTCGGCGTACTGATCGTGAAAATGCGCGGCGGGCCGGACATTCGGCAGTCGGGCAGCGGCAACATCGGCGCAGCCAATGTGATGCGCAACGCGGGTGCGGCGGCGGGTGTGCTGACGCTCGTGCTCGACGCCGGAAAGGGCTACCTCGCCGTTTGGATCGCCGAGCGCGGGTCGTATGGAAGCATTCGCTGGATGGTGATCGCGGCGGCCGCAGCCGTGATCGGTCACATCTTCCCGGTTTGGCTACAGTTTCGCGGCGGCAAAGGCGTGGCGACGGGCCTCGGCGCGTTCCTGCCGATCTGCCGCGAAGCGGTGCTGCTGGCGGTAGTGCTGTGGGTGATCGTGGTCGGATTCTGGCGATATTCGTCGCTTGGGTCGATTGCGGCAACGGCGGCACTTCCGGTGTTTGTCTATTTCTTGTACACGCCGGGCCATGCGCCGCCCAAGGATGTCACGATCTGCACGGTCGCGATCTCGCTGCTCGTCCTATGGAAGCATCGCGCGAACATCCAGCGCCTGATTGCCGGGACAGAAAGCCGCCTGACGTCGCGGCGGGAGGATTAGCGGTCGGTGTAGTAGCCGTCGCGCGCCTGGACGGCGAGGTCTTTGTTGTTCGTGGTGAGATGAATCTTGTGATAGCCCGCGCCGGTATTGGCGGGATTCGGCGAATAGCCGAGGCTGTACTGGTTGCGTAGTTCCTCTTCGATCGCCGCGTAGATCTGGTCGACGGGCATTTTCTTCGAGACCTCAAACAAGCGTCCGCCCGTTTGCGTGGAGATCTGCTCGAGGACCTTCTTGCCATCCGCGTGCCTTTCCTCGGGATAGCGATGCCCTCCGCCTCCTCCGCCCCCGCCGGGTCCGCCGCCTCCGCCCGGATAGCCGCCTCCCCCGCCCGGCCAGCCGCCTCCCATTCCTCCGCCATGCCCCATGCCCCAGCCGCCATGGCCACCGTGGTGCTCTTGCGACTGTTCTTCTTCCTTGCCGGCGAAAAGAATCGAATAGACGGAAGTATCAGCCCGCTGCGCCGCCTCGACCGCATCCTCCAGCGACTTCTTGCTGCCGCGGTCGACGCCATCGGAAAGGACGAAGAGAGCCTTGCGGCCCTGCTGCTTCTTCATCAGATCGTCCGAGGCGAGATAGATCGCATCGTAGAGCAGCGTGCCGGCGTGGCGCTGGCCGGAGTTTTGGTCGTCGTCCGCCGTATCGCGCGGCGAGGCATCGAGCAGTTGCATGGCCGCCTGCAGCTTGGGGCGTGAAGTGGTGAAATCCTGCAGCAGCTCGACCTCGTGGTCGAAATGGATCACGAAGGCGCGGTCCTTGCCGCCGAGCATATGGTCGAGAAAGGTGTAGCTGGCGCTGCGCTCGTCTCCGATCACGCCGCGCTGACTGTAGCTCGTGTCGACGAGCAAGCCGAGCGTGAGCGGCACGTCCGTGTCGCGCACGAAATTGCTGATCGTCTGCGGGCGCCCATCTTCATCCAGCCCGAAATCCTCCTTGTTGAGGTTCGCGACGATTTTTCCCTTCTTATCGCGCACCGTCGCGTACACGGTGACCAGCTTCGTCTCGCTGGAAATCTTCGACGGAGACTCGGGGGGCTGCTCGGCATGCTTTAGCTGGGGGAGTTGCGACGGCTGCTGTGCCGGTTGCGGCGGGGCCTGCTCAGTTTGCTGTTGTGCCTGCCGCGCCAAGGCGCCGCCAACCAGCAGCAGCGGAGCGGCCAGCGACAGCGCGAGCAGCCGCGCGCGTCGCTGGCCGTCGTGCCGCCGGTGATTCGCAAACGGTGCTGAGGTCTTATTCCGCATCGAGTGTGTCGAACTCAATGAGCGTACCAATCAAGATTCCGGCAACGGCCGCAAGGTTGCATCCGCCTTCGCGACTCATGGGTTCCAAGTGACGCCGCGGCCAAGCACAAAAATGAAGAGCAAGCTCGCAACTGCGCCGGCCGCGATCCATGCCGGGCTGCGAGGCAACGAACCAGCCGGTTCTTCGTCGGCGGGACGTGGCCGGCGCAGCATGCTCGGAAGAGAAAGCATTCCGGCATTGCCGCCCAAGGTTGACGCGAGCGCGGACGCGAAGACGTAGAGCCCATACGTCACGGGCGCCACTTTTGCAGCGCTGGCGTCGGAGGGCATGGCGACGGTTGTAACACAACCCGGAGCTTTTGCGCATGTGTTGATCGTGCGCACCCTGAAGGCTGAGAGCGAGAAGCAGACATCATCGCAAACGGCCAAGGTGAAAATCGAAGCGGAAACCCGGCTGGGCCATAACCCAAAGTATCAGCATGGCTTAGCCGCTAAGGCCGCAATGGCTGATCGGGCACCTTAGTACCGTAGTTCAGTTGTGCCGGCCACCCGCGTCCGCTACGATTTTGCTTCGGGAAACTCATGCCCAGCGAGTCACAAAAACAGCTCACCACGCGGCGCCTGCGCATCCTCTGGATCGTGATGGCGGCGCTGCTGCTGCTCAGCGCCGCTCCCCTGTGGCTTTACCATCAGCAAGTGCTGAGCCTGAGCGAAGACAAGCTGCAGGATACCGAGCGCGTCCAGCAGAACCAGATCACGCGATCGCTTGCGAGCGAGACGCTGCAATTCGAGCAAAACATCCGCGAGCAGTTGCTGAGCCAGCGGCAGGTGCTGGCGTTGACCGGGTGGATTCAGGACGTCGACGACCCGGCGCACACGCCGCAAATGTCGCGGCTGCTGCAAAGCTTCATCGAAAACAATCCCAACATCCTGTACGTGACGGCGGTGGACCGGCAGGCCAAAGGGCAATCCGCGGGAAGTTTTGCCGCCGACCAGGACCCGTTCGTCGGGGCGGCGCTGAAGCGGGCGTTCACCTTAAGTATTCAGGGAGTCGATTCGCGCAGCGAGCCTTTCGCGCTGGGGCGTGACAATCATCCGGCGCTAGTGATGTCCGTGCCGCTGCTTTCGGACGGCCAATTTGCCGGGATGTTTGCGGCTGTCGTATCGCTCGACCGGCTACAGTCCCGCCTACGGGATGCGAGCGTGCGTGATCGCACGGTCTACATCGTGAACGCGCACGGCCAAATCGTGGCGTATCCGGACACGCGCGACATGGTTCCCGGTCGGAACGTGACGTCCATTTCGCCGCTGGCCAAGCAGGTGATGGCTTTGCCGCAGGATCTGCGGGCGACGCAAACAACGAACTTCAGTCTGCCGAGCAAGGACAAGGCCCACCCCATCGAAATGATCGGGACGTACAGCACGATTCCAGAGCTGGGTTGGGCGGTGATCTCACAGCGCAGCCTCGATGACGCGCGCATCGACGCGGGCGTGTCGGAACTCACGGCGGAAGCGCTTCGCTTCGTCGTCGCCGTGATGTTTGCGTCTCTTTTCGTCGGGTACATTTTCGCCGTGGGAATCACGCGGCCGATTCGCGGCCTGGTGGAATCGACGCGCGCCATCAGCCGCGCCGAATTCCACGAACGCGTGCGGGTGCGCGGAGCGGCGGAAATCAGCGAGCTCGCAGAAACGTTCAACAGCATGGCCGGACACATCGAGCAGTACGTCGATCAGCTCAAGGCGGCCGCCGAACAGAATCGCGAGCTCTTCCTTGGGTCGATTCGAATGCTCGCCGCGGCCATCGACGAAAAGGACCCGTACACGCGCGGCCATTCCGGGCGCGTGGCGAAGTATTCGATCATCATCGGCGACGGCCTCGGGCTGAGCGCGGAAGATCTCGACCGTCTGCGCATCGCGGCGCTGCTGCACGACGTGGGCAAGATCGGCGTCGACGACCGCGTCCTGAAAAAACCGGGCAAGCTCACCGACGAAGAATTCGACCTGATGAAGCAGCACACCGTGAAAGGCGCGAACATCATGCGCCCCGTTTCGCAGCTGAAGGACATGCTGCCCGGCATCGAACTCCACCACGAGCGCCTGGACGGCCAGGGCTATCCCTATGGCCTTTCCGGCGAACAGATTCCGATCATGGCGCGAATCATCGCGGTCGCCGACACGTTCGATGCGATCACCACGAACCGCCCGTATCAATCGGCCATGGACCTCGAATATGCGCTCGAACGCATCCGTTCGCTCACCGTCACGCGCTTCGATCCCAAAGTGGTCGAAGCACTCGAATCCGCCATCCACGCGGGCCGCCTGCGCCTCACCGCCAGCCTCGTCGAAGTGTAGTTTTTCCTGGTTTTGTAGCGGCCGCCTTGCTTTTCAGGCGGGCGTCTTTGCACTGCTACGCTCCAGCCCGCATCGGTTCTCGCGGCATGGCAATCTTCGCGAGGAACGTGCGAATGGCAGCACCGATCTCTCTCGCGTGTGTTTCGAGCGCGAAGTGACCTGTGTCGAAGAATTGGATCTCTGCTTTCGGAATGTCGCGCCGGAAGGCTTCGGCGCCGGCCGGAACGAAAAACGGGTCATTCCTTCCCCACACGGCGAGTAGAGGAGGTCGTTTTGTGCGGAAATATTCCTGGAATTTCGGGTAGAGGGCGACATTGCTGGCATAGTCCAAAAACAAGTCGAGCTGAATCTCGTCATTGCCCGGACGAGCCAAGAGCGCCGAATCGAGTTGGTAGGACTCCGGCGCTATCAACGTTTCGTCCTGGACGCCGTACACGTATTGAGACTTCGTCGCTTCTGGGGTGAGAAAGTCGCGCAGTGCCGCGCGATTCTGTTCGGTCGGTTCCTTCCAATATTTCTGGATCGGGTTCCAACCTTTGCTGAAGCCTTCTTCATAGGCGTTGCCGTTCTGCGAGATGATCGCCGTCACTCGCTCGGGGTGCGCCAGGGCGAGCCGGAATCCGACGGGAGCACCATAATCGAAAACGTAGATCGCGTACCGTTCGAGCCCAATGGCCCGCGTGAAGGCGTCAATCGTTCTGGCGAGCTGCTCAAATGTGTAGCGATAGCTCTGGCGATCGGGGGCGTCTGAAAAACCAAAACCCGGCAGATCTGGCGCGACCATGTGATAGTGGTCAGCGAGTGCCGGGATCAAATTGCGAAACATATGTGATGATGTAGGAAAGCCGTGCAGCAAGAGAATGGTTGGCGCAGTTGCGGGGCCAGCTTCGCGGTAGAAGACTTTGCGTCCTTCGATGCTTGCATGCAGGTATCTGGTCATAAAAACCTCCTCAAAACGTAAGGCACGTGATGTTGCTTACCGACGAGTGCGTCTAGAACTGCTCCAGCTTGGCTACGCCGAATACAGCATGAAATCGCTCGCAATAAATAACGGCCGCGTCATATTTCTGTAAGTCGACAGATGCAGGAAGGTCGTAGTTCTGATCTCCTTGATTTCCTTTTAGTGGCCCGAGCTCAACGCTATCCAGTTGCCCTTTCACAATTTCTTGTTTGAGGTTTTCGTCACCGCTTTGCGCGAGGAGGACGTGAACATCCGGGCCGTTGGAGGTCGAGAAGTCCGTCAGGCGCAGATAATCTTTGCCGTCGGCCGTCTTGTAGATCGTCACCCGCCCATTGGTCTGGTGAGCTTTCCCTTCGAGGAGGCCGGTATAAAGCGGCTCAGGGTCGGTGCTTGAAGCGAACGGAGCCGGTTCATTCACCTTTTGGTTGATCCACAGTTTTTCCGGGCGGAAGACCCACCAGGCACCGATCAGGACCGGAACACCCACCGCGACCAATAGCCACTTGCGGCGCGAGAACCAAGAACGTATAGGCGAATCCATGATTTCCTCCTTCCAATCAGCGAATCGGGCAGGCGAACCTGCCCGACTCAATCGGAACGAATATGTGAGTCTTAGAATTTCTCAAGAGGCGCGGCGCCGAAATTCGCGTTGAACCGTTCGCAATAGATCGAAACGGTTTGGAACTTGCTCAGATCCGTGCCGCTCGGGATGGCGTAGTTCTGGTCGCCTTCGTTTCCCTTCAGCTTGCCCAACTCCACGCGCTCCGTGTTGCTCTTGAGGAAATTGGCGTCGTCGTCCGCGTCCGTGGCCGCGATCAAAATCACGTGTACATCGGGGCCGTTGGATGTCTTGAAGTTTGTCAACCGGAGGACCAGGTTCCCGTCTTTTTCCTGGTAAATCGTTGCACGGCCTGAGGTGCTGTGAACTTTCCCGTGGAAGGTGCCGGTTTCCAGAGTCTTCGCGTTGCTGTCTTGCGCGTGCGCCGGCGGTTGCAATCCGAATGTGAACGCCAGCGCAGCAATTGCCACCACTGTCCTGATCTTGCGAACCATGATGACTCCTCCTTTGTGCTTAGTTTTTCGAAGAGCGCCAACGGGCGCTCAACTCTCACGTGGAATAGGAGTCATTTGCCGCGCGAAAGTTGCACGGATGCGCAAGAAAAAAATCGGAAAGGCAGCGCCGAAAACGCGCTGCGTTGCCGGCAGAATCTATTTCGTTCCTGGGGAGAAGCGGAGACTTGTGAAAAAAGTC
This sequence comes from Candidatus Acidiferrales bacterium, assembly GCA_049279635.1. Lineage (GTDB taxonomy): Bacteria > Acidobacteriota > Terriglobia > Acidiferrales > UBA7541 > Palsa-295. Next base: position 13,765 of record JBAPOM010000178.1, read on the forward strand.
GGAAAGGATGGGCGGCGTGGGTCTTCTCAGCTGCGGTCCGTTCGCAACTTCGCCATCACGCGATCGATGATTGGGTTGGAGACGCTTTCCGGCAAATCGAATGAACTGCTTTCCGTCACGATCTTTATCGTCTTGAGACTGGAATCGTACAGCACGTGGCACGCGTGGCACTGGGACAGGTGCAGCTCAAGCTCTTTACGAACCTCTGGCGACACCTGATCCTCAAGGTAGTCTCCGAACTCAGCAAAGAATTCCTCGCATGTGATCACTGAGCTACCCCCCTGATATTGGCCGCAAAGTGAGGCGAGAGCCACTCTCGGAGCATAAGCCGGCCTCTCAGGAGCCGCGTCTTTACGGTAGGTACGCTTAACCCCAGCCGTTGGGAAACTTCATCCGTCGAAAGCTGCTGGATATCGCGGAGCATCACCACCGTTCGGTAGTTTGCGGGAAGCGCGAGGATTCCCCTTTCAACGAGCTGCCGTATTTCCGATTTGGAATAAAACTGCTCCGGGTTGTCCTGCCAGGCCCTGACCTGACGAGGACGGAAATCCTCTTCATCGTTGTACGCGCCTTCATCCAAGCTTTCCACATTTTTCGCGCGCCGCAATCGTTGAAGCGCCGAATTCCTCGCAATGCTCACCAGCCAAGTCGAAAACTTCGAGCGGCCCTGAAATCCCCCGATATGCTTGAAGGCGCTCAGCAGAGTGTCCTGCATGGTGTCTTGTGCATCGGCCGGGTTGCCCAAGATGGCCGCGAGAGTGCGATAGATCAACTGGCTATGCCGGCGGACCAGCTCTTCAAAAGCCTCCAGGTTTCCGCTCCGCGCCTGGGCGACCCATTCAGCGTCCGCGTCCTGCACTACGTCGATGAGATGCACAACGCCCTCACCGCCGATAGGAGTCTGGGCGGAGCCGGAAAGATGCACTTTATTTTTCTCGAAGACTGGAGGCGGCTCGAAATCAGGTTCGATTCCGAGTCCCATTTGAAGGGTATTCGCAAAATTGTTGAGGGCAGTGACAACCTCGCATTCCAGGATCTGCTCCTCGCTGAAACCAAAGGCTCGAAGCTTGGCAACGTCTTCGCTAGAAAACTCCGGACCACGCGTCCCCAATTTGACCGCAAAGTCGAGTAATGCCTTATCAGCTTCCGACAGGTTGGACTCGCGATAGTCCACGGCAATCTGGTCTCCGTCCTCCGAGGGCATCCCCAAGCCGCGCAGCAGATTGCAATGCATCGCAACGCAATAAGAGTTGAGATTCGTTGCCGACACGGCCAGCAGAATGCACTCCTTTTGCACTCGCGTTAAGACATCTTCGGGTACCAGAATCCTGTCCACTGCTTCCAGCTCTGCCTCCAGCAAGTCGGGCCGCAAAGTCTGAGCGCGAAAAAAGTTCGGAATGAACCCGTGACTTTTCTTCAAGACGCCAAAAGGTGCAAACGTCTTCGGACTCAGGTATGGAGCAGACACATACGGCCCTTTTCTCTTAGCCGCGGCATGAACATGCGGCAGCGGGCTACGGGGCGCTCCCTCACGCGGCGAAACAACTCTCGTCGCAGGAAACGTCCGCAATGCGAAATCTGGCTCCGGACCCAAGCCCACAGATAGCGTGCAGCGGTAGATTGCCAAAGCCGTCGCGATGACGGCTTCGAATATCGCCTCGTCGCTGAATCCGCATGCCCGCAGGGCTTCAATGTCTTCCGAACTCACCGAGGGAGCGTGGCGCGCTAGTTTGAGGCAGAACTGCAAATAGGCTAAGTCGGTCGCCGAAAGGTCGGCGCTACGATGGTCGCTCAAGAGAGAATCGATCTGACCCTCACTTGCGCCAAGCGAAGACAGGACTTTACTATCCAACGTTATGCAGTACGCGTCTTGCCGGTCAACCGCAATGCCTAGAAGAATTCGCTCCTTCTGCACGCGGGAAATCGCTCTTTCCTGTAGGCGCACAGCGCCTTCGAGCTTCGCCTGAGCTTCGATGACGCGTGGCAACAAAGTCTGTGCGTGAAGGAGATTGGGGATGAATCCAAGAGCCTCCCTAAACGCAATAAAAGGCGCGAATTTGTCCTCAAGTTGAACTTCGCTGAAAAAGCTCATGTGCGCGCGGCGAATTGCCGCTAATCAACGACAAGCGAGTGTACGTCTTTGGCTTCCCAGGCTGCAACCTTAGGCCTGTTTCCGAGCGGCAGCCAAATTCCCCGCATCTTTTTGATTGGCCATACCGTCTCATCCAGCGAATTCGGGTTGACTCATGCAAGATGCAGCGCACAAACGGGTGCTCATTCTGGGAGGCGGGTTTGCCGGGCTCACGGTCGCCATGGAGTTGGAGCGGAAACTCGCTCGGGATCCTTCCGTTGAGATCACCCTCATCAATCGCGACAACTTTTTCCTCTTCACCCCCATGCTCCATGAAGTAGCGACGAGCGATCTCGATCTCACAACGATTGTAAATCCGGCCCGCAAGATGCTGCGGCGTGTCCAGTTTCTTGCAGGGGAAGTCGATCAAGTCGATATTCAGAATCGGAGAGTTGTCGTTTCTCATGGGTTCGATCATCACCGCCACACCATCGAGTTCGATTTCCTCGTTTTGGGCATGGGCAGTGTCACGAATCTTTACGGCATTCCCGGGCTCCACGAGTATGCGCTCACGATGAAAACGCTGGGCGATGCCATGCGATTGCGCAACCACTTGATTGCCCACCTGGAAGAAGCCGACAGCGAGTGCTGCAAAATAAAAACACCGCTCTTGACCTTTGTCGTCGCCGGCGGCGGTTTTGCCGGTGTTGAAACGGTCGCTGGAATCAACGACTTCGTGCGGGCAGCGCTTCCCTCGTACCTCCACTTAAAAGAGGACATGCTTCGAATTGTCCTCGTTCATTCCGGCCCAGTCATCCTGCCGGAACTGGGCGAGCAATTGGGCGTCTACGCTCAGCAAAAACTCGCGGGCCGCAAAGTCGAAATTCGCTTGAACGCAAAGGTTAAAGAATTTTCTGGCCGAGTCGTGCAATTGAGCGACGGAGCGGCAATTCACACAAATACGCTCGTCTGGACCGCCGGAACTTCGCCGAATCCGTTGCTCGAAACAATTCCTTGCGCAAAGGAACGCGGCCGTCTGCTCGTTACGGAATCTCTCGAGCTTGAAGCTTGGCCGGGCGTGTGGGCCCTGGGGGATTGTGCGGCTGCACCGGATCGCCGGACGGGAGGATTTCACCCGCCAACCGCGCAGCACGCACTTCGTGAAGCCAAGGTCGTGGCTCACAACGTCATCGCAAGCATTCGCGGGCAAGAAAAGACCCAATTCGATTTTTCGACGATCGCGCAGCTCGCGGCGATCGGCCGGCGGACCGGCGTCGCCAACATTCTGGGCGTCAACTTCTCAGGGTTTATCGCCTGGTGGCTCTGGCGGACGATTTACTTGAGTAAGCTCCCGCGATTTGAGAAGAAACTGCGCGTTGCCTTTGACTGGACGCTCGACCTGATCTTTTCGAAGGATCTCGTTCAGTTCCTCGACGTCCGCGCGCCGATGATCTCAAGCCCGGAGGTCGATTCATCACAGAAATCCGAGGCCCTGGCCCCCGCACCCATTGAGTGAGCTCCCAAGTTACCCAAAGACGTCGCGCATTAGCCTAGGTGAACTACTCGCGCAAGGTTTCCGGGACCCTCGATTCCTGAAGGGGGGAGTGTACGTCTTCGGCTTTCCCGGCTGGGCAATCTTAGGCTTCAGATCTGCGAGCGCGCCCTCTGCTAGAATGATTCATCTCATGTTCAGGCGAAGAAATTCATGATTTCACTGTTTGGCAAACCGGAGCCGACGCTTCTCGAGAAGCTGAAGGATTCCGTCAGCAAGACGCGGACCGAGCTTTCGGCGCGCGTCGAGCAACTGCTGACGGGCAACCGGCCCGTCGATCCGGAGCTGCTGAAGCAGCTCGAATCGGCGCTGCTCGGCGCGGATATCGGCGTGCGCACCACGAAAGAAGTACTGGCGGCGCTGCGCCAGCAGGTGAACGAGCACAAGATCGACGACGCCGGGCAGCTAAAACAGGAACTGAAGCGGCAGATCGTGAAAATCCTGGCGGCCTCGGGCGCGAATTCAAACGGCAACGCGCCGGAGTCATCCACGGTGGCAGCAGGCACCGTGGCAGCGGGCACTCCGCGAGTGATGTTCGTGGTGGGCGTGAACGGCACGGGAAAAACAACGACGATCGGCAAGCTCGCGAATCGCCTGAAAAAAGAGGGCGCGAGCGTGGTGCTGTGCGCGGCGGACACCTTTCGCGCGGCAGCCATCGAGCAGCTCGAAGTCTGGGGCCGGCGAACGGGTGTCGAGGTGATCAAGCAGAAATCGGGCGCCGATCCGGCGGCTGTGGTATACGACGGGCTCGCGGCGGCGAAGGCGCGCGCGGCGGACGTGGCGATCGTCGACACGGCGGGACGCCTGCACACGAAATCGAATCTGATGACCGAGCTGGAAAAAATGAAACGCACCGCCGCGAAGGTGATTCCCGGCGCACCGCACGACGTGCTGCTCGTCCTTGACGCAACCACAGGGCAGAACGGCCTGAACCAGGCGCGCGAATTCTGGAGCCACGCGGGCGTGACCGGGATCGTCCTGACGAAGCTCGACGGCACGGCCAAGGGCGGCATCGTGGTGGCGATCGCGCGCGAGTTGAATCTGCCGATCCAGTTCGTCGGCACGGGCGAGCAGATCGACGATCTCGTGCCGTTTGACGCGCAAACCTATGTCAACTCCCTCTTCGATTAGCCCGGTCGCGGACCACGGCTACTGGATCACCGAGGCGATCGAGTTGGCGCGCAAGGGCATGGCGCTGGCGCATCCGAATCCGCGCGTGGGAGCGGTCGTCGTGCGCGACGGCCTGAAGGTGGGCGAAGGATTTCACGTCTACGACCAGCGCGACCACGCGGAGATCATCGCGCTGCGGCAGGCGGGCGAGGAGGCGCGCGGCGCGACGCTCTACGTGAATCTCGAGCCGTGCTGCACCACGGGCCGGACGGGTCCGTGCACGAAAGCGATCGTCGCCGCCGGTGTGGCGCGCGTGTACGCCGCGATGGAAGATCCGAATCCGTCGGTCGCCGGGCGGGGCTTTGACGAGCTCAGGCACGCGGGGATCGAAGTTCACGCGGGAATTTACGAGAAATTCGCGCGCGAGACGAATGAGGACTTCGCGAAATGGATTCGCACGGGCTTGCCGTTCGTCACGCTGAAGACGGCGCTGACGCTCGACGGGCAAATCTCCTCGCGGGCGGGCAGCGCGACGTCGATCACGAGCGAGGCGTCGAGCGAAGCTGTGCAACGCGCCCGCCACGGCGCTGATGCGCTGCTCACGGGCATCGGCACGGTGCTGGCCGACGATCCGCGCCTCACCGATCGCACGGGCGAGCCGCGCCGGCGCCGGCTGCTGCGCGTCGTGCTCGATTCGCGGCTGCGTCTGCCGCTGAAATCGAAGCTGGTGAAATCGGCGGACGGGGATACTTTAGTTTTCACGGCGCAGCGGCAGGATTCGCCGAAGGCCCGCGCGTTGGGGCGGGCGGGCGTCGAAATCGCGCGCGTGCCGGCCCGGGGCGGGCGCGTGGATTTGCAGGTTGTGCTGCGCGAGTTGGGCAAGCGCGAAATGCTGAGCCTGCTGCTTGAAGCTGGCGCTGAGTTGAATGGCGCGGCGCTCGAAGCGGGGATCGTCGACAAGATGATTCTCTTCTACGCGCCGAAAATCATGGGTACGGGCGGGGTGCCGATGGCGCAGCTCTCGTCGCGCGCGTTTACGAAGGCGCCGGCGCTGGCCAATTTGAGGCTCTCTTCGTGCGGACCGGATTTCGTGGTCGAAGGATACTTTCACGATGTTTACGGGAATCACCGAGCACGTCGGAACAATTGAATCGCTCGATCGCGCCGAAGAGGGCGGGCGGCTGCGCGTGAGCTTCGCCGGCGCAGGCGAAAACTTCGCGTCGATCAAGCAGGGCGATAGCGTGATGGTTAACGGCTGCTGCCTCACGGCAGTCGAGCTGGGCGCGCGGGATTTTCTCGCCGATCTTTCGGGCGAGACGCTGCGGCGCACCGCATTCGGCGAAAAGAAAGCGGGCGATCTCGTGAATCTAGAGCTGCCGCTCGCGGCGGGCGCGCGCCTCGGCGGCCATTTCGTGCAAGGCCACGTCGATGGCGTGGGCCGCGTCACGCGGCTCGTTCCAGAGGGCGAAAATTGGTGGCTATCGGTGCGCGTCCCCGAGGATTTGCGGCGCTACGTGGTAGAAAAAGGCTCGCTCGCGATCGACGGCATCAGCCTCACGGTCGCGCGATGGCACGACGCCATCGCGGACATCGCCGTCATTCCATTCACCTACGAGCGCACGAACGTGCGCGCGGTGGCGCCCAACGACGCGGTAAATCTCGAAGTCGATATCCTCGCGAAATACGTCGAAAGCCTGCTCGAAGCGCGCAAGGGCCGCGCAGAATCGCACCTCACCATCGGCGGCTTGATCGAGCAAGGATTTTAGTTGGCGGCAGCCTGCGCGGCTTCGCGGGCCTTGGCGCGGGTGCCGCGAAGATACAGCACGAGGCCAAGCAGAAAAGCGCCAAGCGTCCCGCTGACAAGCTTTGCCTCGAAGCGCCACGCATTCGTCACCTCGGCCGGCGGGATCAGCGACAGGACAATTCCTCCGGTCACGACGGCAAAGCCGAGGAGAGCTGCGATCCAAACGCCGAACTTTCCGCCCGGAATCAGCGCGGCATTTGCGTTCGTCGCGCGATCCGGGCGCGACGCGAGTTTGATCGCGGCAGCGTACATATAGAGGAACGGGATGAAGTAGAGGATCGTACCGGCATCCACCAGAATCTGATAGGCGACATCAGGATTCTCTTTTATCTGGGCCAAAAGTAAGATTGCGCACGAAATTCCCGCCTGCACCAAAATCGAGACCCAGGGCGTCTTCCACTTGGAATGAATTTTGCCAAAAGCTGCGGGCAAATATCGATCGATGCCAACGACAAATGGGATCCTGGCAACTCCTGCGACCGTAGTTCCTACGCCGCCGGCATTTCCGAATAACACCAAAAAGGCGGCAATGATGCCAAAGAACGCAATTCCCAGCCTTGTGGAAGCGATCGTGAGCGCCTGGAAGACGCCGCTTTGCGTATCCACCGTCCCGGCGGGCAGAATCGCGAGCAGGGCGAACGTGCCGAGAATGTAGGCGGCCGCGATCAGAACTCCGGAGCCGAGGATGGCGCGCGGAAACGTCTTGTGGGGTTCGCGGACCTCCTCGCTCATCGTCGAGCAGAGCTCAAGCGCCGTGAAAGCAAACGCGATCTGCGGCCAGAAGTTGACTGTGCCCCAATTCCAAACGGGCAGCATGTTCGACCACGTAAAATGCGTCACCGAACCCTGCGTGCGCCACATGTAGGCGCCGAGGCCGATCAGCATCACGAGCGGAACGTAGGTGCCGACGCCGCCCGCATTCTGCAGCCACTTCCCGATGTTCAGCCCCACGATGTTGAGGAACATCGCGGCGAATAACATCGCGATCGCCACTATCAGCAGGAACGGAACGCTATGCGCCAGGTGGGCCGTTCGCGCGCCACCGACGTAGGCCGCCATCGCGGCACTCGCATATAGCAGTCCGGGAAAATAAAAAAACGTGTAGACCCAATACGTCCAGCCGGTCACGAAGCCGTGAAATTCGCCGAACGCCTCCTTCGACCAGACGTAGAGCCCGCCCTCATGCGGAAATCGCGTCGAGAGTTCGACTACAACCAGCGCCGTCGGCAGAAAAAAGAACGTCGCGGCCAGCACCCACAGGCTCATCGACGAGGTGCCGTTGTGCGCCGCGGCTGCGATCCAGCGCGGCCCGAGGATGGCGGCGATGTTGAAGAGCAGGACGTCCCAGACGCCCATCACGCGGCGAAGCTGTTTCTTGGGGTCGGAGGCGGCGGCAGCAGGCGCGGCGGATTCGCTCACGCCGTCTCGTCCAGTGCGGGAATCAGCTGGTCTTCAAGGAGAAAATTGCGGAGGACATCATCGTGCGAGTTTTCAAAATCATTCCACGTGCCGAAAAATCCCACGCGGCCCTGATTCAGAAAAATGATGCGGTCGGCCAGCTTTTTCGCAAGATGCGTGTCGTGCGTTACGACGATTGCGGTCTTGTGCAGCGTCTTCTTGAGCCGCACGATTAGATCGCTGATGTGCGCGGCCATCAGCGGATCGACCATGGTGGTCGGCTCGTCGTAGAGGATCGCGTCGGGCTCGTCCGCGAGCGCGCGGGCGATGGCGACGGACCGCTTGGTGCCCGTGCTCAGATCCGAAGGCAGCAGATCGGCAAACTCCAAGACCTCGAGCATCTCGAGAAGCTCTTTCACCTTGCGGTCGATTTCGTCGGGATCGACGTGCTCGCCCCGACTCGTGAGTGGGAACGCTACGTTCTCAGCGACGGTGAGCGAATCGAAAAGCGCGCCGGACTGAAAAACCATGGTCGCGCGCCGGCGAATGTCCGAGAACTGCTCCTCATTCCAGCCGGTGACGTCCTTCCCCGCGACAACGATACGGCCCTCATCGGGTTCGAGAAAGCCAAGCAGCAGCTTCAGCGAAACGGATTTTCCGACGCCGCTGCGCCCCATGATGACGGCCGTCTCGCCCTGTTCGACGTAAAAGCTTACGTCCTTGAGCACAGCGTTGTCGTCAAACGCTTTCGAGACGTTGCGAAATTCGAAGTAGGGATTCGCCATGAATTTCAGCCGCGCTCCAGACAGCGTAGCGCCGGTTTACCCTGAGCCACGTCGAAGGGCGTCGCGCCGGCCTCTTTTCTGTACGTAACCTTATGCAAAACGCCGGCCAGAGGCCAGCGCTACGAACGCTGCGCCGTCATCCTGAGTGAAGCGAAGGATCTCTCTTGAATGTCCGCTCGCTCAGCCTCGCCTTCGCTTCCTCATAATCTTCGGGTGAATTCATATTCTTGAACAGGAGGCCTTCGGAATCAAAGCCTTTCCATTCATCCGGCGCGATTGTTTCAACGTGCACGTCGAGCAGGCCATCGGTCACCTTTCGCGTGCCGCGCTCGAGCGCCTTGCGAATCGCCGGCTCGGCGCGCTGATGATACATCGCGCAGAGCGGCTCGGCGCCGCGCGCGTTCATCGGCAGCACAGCGTCCGCTGACGACGCAAGCGCGCGCGCGATCAGATATTCGAGCCATTCGCGCGTTAGATACGGCAAATCCGTCGCGACGATGAGGCTCCACGGCGCGGCCGCGGCTCGCAGCGCGGTTGCGATGCCACCCAGCGGGCCCGCGCCGGGCCAATCATCCGCAATCGCTCGCAGATCGAACGCGCGATACGCCTCCGGATTGCCGATGACCGCCGGCACGCCTGCCACGAATTCGACGAGCTTCGCGGTCCGCAAAATCAGCGGGACACCGCCGAGCTCGAGCCGCGCCTTGTCGCGCCCCATCCGCGTGCTCTCGCCGCCGGCAAGAATGAACGCGGAGACTTGGCGGTTCGAATTCATAGTGGAGGCTCGGGCTCTTCCAGCTGCTTCTTTGCGGTGTAAAGCAGGATGTCGATGATCAAGACCGAAAAGCAGGGGACACCCAATAGAAGCCCAAACGTTCGACTTCCGATATCTTGCCGGCCCTCAAGCAGGAAGAGGCCCGCGTATGCCATCGTCAACACGAGGGAACCGGCGTTCACCAAGAATGCTGCCGGCAAGTCGGCTATTTCGAGAGCAACGCCAACCAGCAGGATTGCAACGATCAAAACTGGGCCGAGGAATTCCTTCCAAGGCATTCTGGACTCAAGGAGCCTATCGAGGGTCCGTTGATCGAACAGGTTACTTAGCAGAATCCATGCGAAGGTCAAATTCGACAGGCACACCCACAGCAGCGTGACTACGCGGATCACTCTGCTACCTCGACTTCCAACTGCAACGGTTGCCACGGATCTCAGCCTTTCCCCGGTCTTTGAATCCCGAGTTCGCGCAGCTTCTCTTGCAAGCTCTGCCGATGCAGCCCGATCTCGGCGGCGGTCTGCGAAACATTCCATTTGTGCTCTTCGAGCTTCCGCTTTAGATACGTCACCTCAAATCGCCGCTTCGCCTCGCGAAAATCGGATTCGCCGAGGAACGCGTTCCCTGCTCCATCCCCCGCCACGGCGGGCAGGCCCGGCGCGCTGGCCCGGTTCACATTGTCGCGCACTTCCTCCGGCAAATCGGCCGCGGTAATTTCCTCGCTCCTGCTCATGACGAGCGCGCGTTCGAGCGCGTTGCGCAGCTCGCGGACATTGCCGGGCCAGTCGTAGCGCCGCACGAGCGCCGCCGCCTCGGCGCTGAGGCGAGCGCGCCGCCCGTGGCGGGCGCCGAGCTGTTCGAGAAACGCCTCGGCGAGGAGCGGGAGATCGTCCTTGTGCGCGCGCAGCGGCGGCAATTCGAGCGTGACGACGCGCAGCCGGTAATAAAGATCTTCGCGGAAGCGGCCGGCCGCGATTTCGGCGGGCAGATCGCGATGCGTCGCGCTGATCACGCGCACATCCACGTCGATCGATTGCGATCCGCCGAGCCGCTCGATCTTGCGGCTTTCGAGCGCGCGCAGCACCTTCGCCTGCGTCACCGGATTCATGTCGCCGATTTCGTCGAGAAAAAGCGTGCCGCCCGACGCCATCTCGAATTTCCCCTTGCGCTGCTGGGCCGCGCCGGTGAACGCGCCGCGCTCGAAACCGAATAACTCGGATTCGATCAGGGTTTCCGGCAACGCAGCGCAGTTCACGGCGACGAACGCCTTTCCTGCGCGCGGCGAGCGAGCATGAATCTCCTGCGCGAGCAGATCTTTCCCCGTGCCGCTTTCGCCGAGGATCAGGACCGTCGCGTCGGTCGGCGCCACGCGCTCGGCCATCTCGAAGACTCGCCGCATCGCCGCCGACGCGCCGAGCATGCGCCCGAACTGTCCGTTAGCGACCAGCTCGCTGCGCAGTCGCTGATTCTCGGCGCCCAGCTCGGCAAGCTTCAGCGTGTTTGCGACGCGCACGCGCAGCGCCTCGATGTCGAAGCCCTTCACGATGTAATCGGCGGCGCCCGCCTGCAGCGCCTCAACAGCGGTGCGCGCCGTATCGAGCGCCGAGACAACCAGCACGGGCGTTTCGTCGCCGCCCGCGCGCAGCTCCCGCAGAAAGGCGATGCCGCCCTCGCCGGGCATCACCACGTCGAGCAGAATCAGGTCCGGACGGTACGCCGCAATCGCTTCGCGCGCGGCCTTCGCCGATTCGGCCTCCGCGATGCGGTAATGCGCCTCGAGCGCGCGGCGCATGCCGTAGCGCGCGGTGTGTTCATCATCGACAATCAGGATTGTTTGCACGGTTCGAGTCCCAAGGTTGTCATCTCTCCATTCGATTGGCCGGTTGCGACACCGAATCGTCGTTCGCGGCGATTGGCAGCGAGACATGAATGCGCGTTCCCCTGTCCTGCGCAATCGGGCTTTCGCACGCAATCGTGCCGCCCATTTCCGAGACGCGCCGCGCCACGATGGTCAGGCCGAGGCCGGTGCCAGTGGCTTTCGTGGTAAAAAACGGCTGAAAGATTTTTGCGCGCGCGTCGGGCGAGATTCCGGGTCCGTCGTCTTCCACGAAAATGTCGAGATGCTTTCCCCTGCCCGCGAGCCGCACGCGCACAGAGCCTCCCTCCGGCTGCGCCTCGATCGCATTCACGATGAGATTAGAAAGAATCTCATTGAGCGCCTCTTCCGAGGCATGCGCGGCAGCATCGCCGGCGGGCACTTCCAGTTCCAGGCGCACGCGGCGGCGCTCGGCATCCGCGCGAAACAGTGCGGCAACCTGCCTCGCGGTTTCGGCGGCGTTCGCGCGCCGCCCGTTCGGCGAAGGCTTCGCGAAATGCAAAAGCTGCGTGAGCTTCGCGCTCATGCGCTCGATTTCGCCGAGGACCAACGTGCAATCGTGCCGCAGATCGGCCGGCAAATCCGGATTCTCCAGCTGCACTTGCAGGACCGTCTTCATCGCGCCCAGCGGATTGCGCAGATTGTGCGACACAGTCGCCGCCATCTGGCCGAGCATCGCGAGGCGCTCGCGCTCGGCCAGTTCGCGTTCGAGGCGAATTTTCTCTTCGATCAGCCGGCAGAGGTCGATCATGGCAGGCAGCTGCTCGGCGAGAAATTCGAGCGCCGCCGTCGTCTCGCCGGTGAGATACGAACCCGTGGTAGCGGCTTCGAGCAGCCCAATTTCTTCGCGCCCCTTCTTCAGCGGGATGCGCGCGACGTGCCCCAGCCCGCCCGGAGACTCAAGCGGCGGCAGCGCCAGATCGCGCGGCACCGAAATGCGCACCGCCGCCAGACTGAATTCGTCGCGGATGTGGCGCTCGGCGCCCGCAAGAAGCTGCGCCACGTCGCCATGCCGAGCTTCCTCCTGCAGTTCGACCGCGAGCCGCTGCCAGCGGTCGACGCGCTCGCGAAACGTCCGATGCAGCGCCGGGCCGATCGCGCGCTCGAGCGGCTCGAACAGAAATACCAGCACGAAGAGCAGCACGCTTGCCGTCGCCTCCGGCGGAAACACGGGCGCGAGCCACCCGCTGATCCGGTGCACGAACGCGAGATACAGCAGCGCGAGCACCGTCGCCGAAAGCGCATACACCAGGTTCCGTTGCGCTCCGTACTCGAGGAAATTGTGCTTGAGGGCGAAGTAGATCACCAGCGCCCCAGGAAGGATTCCGCCGACGACGGTAACAGTGGCGAGGGCGTCGGAGAGCAGTGGATGGCCGTGCTCATAGACCTCCCGGAGCGCCAGCACTACCGTGAGAAAAACGGAGACTGACAAAAGCTCATAGCCTAATAGCTTCGCCGTTCTGCTAGTTTCGTGCCGACTGATGGGCCACTGAATTAGCACAGCGCACGCCGAGCAAAGCAGGAGGCTTCCTATCGCGTCCGTGTCCGCAAAACTCAGCAGTCCCGAAACAATTCCCCGGTGCAATCGGTACGAAACGACGGCAACGCCCACGATTTCCACCAGAACGAGCGCGTACATGCAGACGACACCGACCCAGACTACCCGCGATATCCGTTTCTGTTGGATGGTTCGGACATACTCGACGTGTGCGTGCCAAATCAGCGGATACAGGGCCAGCAGACCTAAGGTCGCGAGGAAGTCCGAAAGCAATGCAGTAGCTTCGGGGGGCGTTCCGTACTGGATGGTCGCATTGATCTGCAGCAACCCGCCGCCATAGATGGCCAGCAGCGCCAGCGCGAGGAAGAACAGCAGGCGCTCGAATAGCCGCGGCCGCCTGTGCCCGAGGATCAGCGCGATCAGGAACAGGTATACGAGCGTTCCCGCGGTCAGCGCAATCAAGCGAACGTAAAAGAGGAAGGCCACCTAGCGCCTCTGAGTGATCTGATAGTAGCCCCAGCAGGTTTGCAAGTGCAATGCCCAAGTGTCGGAAAAATCTTACACCTTCAAGCTAATGTAAATATTGTACTTACAAGAGATATACGGGCCTGGCCAAGCCTGCGAGAACCAGCAGAAAGTGGAGCCTTTCGCCTTGACAGGATGGCTGGGTCTGCTATATTAGCACTCGCCAGTGAGGAGTGCTAAAGGTTCACTTCTCCTAGCAGCACCTGCAGCAAAACATCCCACCTCGACGCATCGGGGATTCGGGGAAACCGGAGGAATCGCAAAAATGGCTGTGAACATTACACCGCTACACGACCGCGTGCTCGTGCGGCGGCTCGAAGAAAAGGAGTCCGTGAAGGGTGGAATTATTATCCCCGACACGGCCAAAGAGAAACCGCAAGAGGGCGAAGTAATCGCCGTCGGCGCGGGCAAGATCAACGAAAAGGGTGACCGGATCGCGCTCGATGTGAAGGTGGGCGATAAGGTCCTGTTCGGAAAGTATTCTGGAAACGACATCAAGATCGACGACGAGGAATACATGATCCTGAAGGAAGACGAAATCCTCGCGAAGATCGGCGGCGCGGCCAAGGCCGCCGGCGGCAAAAAGTAACTTCCGGGCGCCCGAGAGGCGCCACGGCCAACCATCTAATTGAGAATCGAAAGAGGAGATAGAGCACATGGCAAAGCAAATCGTAACTGGTGAGAATTCGCGCCAGGCGATTCTGCGCGGCGTCAATGCACTTGCGGACGCCGTGAAGATTACGCTCGGCCCGAAGGGGCGCAATGCGGTCATCGAAAAGAAGTTCGGCGCGCCGATCATCACCAAGGACGGCGTCACGGTAGCAAAAGAAATCGAGCTGCCGGATTCGCTCGAAAATATGGGCGCGCAGATGGTGCGTGAAGTCGCCTCCAAGACGTCCGACGTCGCGGGCGACGGCACCACCACGGCGACCGTGCTGGCGCAAGCCATCTTCCGCGAAGGCGTGAAGACGGTGGCGGCCGGCGCGAGCCCCACGGCGCTCAAGCGCGGCATCGAGAAGGCCGTCGAAGTAGCCATCGGTGAAATCGCGAAATTCCACAAGGACGTGAAGGGCGACATGATCGCGCAAGTCGGCACGATCTCCGCCAACAACGACAAGCAGATCGGCTCAATCATCGCCGAAGCGATGAAGAAGGTCGGCAAGGACGGCGTCATCACCGTCGAGGAATCGAAGACGATGGAGACGACGCTCGAAGTGGTCGAAGGAATGCAGTTCGACCGCGGCTACCTTTCGCCCTACTTCGTCACCGATCCGGAGCGGATGGAATGCGCGCTCGAGGATGTCCGTATCCTCATCCACGAAAAGAAAATCAGCTCGATGAAGGACCTGCTCCCTCTGCTCGAGCAGATCGCCAAGAGCGGCAAGCCGCTCCTGATCGTTGCCGAAGACGTGGAAGGCGAAGCGCTCGCCACCCTCGTCGTCAACAAGCTGCGGGGCACGCTGCAAGTCTGCGCCGTCAAGGCTCCGGGCTTCGGCGATCGCCGCAAGGCCATGCTGCAGGATATCGCCATCCTCACCGGTGGCAAGGCTATCACCGAAGATCTGGGCATCAAGCTCGAGAACGTTCAGGTCCAGGATCTCGGCCAGGCCAAGAAGCTCACCATCGACAAGGACAACACCACCATCGTCGAGGGCAAGGGCAAGCACACCGAGATCGAAGGCCGCGTAAAAGAAATTCGCAGCCAGATCGACAAGACCACCAGCGACTACGACCGCGAGAAGTTGCAGGAGCGGCTGGCGAAACTGGTCGGAGGCGTAGCCGTCATTAAAGTCGGCGCCGCCACCGAAACCGAAATGAAGGAAAAGAAAGCCCGCGTCGAAGACGCCATGCACGCAACCCGCGCGGCCGTGGAAGAAGGCGTTGTCCCCGGCGGCGGCGTAGCGCTAGCGCGCTGCGTCCCGGCCCTCGACAAGCTGAAGCTTGAAGGTGACGAGCAGATCGGTCTCAACATCGTGAAGCGCGCCATCACCGAGCCTCTGCGCCAGATCGTCGAGAACGCTGGCGAAGAGGGTGCAGTCGTCCTCGGCAAGGTCAACGACTCGAAAGACCCGAACTACGGCTACAACGCCCAGTCCGGCGAGTACGAAGACCTGGTCAAAGCTGGAGTGCTCGATCCGACCAAGGTCGTGCGCACCGCGCTCACCAACGCCGGCTCGATCGCCAGCCTGATGCTCACCACCGAAGCCTTGGTCTCGGAGATTCCCGAAAAGAAGGAAGCTCCCATGGGCGGCGGCGGCCACGGCGGCGGCATGGAAGGCATGTACTAAGAACCAGCTACTAGCTTTCAGCTACTAGCTTGAATCGTGTGGCGCGGTCATTCGTGCCCGCGCAAAGCCCCGCCGCAAGGCGGGGCTTTTTTTGTCCTCTCTTCATTCGCCACGGAGTCTTATCTTGCACCTCGGTAACTTGCCTATTCACCCATAACACTACAATCTCAATCATCCAGTCGTGGGGACTGGGCACTCGCCGTTCGTATTACAGGAGTGATTCGAACACCTGGTTCGGCGTCAAGGAGAAACGTATGAGAAAAGAAATTCTGGTTGTGGGATTCGCGTGCTTATCGGTAATCGCAGTGGCACAGTCAAGTGGGACAAAGGGACAGTCTTCCAATGCCGGCAAATCCGCGAACTCGCGCAACGCGGCTTCCGCGCAAGCGTCCGGCAAGGCAGCACCTGCAGGGAAATCGACGAATCGGGAATCCAGCTCGCCGTCAGTTTCCGAGGTCGTCATGACCAAGCCAGCAGGAAAATCGGCGGATCGGGAGTCGAGCTCGCCTTCGGTCTCCGAGGTTGCCGTGACCAAGCCAGCAGGCAACAAAACGACAGTTGCGGCCGGAGACGTGAACGGTGATGGCCACGCAGACGTCGCAGCCTCGGGACATCCGACTGGAAAGCGTCAACATAATCCTGTCGTCGTAACCAAACAAACCGACGCAGCAAGCCCCAAGAATTAGCAGCCTCGCGTTCGACGCATGAATCGAAGCCCCGCTGAAAAGCGGGGCTTTTTCTGTACAGAGTTTGAGTCCTGGACCTTAAGA
>JBAPOM010000179.1:0-7372 GCA_049279635.1 Candidatus Acidiferrales bacterium
ACAATGACGTCCTGTTTAAAGTAACGCTTCGGAAAAGCGCTCCCAACACCGGCAATTTTCATCAAGACGGGCTCCTGGTTTGAAGGCGATGGATCGGCATATTTTGAGAGACGTCCGCTGGGCCGAACCCCATCTGGCCTCTCTGGGTTTCGCGCGGGCTAGAATGAGGTAGTTCGCTCACACGAATTGGAACACTCATATAACATACGAATGGATGACGTGTCATCAGGTCATCCTCGAATTTTTCGCGCTGATGTGCCTAAGCTACCGTGTTTCGGAGTCCAGTTTCGCTGAAACGGTGGCAAAAGTCACGCGCTGGGGGCGCCGGGAGCGACGCGCCAAGAAAGAGAAACCCCGGGTCTGAGGGGTGCAGACCCGGGGTCGGGGTTGAGAGGGACTATGGGCCGGAAGCTTGTTACAGCAAAACTACTGAGATCGATTTCTTTGGCTGCGAATTGCCGCTAGAAGTCCGTAACTTTCCAGCGCCGGAGCATCGTGACTATCCTGAAAGCCAGCTGCATGCTTAGAACGACCATCGTGTCGCGGATGGCGGCCAGTTTTTCCCGCATCGACGATTCCTCAAGAATCGGCGCATGGGGAAGGCGCGCCAGCGGGCCGTCGTTTTGGGGGTTCCATCCGGGCCCGGCGATCGCGCTCATGGCGCCTCCCGTTAGTTGACGACGTAAACCGGGTTGTCGTGCTCGACGGCAACCACCATGGACTTGAAAACGTCGACATCCCAGCTATCGGCGATGCGCAGGCGGACCGCATCATCGGTTTCCGACAACAAACGGCCGCGCAAAGGCACGCGAAGCTCTCCTGCCGCAACTCGAAGAACTACAGGCTGCCCCATCCAGATCGCGTAACCGCCATCCATGAGGTCCTCCCCTCAGAAGAAACTCGTATCTCGAACACCTGCATCTTCTTATAGGGTGGTGGGGCGGCCAATGGTACAGGGAGCTAAAACCGCTGGGAGCAAAGTACTACGGGCGCCCTGGGACCTTCAGGCTACGAGTTTTCTGCTATTGTGGGCCTGACTTTGATGAAGCAATTCGCGCAAACCGTATACCGCAAAACACTGGCGGGTATCGATATCGAGGCGGCGCTCGAGCGGAAGCTCGACCGCGACGGGCCGAGGATACGGGCCGGCGACGCAACTCTCGACCTCCGGGGATTCAGGACAATCCTGGCTATCGCTTTCGGCAAGGCGTCCGACGCCATGGCGCGAGGGCTGGTGGGGATTCTCGCGCCGGAGTTTCCGGTCGAGGGGATCCTTGTTGCGCCGGTTGCTCCGCCTTCGCCGCTGCCGGGATGGCGGATCTTCACGGGCGGGCATCCGATCCCGAATGCCGGGAGCTTTGCGGCTGGGCGCGCGATCCTGCACCGGCTGGCCGGGTGCGATGAGAAGACGCTGATCGTCTTCCTGATTTCGGGGGGCGGCTCAGCGCTGGTGGAGCAGCCGCTCGACCCGTCGATCAGCCTCGCCGATTTTCAGGCGCTGCACGCCGCGCTGGTGACCTGCGGCGCACCGATCGAGGGGATCAATGTGGTGCGCAAGCACCTTTCCGCTACGAAGGGAGGGAGGCTGGCCGCAGCAGCCCCGAGGTCGATGAAACTGACTCTGGCGATCAGCGATGTGCCGCTTGGGGAGGAGTCTGCGCTGGCGTCGGGGCCGACGCTGCCCGATCCCAGCACAATTCTCGATGCCGAACGCGTGGCTCACGCCTGCGGGCTATTGGGCCGGCTTCCCTCTTCCCTGCGCGCCATTTTCGAAAATCATGCGTTTCGCGAGACGCCGAAGGAGGGCGATCCGGTGTTCGCGCGCGCGCACTTCGTGCGGGTGCTGAGCGTGCACGACCTGTTTCACGCGGCGCACCATGCCTGCGAGGCGGAGGGGTTCGTCTGCCTGTGCGACGATTCGACCGACGGCTGGCCTATCGAAAAGGCGGCGGACTATTTGCTCGCGCAACTCGCGGCGCAGAAGAAGGCGAATCCGCATCATCGCGTCGCGGTGCTGGCGGATGGCGAGCTGAGCAGTCCTGTGACGGGCGACGGAATCGGAGGGCGCAACGCTGCGTTCGTTCTCGCGTGCGTCCCGAAGATTGTGGGAAAGGACATCACGGTGCTGAGCGCGGGGACGGATGGAATCGACGGAAATAGCCCGGCGGCCGGGGCAGTCGCGGACGGAGAAACCTTCGCGCGCGCGCGGCAGATGGGACTCGCTGTGGACGACTTCGCGCGACGGAGCGATGCTTACACTTTTTTCGAATGGCTGGGCGATGCGATTGTCACGGGGCCCACCGGAAACAATTTGCGCGATTTGCGGATCCTGATCGCCTGATCTACCTAGCCAATTGAGCCTTTAAGACGGCGAGCGATTCTTCGATGTATGGTTCTTCGCCCTGCGTGAGCTGGCCGCTCTTCAACATATTTTCGAGGGGAGCGACTGCATCCTGATCGCCGCGCCTGCCCAAGGCGAAGATCGCCTCGAGTCGAATGTCGAAGCGCGGGTCCTGAAGGTACGACACGAGCGCCTGGGTGACCGACTTATCCCGCTTATCGAGTCCTGCCATGGCGCCGATCGCCGCCTGGCGGCAGCGCAGCGGCTTACCGGCGGCGGACCAATCGAGCAGGATCGGAACGCTGCGATCGTCGCCAAGGAAGCCAAAGGCGTGGAGCCCGGCGCGGCGAAGAATATCGTCCGGCGAGTCGGCCCTCACGGAAGCGGCGATGATGTCGTACGCGTGGGGCGCCTTGACCGCAGCGAGAGCTTCGATCGCCGCCGCACGCACGGTGTACGCTGGATCGTCGGAGGCCATCTCCGCCAAGCGAGATGCTGCTGAGGCGCTCCCCTTGAAGTTTGCGAGGGCGCCTGCCGCCACATTACGGACCCATGGCTCCTTCTCGCTGTTCAGAGACTGAAGGATTCGCGCCTCGGCATCGTCGCCGCCGATCCTGCCGAGCGAGCGCAGCGCTTCGACGCGAATTCCCCAGAAGGGATCGTGTAATGCGGCGTCGCCGAGCGCTGCGACCGCCAGCGAATCGTCGCGGTCACCGCTGAGCGTGAAGGCCGCTTCGGCGCGATCCGGGGCTGTCGCGCCGTTCTTCAACTGATAGATCCAAAGCGCCGTGCTTTTCCGGAAGTCCACTTTCTTGAAAATCTGGTCGCCCCGGTCGAAGACCACCATCAGAGGCGCGTTATCGGCGGGGAACGTGAAGTCTTGGTCCGCCTGGCTGACCTCGATGGGATACGTCTTTCGTCCGCTCGCGGTTGCGATTTCCACTTGAATGGGAACGTCGAAGAGCTCGACGAGGCCGCCGACGTCCTGCGTCTGCTTCACATCCATGTCGACCTGATGCATCGCCAGGTCGTACGCGTAGCTGACTTCGAATTCCGGAGCGCCCGCGCGATAAATCCACTGATGGAAGAATCGATCGACGTTGATCGAGGTGGTCTGCTCGATCGCCTTTTGCAGATCGGCGGTGACGACATTCTGCCCGCGATTCGCCTCGAGATAGTTGTGCAGGCTGCGGAAGAAATCATCGTCGCCCAGCTTTTCGCGGAGCATGCGGAGGACCCAGCCGCTCTTGTTGTAGACGTTGCCTTCGTACTCGGTCGAGTCGTCGAAATGACGATTCAGGATCGGCACGGGGAAAAAGCGCGGCTGGCGGAACCAGGCGTTCTGATCGCGCCAGAATTCGTAGTCCGCGTCGTCGGCGCCGTAATGCTTCTCCATCCAGTAGTGCTCGAAATAGGTGGCGAAGCCCTCGTTGAGCCAGAGATTCGCCCAATCCTTGCAGGTGACAAGGTCGCCGAACCACTGATGCGCGAGCTCGTGAGAATTCACATCGTCCGTGCCGATGCGTTCTTCCGATGCGAGCTTGGGATTGACGAGATTATCGACGGCGAGCGTGGTGGCGCTGGCGTTTTCCATGCCGCCCTCGACGAAATCATCGACGGAAGTCTGCGCGTACTGCGTCCACGGGTAAGGAACGCCGAACTTGGAGGAGAACAGATCAAGCATTTCCTTGGTGCGTTCGAAGGTTGGGTCGATGGTCGCTCCATCGCCGCGCGGGACGACGTAGCGGAGCGTGAGCCCGTGCCACGTGTCGTCCTTCTCGACGAAGTCTCCGGCGACGACCGAAATCAGATACGTCGAGATGGGCTCGGATTCCTTCCAGTCCCAGGTTTTCGTGCCGTCGGCTTCGTCTTTCACGCCAAGGAGGCGGCCGTTCGACACCGTGATCCAGCTGCTGGGGACCGTGAGAATCATCTCGGAGGTGGTGCGATCGTTCGGGTAATCGTAGAGCGGGATGTAGTAGCGCGTATCCTCGGCCTCGCCTTGCGTCCAAATCTCGCTTGGCTGCTGGGGATAATTCCGATCCGGGAGGATGAAATAGAGGCCCTTCTTCGGCTGGCCCTCGTAACGAATCGAGATTTCGCGGCGATCGCCGCGGTTGGCGGGATGATCGAGCGAGATGACGAGGTTTTTCGGATCGACGGCAAATTTGGCGGCCTTGCCGTCGACCTGAACGCTCTCGATCTTCAAATCGACCGAATCGAGCGAGAGTTGCGAAACGTCATCGCGAAGCGCGGAGATGCTTTCCGTCACTTCGCCGTGAATCGCGCGCTGGTCGAGGTCGAACCACAGATGAGTGCGAATATTCTCCAGCGCGTAATTGCGGCTCGGCGCGTACGGCTCGTCCGCACGGCACGACTGCGCGACGATGGCCGACAGCAAAAGCCCCGCGATGCATAGGACCGCCGCGAGACGGCGCCGGGCCCGGAGTCCCTTCATCATTCGAATGTCCTCACAAAGGAGAATTCGCCCCGAACAAGCACTTGATTATATCTCGTGGCGCGCAGATTCTTCGCGCCCGATCTGTTGCCTCTGCCTAGGGCTCTGAAGGCACCTAAGGCAGACGCTTCCAGTCGTGCGTTCTGTGAGAGAGCGGTATTGCCGACAGGATTGATTCGACTTACTGAGTGCAGTTTGGCTGCGGGCAGCTCTCGGATCCCTTGACGTAGAGAGCGATGGCCGTGCCGCCGATGGCCGCGACCGGGATCACTATGCCCAGCACGCGCTTCCAATTGACACCCTGGCCGCCGACGCCTTGAACCTTGGCGTCATTGCTCCCACCGCCGCCCGCATCGGAAGCCATCGTGCCGATATAGCTCTGACCTTCCTCAATCGTCTTGGATACGCCGGCACCGTCGACAACCAGCAGCGTGCCCTGATAGGACGTGATCTCAATCTTTTCCTCGGTTGTCTTTGGAGAGGGCAGCAGCGAAATTTGGCCGAGCACATGCGAACCATCCGCGCCGCGAATTATGCCAAAGGGCGTCTCGACGGCGAGATTATCCGGCGCAGAAGTGGAGAAGCCGAGCGTGCCACGATACATCTTGGCCTCGACCTGGCCCTTGTCTTTACGGAGAACTGCTTCACTGTTTTCCAGCAGATAGACCTGGCTCGTCCCAACGGCCAAGCGCAGCGAGCCGCCGCCGATCGTTACGAGGTCGTCGTCGTAATAAACATCCGCGCCTGGTACGGCATCCGCGTTGGCGAGGCGAGCCGCCTGCGCCATCACCACGGTTGCGACCGGGAGCGAACTTGCTCCCATCGAGGGCAGACCAACGAGGCCAGTTATAACGAGAGCTATCAGGCTGGATCGGGCGCCAAGGACGATCGAACGCACGCTTTTTCCTCCCTCAGAGTACCGGAACGACCCGTACAACGCGAATGTACGCGTGGCCCCTTGCGGTGTCAATACCTTAGAGGCCCTAGGGATGGGGCACTGGTCGCCGAAGGCACCCCCCCGCGGCTGTAGCGGAACCGCAAAGGCGGAGCTTCAGCGGCTGAAGCCAGCCGGTAATCGGCAGGCGGTTGCGCTCTAGCCTGACGGATGAAAAGCTTGCCGTCGGCACCTTCAGGTTTCTGCGCGGCCGGAATGACCTCGGGTGCGCGACGTGCTCATGCGCGGCTCACTCGGACGATCCGAAAATGGCGAAACTGAGGGTCGTCCACCCGCCGGGAGGCCAGCGCTACTAGCGGCCCGAAACTCCCGCGTATTGGTGGAGCTTATCGAGCAAGCTCCTCGCGGATTGCTGATCGTCCTTGGATCCTCCCCAAGTCCAATAGAGCCCAACGTACGCATAGGTTTCCGGCAGGCCGACGACGGCATGTCCGTAGGAAAAAAGAACTTGAAAGCCCGGATTTCGAATGTAGTAGTATCCGCCGAAATCCACGAGCGTCGACGCTCGGATTTGTGGCGTCGCGATTCCTTCGGCGCCGTGGGAGAAAATCTCGCCGCCCAGCGTCCACTTCTTCCCAATGTCGCGCTGCAGCAGCCATCCGCCATACGTGAAATTGTTGTAGCCGGTTTGCGGGACGATCTGCTCGCCCACGCCGCCGTAGGTGGTCCACGGGCCAAAGCTTTTCTGGACCCAGACGGGCAGCTTCGCCCACACTTTCCCGACGCCTAATCCGAGATTGTAGTTTCCGCTCGGCACCTCGAGCATCGTGAAAGTGCCGATCATCGGCCGGTGCTTGGTCTCCTTGAGGTATCGGTATTTCACGCCGATTTCAATGTCGCCCAAGCCAACTTCGGTCGGCCCCACGCCAGCGGGCGCATACTTTGCCTCGTTGGAAGGCACGATCGCGGCGAGCGGAACGACCAAGTGGAATTGCGCGTTCGGCAGAATCCCCCAGTTGAATTCCGCTGCCGGCCCGGCCGTGTCCATTTCCACGCCGGTGCCGTCCGCGTTGCCAAACACGTAAAACTCGTAGTGGTGAAAATCGACTGGGTCGGGATCGTCGGTTTGGAAGGGCGGCCCGGCGAAAATCGGCTTGGCGCAGGCCAGAAGCATAAACACGAGAAGCGCACCGTGACGTTTCATCGTTCGTCCTCGAAGAGTTCCCCAAAAAGTTCCTGCACGCGTTTTTTGGCGATGCGCAGGGCCGCGCGCCCGGCCGGCGTGGCCCGGTACATGCGGCGGAATTTGCCGTTCACACGCTCGCGCGACGAACGCAGCAATCCCCTGCGTTCCATGGCCGCGAGCAGCGGGTAGAGCGTTCCAGGACTCAAGCGATAGCCGTGCCGAGACAGTTCTTCGATCATCCACAGTCCGAAGAAAGGCTCGTGGCAACCGTGGTGAAGCACGTGCAGCCGGATGAGACCGGAGTACAGTTCACGCGGTTCGGTCAACGTGGCCTCGGAGCTGGTTGTTCGCAGGTCGCGATCATTTTCCGCTAAGTTCCCAAGCCGGCGTCAGGGCGCGAATTCTTGATCGCTGAACATTCCCGCGGCGGGGACTTTGATTCTTATGAAGGGGTCGTTCGCAGCCGCGTGGCAGCTCGAGCACGAGACGGAC
>JBAPOM010000180.1:0-6434 GCA_049279635.1 Candidatus Acidiferrales bacterium
GGGACAAGGTGCTCAATTGGCGGCACATGGTGCGCAGCGGGACGATCAGCGAAACGGATCACAATTTGCTGCAGTTCGCAGATACCGTGGACGAGGCCTTCGATCGCGTTCGTTCGGAGATGGAGACGCACCACCTCGCCATCGACATCGATTAGCCGGGAAACGGCGCGAACAAACGATTCGCGGGACAGCTGAGAGGAACGCTCAAGGGGAAGGGCCGGAATCCTTCCCCTTTTTTCTTTGGCCCTGCGGAGCGAGGCGTCGTTAGTTGTTCGAGACTTCGAGATCAGCCTGGAACACGGCGTTAAAGCGCCGCTGCTCGCCCTGGTCATGCAGCAGCACGACCGGCGAAAGGTGCAGCGACTGCTTGCAGTTGCGGCAGGCGCTCATCTCGCCTTGCAGATCCTGCACGAACCCGTCCGTGAAGTGATAGGCCGAGCGCGGCCGGCGAGCGGGCTTTGTCCCGCGCGTCCCGCAGTGAGGGCACGTGAATTCGACGAGATCCTCCTGCGGATCGCGGTTCAGCGCGGCCCAACCTGTATATCGGACCCCTACTGTATCAAGCGAAGTACGGCTCATGATGCCACCTCTTTGCGACTCTATGACCCCATCTAAGGGTGCCTACGAATTCTTAGACGCTCCAGTTACATAAACCGATTCATCTTTGGCGTTGTTCAGCGCAACTACTCAAGGCTGCGTGACTTACGGTCGGTTTCGTTGAAATCGGCAGATGCTGGCCACGTCCGGGAACCGGTGGGCGCGGCCGGTGTCTATGAGCTGTAGAAGAAGGATGGCAGCAAACCTCTCATCGGCGGGCAGGAACCGCCGGGCGATCGGCCCCGGAAATCTTGTGCAAATGAGCCTTGAGAGAGCCTGATCTCGGGCGATACGTTTCCCGTTTGTCTATTCGAGTGCGGAGGTGTGTCTATGAGCGATCTGGTGAACCTGTCGAACTGCGTGATGGATAGCAACCCCGCAGGAAATGGATGGGCGAGGCGCCTCCGCCGGAAGGCATTCGTCGGCTCGCTGGCGCTGGAAGCTGCCTTGGTCGGCGCGATGCTGCTGTGGCCGCTGGTCAGCCCAGCCGTGCTCCCGATGCAAGCGGCCGTAACACCGGTGCCTCCTTATTATGCCCAGAGGCCGCCCACCCCGGTCGTGACGGACTCCCAGAGAAGCACGCTTCCGACAATCGACATTACACCGATTCCGGTGCATCCGACGGTCGGACGGTCGGCCGCGCCCGGCTCGCCCGGTGAAGAGCCGCCCAGCATCGGGGATAATCTTCTTCCTAGTGGTCCGGGAATATCGATACCCGGGGGCGGTCGCGAAGGTCCGCCGACGCAGGTCCAGAGTCCGGCAACTCCGAAGCGCCCGCTTAGTGTAAGCGCGGGAGTGATGGCGGCGCTCCTGGTCCATCGTGTACAGCCCGAGTATCCGCGCATTGCGCAGGTGATGCGCCTGTCGGGAACAGTCGAGCTGCATGCGCGGATCGGGGCGGACGGCACGGTTCAGGAACTCGAGGTGGTGAGCGGCAACCCGATCCTCGCCCGGGCCGCCATCGAAGCCGTACAGCAGTGGCGCTATCAGCCCACGCGCTTAGATGGCCAGCCCGTCGAGGTGGAGACGCACATTACGGTGACCTTTACGATGGAGCAGTAGGACCGTTTAGCGTCGCGTCGAAAGCCGCCTAGAACTTGAACACGATTCCCGTCGAGGCGCGCACGTTGTTCTGCGCGTTCCCGAAGAAACGCGTAAAGAGGTAATCGCCTTCGATGATGCGCCAGTAGATGTGATCCACGAGTCTCGTATCGATGCCCCCGCCGATGGCTAGTGATAAGGACGAATTCGAGTACGGACCGGTGCTGATGTGCGCGCCTCCGACCAGTACGTGTGCGAACGGCGACACGCGGGTCGGCCATGAAATCTGCGGCCCAAATAGGAATGTATGAATGGAAGTGCTCACCCCCAAGGGCGAACCGGAATGGCCGTCGAAGTCCCCTACCACGCCTAGCCAATCCTTAAGTTTGTACTGCCCTGAGGCCTCCCAGCCATTCAGGTTGAAGTCGCCGGATCCTGGATTCAGCGTCGGGGTGGCATCGACCCGCATGAAAGAGTAGCCACCGAAGAGCTCGATCTTGTCCTGCGCGCGCGCCGTGAGCGGAAGCAGTGAAACCAGCAGACCCAACCCAAGCAAAAGCGACAATCTGCGCACCATCAAGTGTCCCCTCCTCAGGAGAATCGAATCTTAGAGCTCGCCCTCGCGCGGGCTCGTGCCATCCGTCAAGTTTGTCGCACCTGCGGCAGCCCGGCCTGGGACCTGGCATGTCGTCGGGTCAAGCTACCGTCGTTTGATGCCACAACCCGGGCATCGCGTCTACCCGAGAAGGATAATAGCCGGAGGCGGCGTTCGCTGCACACCCCAATTTCGCTTTTGCATATACGGAAAACCATATTACGACAAATATACGCTCTCATGAATCCAGGCAACATTCCTATTTACATATGTTTACGATGCACTGTCGAATGGATATGAGCGTGCACTGTTACCACTATTCTCTGTCTTTATGCAGGATTTTGGCTTGTCCCAATTTTTGCGGAGGAAACTATGAGTTTCGAGCATCTGCTGGCCGAGGCTAAGGGCTTGCGGTTTGTCGTAGTTATGACCTGGAAGCGTTCGATTTTGTTTTTCGGCTTGGCTGCGTTGGCGATCCTGGGCTGCCAGCCGGCATGGTCGCAGGCGACGGTGGGAACGGGGAGCATTCAGGGCACCGTAACCGATCCCACGGGCGCGGTTGTGGTGGGAGCGAAGGTTACGATTGCGAACACCGCGACGGGTGCGACGATCTCCGCGACGACAACGTCGGCCGGCAGCTACGCTTCGGGCGCTCTCGTTCCGGGCAGCTATACGGTTCGAGTCGAAGCGCCGAGCTTCAAGACCTCCGAGACCGTCTATACGGTGCAGATCGGAATCGTCAGCCCAGGGAACGTGAAACTCGAACTCGGTGCAGCCACCAGCACCGTCGAGGTGAGCGGAGAGGCGATCGCAGTCAACACCGAACAATCGGAGGTTTCAGGGACCCTCACGTCGCAGCAGATCGAAAATCTCCCGGTCAACGGCCGCAACTTTCTTGATTTGGCGCAGCTTGAGCCCGGCGTGCAAATTCAGGACGGGAGCAATTTCGACCCGACCAAGACAGGCTTTTCTTCAATCTCGTTTGGCGGCCGCTTTGGCCGCACGGCCCGGATCGAAGTTGACGGGCTTGACGTCAGCGATGAGACGGTCGGAACTACCACGACGAACATTCCCGCAAGCGCCATCGACGAATTCCAGATATCGCAATCGAGCCTGGACCTTTCGAACGAGCTCACCTCTTCCGGTGCGGTGAACGTGGCGACGAAATCGGGCACGAACACGATTCACGGCGGAGCATTTGGGCTGTTTCGCGATTCGGGCGAAGGGGCTATCTTGCCGAGCGGTGGAACTTATCAGCGCAGCCAGTATGGCGGCGACGTGGGCGGCGCGATCATCAAAGATAAGCTCTTCTATTTCATAGACTCGGAACGAATCCTCCAGCACGAGGGGGCCGGGCTCGCTTTTGCCGCTCCGTTCTCGTCCTTCAACGGAAGCTTCAGTTCACCCTACCGGGACGTCAATGTGCTGGGCAGGCTCGATTACCAGATCACGAGATCGATTCACTCCTTCGTCCGCTATAACTTCTTTCAGAATTCACTGGTTCCGTCGTTTGGCACTCCTTCGTATTCGGCGTTTGGCAACAAGGACCGGACGAGGAACTTTGCCGGTGGCGTGGACTTCAACACCGGCTCCTTCACGCACAGCTTCCGAGCTGAGTATCTGAAGTTCGTCAACAACATTGCAGATTCGGTGAGAGGCGGCACCACACCGTTTGCCAATTATCCCGTGGCCTTGGACTTTCCGGCCAACGGTTTGGCAACGGGCCCCAGCAACGATGCGCCCCAATACACGTTACAGAGCAACCACCAGATCAAGTACGACGGGAGCTTTGTGCACGGCTCGCATGTTCTGCGTTATGGCGCAGCGTTCAACCACATTCAAGGAGGCGGGTACGCCAGCTTCTTCGGCATTGCGGCCACGGTTTTTGACAACCAGTTCACGACGGCCAGCGGCAGCCCTTACAATTCGTATGTGGGGGCTCTCGTGACATGTCCCGGGGGGCAGACTGGCGCGAGTTGCCCGTTGAACTACACGCCTGACCTCGCATACATCGGCAATGGTTTGGGGTACTCTTCGGAGCTGGCGGCCTTTGGAAAACCCTTCGGCGGCAACGGGCCGGACAACCGGGTCGGCCTGTATATTGGCGACAGCTGGAAGGTGAAGCCGACTCTCACGTTCCAAATTGGGGTGCGGTATTCACGCGATACGGGCCGGACGGACAGCGATCTGAATACGATAGAGGTTGTGAACAGCTACCTCCCCGGATTCGGCAATCCCGTTCGGCAGGAAAATGCCGATTTCGGCCCACAGGCTGGACTTGCGTGGGACCCGACAGGAAAAGGCAAGACGGTCATCCGCGCCGGAATCGGGATTTACTACGAGAACGCGATCTGGAACAACGTGTTGTTCGATCGCCCCGCTCGACTGGCGACAGGAGCCTTCCTGAGCTATCAGCCGGTGTGTAACTCGGGTGTAGCAGGGCCGGTGCCGTTTGCAGACGGATCCTCGCAAACCATTCCTGGGGGAAACGCGACCTGCCTGAGCGCAATCGGCGCGACGTTGCCCTCCGGGACTTCCACGTCGCTTCTTGACTGCAGCGGCCTTACGGTCGCCACGTGCATCGCGGACTTCCAGGACAAGTTCCAGGCTACAGCGGCCGCGCACCCGACGGGAGCGAACGCAGCTTTCTTGCCGAACCAGATCGCGGCTGGGGAAGCGCTCACGGGCGGCGCGGGTACATTTGCTTCAGACTACAAGGTTCCGCGTTCCGTGCAGATGAATTTTGGCGTTCAGCACGAGATCCGGCCGGGAATGGTTATAACGGCGGATTATCTGCGCAACGTGGGGACGCACTACCTGCTGAACATCGACGCGAATCACACCGGCGACGCGGCGTATCTGAATACGAGCGCTGCAACCGCCGCGATCAACTCCACGAATGAGAGCTTCGGCTGCGCCGACGGTATCGGCGGCGTCGACTGTGCCATCGAGGCTGGTGCGTCGATATCGGACTACGCGACGAACGGTCTGGATTCTCCCGGGGACATCAACGGAGGCGGACAGTGCGGTGGCGGCTTGGCTGCCAGCTATGCCGTCGCATGTGCCTTTGGCGGGATCAATCCTCTAATCGGCGAAGCACCGTTCCTTGAGCCCGTGGGCCGATCCGTTTACAACGCACTCGACGTAAAGTGGCAGGACAACGTCCACGATCCTCTGCCTGGAGTCAAGTACGTAAACTTCCAGGTGTCGTACACGCTGTCGCGATTCCAGAACACCGGATCCACAAGCTTCGCGTCGGCCGGGACTGCGGCCGCGGACGACCAGGACTTTATCGACAACGCGCTCGACAACCGGAATCCGACCCGGTTCATGGGCGATAGCACGCTTGATCGCACGCATCAATTGAATATGGGGGGGTGGGCGGATTTTCCCGGCGGCTTCCAGCTGGGTCTTATCTCTCACTTCTGGTCTCCGTTAGCGGTTACGCCCGTCACCCCAGCGTCGGGTGCCGGAGCGATTTTCGAATCTGACTTCACGGGATCCGGAGTAACAGAGAACCCGCTTCCCATCGCTCAAACGAGCGCGACATGCGGCACCGTTGGAGGTACCTGCGATTTCACCACATATAAAACAGGGGCGTTTGGCCGCTCGCTGAGCCCAATGGGACTCGCCAACGCGATCGCAAACTACAATTCGACGATCGCTGGGAAAACGATCACGCCTGCCGGGCAGGCGCTGGTCAACGCGGGGCTCATGACCGAAGCACAACTGATCGCTCTTGGCGCGACGCCGCAAGCGATTTCCGCTCCACCTGCCGATCCGGCGGCGCTCGGGTGGCTGAAGGCATTCGACTTGGAGATCAGCTACCATCACAGCTTCTTCAACGAGCGGCTTACAGTTACGCCTAGCGTCTCCATATTCAATCTGTTCAACATGGGCAATTTCGACACGCCACTCACGGAATTGGGAGGCTTGTTGACGGGTAACCCAGAATCGATCAACGGTACCAGCAATTCGCGAAGCAATCCGGCCTACCGAGCCGATCAAGTCGGGCTTGGAACGGGCGTCTTCGCATTCGGTGCTCCACGGGCAGTCGAGTGGGGAATGAAGTTTCAGTTCTAACCCGCAGCTTCGGCGCAGCGGCCGTAGTTTCGAGGGCGCTCCGATCGTGATCGGGGCGCCCTTTTTCTTTGCGGCGCGTCCAAAAATGCAAGCTGGTTGGTGGAAGCAGGCGTTAGGG
>JBAPOM010000181.1:0-3977 GCA_049279635.1 Candidatus Acidiferrales bacterium
TCAACAATTGCCAACGTCCTTCGCATAAAACTCCTCGAGATCGGAGGGCGACCGGTGACGCTTCTGGACGGCGATCTTGTTCGTAAACACCTCTCCTCAGAGCTCGGCTTTTCCAAAGAGCACCGTGACATCAACATTCGACGCATAGGGTTTGTCGCAGAGGAGATCTCCAAAAATGGCGGGATCGCGATTTGCGCGCCAATCGCTCCTTACGATTCGGTGCGCAGAGACGTCAGGGCCCTCATCCAGCCAAGTGGGGGGTTCGTATTGGTATATCTTTCGACCGACCTGAAGACCTGTGAGGCGAGGGATCGGAAGGGTCTTTATGCCAAGGCGCGGGCCGGTCTCGTAGAGCACTTCACCGGGATTTCCGACCCGTACGAAGTCCCCACTGATGCGGAGGTTGTAATCGATACAACTGATTCGAGCCCGGAAGAAGCGGCTCAAGAGATACTCCTCTACTTGCAGCGGCAGGGCTTTATTGGCGTCAACGGACAGGGCGAATCTCACTGATCTCTTTTTTCGTAGCGGGAAACCGGCTGAAATGTCTACGCTAGGGTGTATGTCTCCGTCACCAATGTCTTCAGAAAAAGAAATCCTCGAGCGCATCGAAAAGGCCTTGGTTGAAGCGGTCAGTGTTTGTTCTCGGTTTGCCGATGGCAATGTGAAGGCGGATCTCAAGATTTCCGATGGAAGCGTTGTCACCGAGGCGGATCGTGCAGTGAACCGCATGCTCCAGAATTTATTGTTGCGGGACCAGGAAGGCTGGCTTTCGGAAGAGAGCAGAGACGATCTCAGGCGTCTCGACAAGGATCGCGTCTGGGTTGTCGATCCCTTGGATGGAACACGGGAATTCGTCGCCGGAATTCCGGAATGGAGTGTATCGATCGCAATGGTCGAGGGCGGAAGAGCCATAGCCGGGGGTGTCTGCAATCCTGCGACAGGAGAGATTTTCCTCGGTTCAAAGGAGACCGGAGTCACCTACAACGGCAAGCAAGCCCACACCAGTAAGAAGGACCGGCTGGAAGGAGCGGTCGTTCTCGCTAGCCTCACCGAAGTCGGACGTGGGGAGTGGCAACGTTTTCAGCAGTCATCTTTTTTGATTCATCCGATGGGGTCGGTCGCTTATAAGCTCGCCCGAGTAGCAGCCGGATTAGCGGATGCCACTTGGACGTTGAGCCCCAAGAACGAGTGGGACGTTGCGGCTGGCGTTGCATTGGTTGAGGCGGCGGGAGGGTACGTACAATTCCTCCCCAATTCGCAGCCTAGGTTTAACAAGAAAGATACGCTTCTTCCCGGTCTCTTCGCGTGTGGCCCGTTTCTTAAAGATCAAATCACGTCCTTATTGGCCCATCCTCCTGATGACAAAACCTGCGATAGGACGGAATCAAGAGCGAATAGGTAAGGTGCGACACCCTTGAGGCCACAATCCAAGGGGCTGACGCTCTCGAGCTAATTTCAACGCGAGCTCGGCTAATCGTTTGGGGTCACGTCAGGAGAAACAGCCGGACATCGCATCTTGATTGACTCAGAATAGTGCTATAGATCGCCAGTACCTTGATTGTGTTATCGCATGCTTTTCAAGACTAACTCGGTGGCCAGGCCCACGTGTCTTTCGCAAGAAATGTTTTGGACGACGAATTGATATCCTACAACATTCTGAATTCCTCGAGAGGCACGGTAAGAGAGGCGAACGTGCGGAGTCAGACGCTCCTTGATTATTACAAGTGCCCCGAAGGACTTGGTGAATTCGAACTGACGGGGGAGCTATCGGAGGAACAAGGTTACTTTCAATTTGGCCCTGGGACTTTATGTTACGGTCGGTGCCATGGGGGACGGCCTGTGAGACACCCAGCTGGCGCGCTCTTCGATGCCAGCCGCGCTGTCGAAATGGACCAAGAGGTGGTCCGACTTCCATTTGATCCGTCGGAGGTTGTAAACAATCTGCGCCGTGAACGCTATATGGCCAGTGGCGAAGGTTCGCGAAAATTACAGATCCTCAAGACGGCAACGCGCGATCTCTACTATTGGCTGAGACCGTGGCTGCCTGTTCCGGTAAGAAAATACCTCCAGCGGATCAGCTTGAGCGGCTGGCGTCGTCTACAATTTCCAGAGTGGCCGGTGGATCACACAGTCGACACAATCCTAGAGCAAGCGCTCATTCTATCCATGAAAGCCAAGGGGATTTCCTCAGTTCCCTTCATTTGGTTCTGGCCGGAAGGCGCGCAAAGCTGCGCCATGATGACTCACGATGTTGAAACATCAGCCGGTGCGGGCTTTTGTCGGGAACTTATGGCTTTGGATGATTCGTTCCAGATCAAATCCTCATTCCAATTTGTGCCCGAGGAAAGGTACGTTGTTTCCGACGACCTCTTGGCGGAGTTGCGAAGCCATGGCTTTGAGGTAAACATTCAG
This sequence comes from Candidatus Acidiferrales bacterium, assembly GCA_049279635.1. Taxonomy (GTDB): domain Bacteria; phylum Acidobacteriota; class Terriglobia; order Acidiferrales; family UBA7541; genus Palsa-295. Next base: position 2,416 of record JBAPOM010000181.1, read on the forward strand.
GATCTGAATCATGACGGAGATCTATTCAGGGATCGGGAGGAATTCCTTCGCAGAGCGTTGCGGATCAACGAGTATTTCCGCAATTTCGGATCCAAAGGGTTTCGGTCTGCGATCATGTACAGAAATGCGGAGTGGCTCAAGACCATTGAGACGAGTTATGACATGTCATTTCCCAATGTGGCTCACCTTGAACCGCAGCGTGGTGGGTGTTGCACCGTCATGCCTTATTTTATCGACAAGATTGTTGAGCTCCCGCTTACGACGATTCAGGACTACTCGCTCCTTCACATTCTGGGGGAATCGTCAATCAACATCTGGGAACGCCAGATTGACCTGATCAGGCAAAAGAGCGGCCTGATCAGCTTTATCGTCCATCCCGACTATCTCAAGGGGAAACGGGAAATCGGACTTTATAGACTCCTGTTGAGTCATTTGTGCCGTCTGCGCACGGATGAAGGGCTTTGGATCGCACTCCCCGGTGAGGTAGACCAGTGGTGGCGGGCGCGAAACCAGATGAAGCTCATATCTCAAAATGGAAAATGGCGGATCGAAGGCAGGAGCTGCGAAAGAGCCCGAATCTCTTACGCAAAATTGGTGGACAACCACATCCAGTATTCCTTCCGCGATGAGCGTTGAAAGATACCTTCGAAGCTCTGAAAGCGGCCCGTATACTTTGGCGAGCCCTTGGTCAGCGATAACATAGGCAGAATTCATTTCGTCCCTTAAGATGAGCAGTCCCCTGACAAATTCCGCGCCTAGTCTGGTGTCCATGAATGACGCCAGGCATTCTTGGTTTCTGGGAAGCGTCGCTATTTTGCTGGCTATCTGGCGGCCACTCTGGGTGTTGACCAGCCTCTCTCTGCGGCACGATCAGTATTCCTACATCATCTTGATACGGCTGATCAGCGGCTTTTTCATTTGTTGGCAGAGGAAAGGGATATTCGCGAAGCCTGCCTCTACTAATTACGTGAGTCACTGTGCGTCCACGGCTCGACGCCTTTGGCTCTGGTCTTAACCCAATCTTAAGACGTAGGCTTTCTTTTCAGGTGGGAACAGCAGATGAAAACCCCACTTTTCAACTAGCTCCTGCGGAACAGGTAGAGGTCCACCTGGCCCGTATTGAAACAGAACAGCGACCACAGGCTGCTGAGCAGCCAATTCGTGCATTTCGCTATCAAACCGTGGATTTGCTAAGGTCGAGATGATGTTAAATTTTGCCGGCAGACTATGTGAAGGGCGGCCAGTCGAGAAATAAATGAGTTCAGGATTGTCCGTGTACAACGTCACATTATCCGGCAGACTTTGAACATAGCTAAATATCCTGGGGTACTGCCATTGAGCAGTCTGAAACCCTACACCGTTCCTGCGGAAATCTTCAACCCTATGAACGAACCGTGCGGCGTTCGATATGACAATCAGCAAGCATATGGTAGACACGACACGGAACAGTACCGATTGGCTACCAAACATTTTCAGGGCAAGACAGAAGCAGGCAGCAAGCAGCAGCACCGCCAGCGGATAGATGGGGCTGAGCAGCCGCGTGTCTGCGGGCGTGTTTGCGT
>JBAPOM010000182.1:0-1708 GCA_049279635.1 Candidatus Acidiferrales bacterium
ACCAGATCCAGCTCCGGTCCGCGAATTGGGGCAGGGTGATCTGGATTGACCGGCTTGCGGAAGCCGTGGCCCGCGAGCCGCGCAAATCCGTGAAAATTTCATCTGCGGTCTGGTAGCGGCTGTTTGGGTCTTTTTCGAGGCAGCGCATAATGATGCGATCGAACCATGCGGGAATTTCCGGATTCTGCAGCCGCGGACTCTTGGGTTTCGTTTTCAACCGGTCGTACATCACTTTGAAGGTCGAATCGCCGGAGAAGGGAACCGCGCCGGTTGCCATTTCGTACAGAATCAGGCCGTAGGAATAGAGGTCGCTGCGCTGGTCGGCTGGCTTTCCTTCCACCTGCTCGGGCGACATGTAAAGCGGCGTGCCGAGGAAGACGCCCGTGCGCGTCATCCCGACCGCATCTTTTTCGAAGGACTTCGCAAGGCCGAAGTCGGAGACGTAGAGGTGATCGTCCGTTCCGACGAGAATATTTTGCGGCTTGAGATCTCGGTGGATCACGCCCTCCGAGTGCGCGGCCGCCAGAGCATCGGCAAGCTGCTCCGCAAAATGCTCGATCCGCTCGAACGGCATCTTCGGGTTTTCCCGGATGATCTTGTTCAAATCGCTGCCCTCGACGTAGGCCATCGAAATAAATTTGGTGTCGCCTACTTCGCCGAGGTCGTGAATGCGCAGGATGTTTCGATGAGAGACTTTGCTTGCCAGGAGCAGTTCTTGCTTGAACCGCTTCAGCGCATCGGACTCCGTCATCATCCCGGGGCGAACCACTTTGATGGCCACGGCGCGCTCGAGATCCTTATCGAAAGCCTTGTAGACGCGGCCCATTGCGCCTTGTCCGAGCAGAGAGACGATACGATAGCGCGTCCCAAAATCACTGCCCGCCGAGAGCACAGTTGTATCGCTGAATTGAACGGTTTCCGTGCTGCCGGAAATCAGGCTGCCGCAGTGTGAGCAGGATTCTGCGTAGTCCGGGTTAGCGGTGCTGCACTGTGGGCAATTCATGGCGATGTCACGGGCCGGGGAAGCTTCGACGCCAGTCCGCCTCAACTGGCAAATTATCCGGTATCCCGCGCGAACCCTGCAACTATATTGTGTTCTCGGGCGTACGGACGTTTCAAGAAATCATGGTGCGACACGGTCGGAATGCGGGTATGGGGACTTCGATGGAGCCTGCGCCTTGGGGCCGTGCGACGCAGGGGAAACCCGGAGCGGATATGGGCTACCGGCTCGCTTGCAACACCCACTCCGACGTCGTTTCGAGGAATTGGAAGCCGTAGCGCTGCCACGGCGCGCCACGCGATTCGCAGCGGACGGCCTTGGCGCGGCCCGCAAAGCGTTCGGCTTCGCCGGAAACGAAAACTTCGACGACGTCTCCCTGATTAAGCGAGGCCATGCATCCGGCAAGAAATCCGGCAGGGCTAACGTTCTCGGTGACCGTGGGCTGCTCAAATGGTTTGCCGGCGGAATCAATGCCTCGCAGCCTGAGAACTACGCGCATTTTGACGCGCACATGCGCCCGGCGTTCGGGCTGGTTCGTTTGCAAGGCGTCGGCGATCTTTTTCTTGAGTTCCTTGTAGTCGACCGGCTTTTCGAAAAATGCGCTCGCGCCCAGGCCTTCGCAATGCCGCTGGTACTTGACCGCCGATTCGCCGGTGATGACGAGGATCGGGATGCGCGAGGTGTAGCTCAGCGTGTGAAGCGTGTGGC
>JBAPOM010000183.1:0-7549 GCA_049279635.1 Candidatus Acidiferrales bacterium
TTCCTATCTCTGTCTTCGAATCTCGAATTGTCAAAGAGCGTTCGACCCCCGTCGAGAGGGCGCGCGGCTTCCGCCGTCTTAACCAGACTGGCAGATTGGGGCGAATGGATCAAGCTGGCCGCGAGTACAGATTTGGCACAGGCCTCGGAACCCAGCCTTTTGGGGCCGGGCCAAAGCAAAAGCGGGATGGCGAACATAAAGCGAAGATGATATCCTCGGCTCTATGCCGGTCCGATCCTGCCGCGTCACGATCCGCGATCTAGAGGGAACCGATCACTCGGTGCAGGTGACGGCGTTGACCTTGTACGAGGCGGTGGCGCTCGGGCTGGCGTCGTTGCGCGGCGAGGAGTGGGTCGGGGGCGTCGGGGAGGGGCCGAATACGGTTCGAGTAGCAGTGACGAACGTCCCCGTCGAGCATCAAGTGGCGATGAAGGATTTTCACGCGTGGCTCGACCGGCCCGCGCGTTCGCCGCGGGATGTGATGCAGCGCGCCCGCGTGCGTGAGATTTTGGGGCTGAGTGCGCAGCGAGCGACGTGATTCAGACTTGTATTGATCGCGCGTAGGTGTGCGCGAAGGTCGGTGTCGCACCTACGGCGCTCGCGATTTGATTTCGATATTTTCCCAGCCCTTCCGGGCTGGGCTAAATTGTGCCGCGCGTCCCGCGCTGGTGCGAGGAAAACAATCAACCTTGGCGGGGCGAGCCCGGGGCTGAAGCCCAATTATCAAGCGCGCTTTTTCGAGGGCCTGAAGGCCCACGCTTCCACCCTAGAACCGGCGGTCGCAAAAGCAGCGACCTGCTTTCCGCAAGGGCATTGAGGGCCCACGCTTCCGCCCGCAAGCCACGCCAGAGCCTGAGTTTCCGAGCCGCTAGCGAGCACTTATGAGACGTCTTTCTAAGTTCCTACTGCTAGATAAAGCGGGCGGCGAAGGTTACTGATGCGAGTGTTTATGAGAGAGCCGCCCACCTCGTTGAGACCTGTCATCTACCGGGGAGAAGCAAAGCGCGCTTTGGGCCCTGAGCATTTATGCTATAAAATTTGTTCAGTGAACATTCGCCAAGGTTTGATCAAGCTATTCCGGTTCTCGGGGATCACTGTGTTTTTGCACTGGTCCTGGTTCCTGGCTGCGGCCTACATAATCAGCTTGGAGGCGAAGAACTATTCCTCGCCTGCGTGGAGCATTCTCGAATACCTGGCTCTGTTTCTGATCGTGACGATGCACGAATTCGGCCACGCGCTGGCGGGCCGGCAAGTGGGCGGAACGTCAGATCACATCGTGCTATGGCCGCTCGGCGGCGTAGCGTACGTGAATCCGCCGCCGCGGCCGGGCGCCACGCTTTGGAGTCTTGCGGCGGGACCTCTGGTGAATGTGGCGCTGTTTCCGATTTTGTACGGGCTCTACGCGTGGGCAGGTTCGGCAGGCTGGCAGGAGTCGATGCCGGATGTTTTCCACTTCGTATACGCGGTCTTAGGCATCGACGTCATTCTGCTGATCTTCAACATGCTGCCGATCTATCCGCTCGATGGCGGGCAGATTCTTCGGTCGCTGCTCTGGTATGTGCTGGGACGCGCGCGCAGCCTGATGGCCGCAACGATCATCGGCTTTATCGGCGTGGCCGGGCTCATCGCGTTCGCTGTTTGGCAGCAGTCCGTGTGGGACGGCCTCATTTGCGGGTTCATCGTGCTGAATTGCTGGAGCGGGCTGCAGCATGCGTTTGCGCTGGCGCGTTTCGCGAAACTGCCGCGACATCAGGGGTTCGCGTGCCCTTCGTGCAAGACGTCGCCGCCGATCGGGAACTTTTGGGGATGCGGGCGGTGCGGAAGCGGCTTCGACATATTTCGCACGCAGGGAGTTTGCCCGCGATGCGGCGCGCAGTATGCGGTAGCGGGTTGTCTGGATTGCGGCAGATCGAGCGCGATCAGCGAATGGGTGGTTCCGGTGATCGTGTACAACGGCGAGCCGCAATCCGTGAAAGGACTGCCATGAAGATGCGTTTTGTGGCGATCGCGGTTGTGGCCGCGGCAATGTGCGCTTGCGGCTGCTCGAAATCAAATCAGGCGGCGTCGAGCGACGCTGTGGCAGGCAGCGGTTCGGACAGCGCCGCGACATCGACTGCAGGAGGGGCGCAGCAGGCGTCGAGCGCCGATGCGGATGGAATTCGCGCGGCCATCGAAGAGCACGTGCGCAACGATCGCAGCGTCAACATGGACATGCTGGCGATGAGTATCGAATCCGTGAGCGTCAACGGAAATCAGGCGCACGCGCAGGCACGGTTTAGCCCGAAACAAGGTGGCACCGGAATGGCCATGACGTATCTGCTCGAGCGGCATGGCGGTGGATGGGTGGTGACGGGCGGGCAGCCCAGCGACAGTCAGTTCGCGCATCCGCCGACGGACGGCGCGCATTCCGGAACGCCGGCAAATCCCGGCGAGCCCGCGATTCCGGACGTCACCGATTTCCTCAAGAACAAACCCTCGAATAGCAAGAATTAAACCGCAAAGAAAAGCGAGGTTATGCGGCAGGCGCCGCATGCGCGCCTACGCGAGGGCCGCCTGGGCTTCCTCGACGGTGGTGAAGATGCGGAAGAACGAGCTCACCTTTGACATGTCGAGCAGCGCCTTGACCGGTGTGTTGAGACCCGCAATCGCGAGTTGGCGATTCGTCTTTTGCAGCGCGACGCGGGCGCCGACAAGCGCGCCGAGCCCGGCGGAATCCATGAAGGGCACGCCGCTGAAGTCGATGATGACCGCCGCGGTCGATTCCTCGCGGACGGCGGTCTGAAAGTTGAAGATGGTGTGGATGGTCAACGGGCCGTTGAGGGCGAGAATCTTCTGGCGGTCGCGCATGCCGACGGTCGCGACGATTTGCATTTTTTCGTTGGGCATGGGCGCGATTGTAGCGAAAGCTTCTTCCTGACAATGTTAAAGTTTCGTGACAGTGAGATTGGTGCGGTGTGACTGCAGGCAGCCTATTGAGATGCGGCCGCGGCTTCTTCTGCCGACGGCTGGTAGCGCACCAAGAGCAGGGTGATGTCGTCCGCCTGGCTGGCGCCACGGCTGAACTCGCGCAGGGACGCCAGCGCAGTTTGCTGCAGATAGTCCAAGGCTGGGTCGACTCGGCCCGCGAAGAGCGCGCGAAGGCGGTCGATACCGTACATTGCGTCCTCCGGGTCGACCGCCTCGGTAATGCCGTCGCTGAAGAGAACCAGCGTGTCCTCGGGATGAAGCTTTATGCTCGCGACACGATACTCGACGTCGGGCAGCAGGCCTACGGGGCACGAGCCCTCGGTGAACGGCTCGGTAGCGTCTCCTGAGCGAAGCAGGAGCGGCGATGGGTGGCCGGCGTTGATGTATTCGAGAGTGCCGTCGTTGTGGAGAATCGCGAAGAACACGGTGGCGTAGCGGCCGACTTCGGCGTGCTCGCACAGGAAATTATTCAGGTGGCGGAACATGGGCGCAGGATCCGCACCCAGCATCAAGCCGGAGAGTGCGCCCTGGAGCATCGTGGTGAGAAGCGCGGCGCCAAGGCCTTTGCCGGAAACGTCGGCGATGAGAAACGCAGTGCGGCCGTCCGCCATTTTGAAGACGTCGAAGTAGTCGCCGCCGACGGCGAGGCAGGGGATGTTGATGCCGGCGACCTTAAGATGCGGAAAATCGCGGAGGCCGCGCGGCAAGAGTGCTTGTTGAATGTCGCGCGCGATGTTGACTTCTTGCTCGAGGCGCTGCCGCTGGCGCTCGCGCTCGACCATGCGGGCGTTATCGAGGATGCTGGCGGCCTGGACGGCGAGCGCGTCGAGAATCTGGCGGTCAAGTTTCGAGAAGGCGGCGCGGCGGCGCGAATCGAGATACAGCGCGCCGAGCAGATCGCCACGGTGGCGAGTGCCGGATTCCGTCGTCAGCGTGCGGCCGCCGGCGTATAGCGGGATCACGACTACGGCGCGAAGTTGCTGCGAGACGATGCTCTGCGCGGCCTGCAGGCCGCTATCGGCTTGCGCGAGATCTTCGGTGATGATGCTGGAGCGCTGTTCGAGAGCCATGCGCAGGGCCGTCTGGCTCGGCGAGAAGCTCTCGGAAGGCAGTCGCACGAGACCGGCGCCACGCGCGAAGCGCGGCTGGAGCTTTCCGGTTTCGTCAGGCTCGAGCAGAAGCGCGCGGTCCGCGTCGGTGACCGCGATAGCGTGATCGAGCACTGTGCTGAGGACGGCTTGCAGCGGAAGCGTCGAGTGCAGGAGCATGCTTGCTTCTAGAAGCAGATTGAGCTTGCTCAGGCCGGCGCCGGTGCCGGGTGTAGTCTGCGTGTCCGGTATTTTCCCGATCAGCGTCATCATGTCGGGAACCACCGCGCCGTTGCTCGAAGAGCGGAAGATGATTTCGTAGGAATCGGCGAGGCCGAAGGAAATGACGTCGCCATCATTCAGCTCGCGGTGATCGGTCTTTTCGCCGTTGACGAAAATGCCGAGCTTCTGGCCGCGGTTCTCGATGTAGTATTGTCCGCCTTCGGAGATGATGGCCGCGCATTGGCGCGAGATGCGCCGGTCATTCAACTGAAGGTGATTGCCGCTGTCGCTGCCGCGGCCAATCAGGAACGGAGAGGCGGCGACGCGAACGGTCTGCCGCGACCGATCGGGCGCGATGAGTTCGATGCTCGTGTCTTGGTCAGCAGACATGGGGAATCTTGATCCCTGCGCGAACGCGGCGGGATTGTAACACGCAGCGAAGGTTTCGCGACAGGGCGGCGTTGCGGGCGCCGGGTCCGCCTGCCGTTGCATATCGAGGCAAATGGGTGGCTGAAAGCGGTGGGGCCGTAGAGGCCGAAGCTGCTGTGCAACTGCCCATCATGTGCAAACGTTTGCACGCTGAGGATTTTGGGGCAAATTTGCACTTGGTTGGGTGTTTGAAAAGAGGGGACTTAGGTTGCGCTATGGCAAGGGAAGTTGGCACCCAACGTGCACTAGGTATGTCAGGCGTGTATACCTTAGGGGGTAGCCCATTGAAGCTGATGAATGCGTTGCTAGTGACCGCGCTGGTCTTGTTCACGGTGGGCGTGGTACGTGCCGACGACATTGGCGGCGGCGATTCCCAAGTTGTGCTGGGAGGCGGGCCTCACGGCAGTCCCTCCTGCACGGGCTTTCAAGCTACGGCTGATGGGTCCGGTCTCATCGAAGATCCGGACGGCGGGGCCGCCGGTTGCGCTGTCGATAACGGAGAATTCGTTACGAGCATTACCTTTGCCGTTCCGAATGCCGACACACTCGGCGGATTGACGGTAACGTCTCCTCTGACGACGACGTTTGCGGGGACCGCGCTTTCTTTTTTGGACTGGACGGAGACCGGAAATTGCTCTTCCGCGACGGCAGACACCGCTCCGGGTGGAATAGATACCTGCACGTTGACCGCCCCTACCCTGCCTTCGGGCCCTCCAGGCACGGTTATTCTGGCCGACCTGACTGCACTTGGCATTATCAATGACGGCGATTGCAATACCGATGATTTCATTTTCGGAATTCCCGGCGGCGGTGTTGACAATACACCTCTTGGTGGCGGTTGCGACATAACTTTCGCAACTGTTGCAGGTGCTACCGAGGAAAACACGAAAGCGTTTGTCTCAGGGGCCGTGTTTGACGTTTCACCGACTGGCACCGGCGGGCTCGTGCCCTTCCCGGAGCCAGGATCGCTTGCCCTCCTGATGCTCGGGCTGGTGACACTACCGTTCCTCCGCCGGCGGGTAAGGCAGTAGTCCTTCCCTGAGTTTGATTTCTCGACGGGCCGATCTTCGGATCGGCCCGTTTTTGTTTTTGGGGATGTGCGGCGGCTTGCTACGGCTTGGGCTTGCTGAATTCTTGAAGCAGCGCCTGAAAGTCCGGGCGGCTGGACAAGCTGGCGAAGTCCGGGCTCGACTGCACGTCCTTTATCGGATACCCGGCACTCAGCGCCTCATGAAGGGTGCGAACTGCGTCCGCTGGTTTGTTCGCCAGTGCCTCCACGGTTGCTTGAGTGAACATGAGCTCGACATCCTTCTTATCGATCGCGCGGGCCCTCTGGATAAACTCCATTCCCCGCTCCGGCTCGCCCTTCTTGACGAAGGAGAGGGCCAAGTCGCCCATCGCACCAGTGTTTTGGGGGTTGACCTGCAGTTCCTGAAAGGCCAGCGCGATCGCTTTCTCGTAGGTCGCCCGAGCCTTGTCTGTCTCGCCCGCATAACGATAGGCATCCGCCAAGTTGCCCACGCAGGGTTCCTGATTGGGCGAGAGAGCGACTGACTTTTCAAGGAAGTCGATCGCCTGCGGATACTGTTTCAACATGGTGTAGACATATCCCAAGTTGCAGTAGGCCAGCCAGGTCGGCGAGAGTTCAATAGATTTCTGATATGCCGGGATGCTGTCCTGATATCTGCCGGTTCTCTCATAGATGGTGGCGAGGTTATTCCAGCCCGTAACGTTATCGGGTTCCAGTTCTGTCACCTTTTGGAACTCCTGGAGCGCTTTTTCGTTATCGCCGATGGAGAAGTAAGCGCGTCCAAGCTCATTGTGAAGCACCCAATAGTATGGGTTGACCTCGATGCCCTTCTTGAACGTAGCGATGGCTTCTTCCTGCTGGGCGGCCTGCGCGTAAGCGTCTCCCAGGCGTTCGTAACCTGAATCGGAATTGGGCGCGAGCTGAAGACCGCGCTTCAGCTCGGCGATGCCTTGCGCGGTCTTGCCGGTTTCTTGGTAGACGCTACCCAGCGCGAAGTGCACTTCTGGGAGGCTTTCTTTCAGCTGCTCGGCCCTTTGCGCGGCGCCCAGCGCCTTTTGGGCCCAGAACGAATCTTTCTTGTCGTCATACATGAAGAGCGACGCATCAGCGACGCCAGTGTATGCAAGGGCAAATCCAGGATCTTTCTGAATAGCCTGCTGGAAGTAGTCGAGGGCGGATTGCGCGGCTTTCGAGCGGTCGGGGCCCTTCATAGCCTGCCGGCCGCGCAGGTAGAGATCGTATGCGTCGACGTTTTCAGTGGGCCGTTCGGATGCCCGCGCCATCTCCTCGTCGGTCGGCTTGATCGGGAGGGCGCTGACGAGCTGCGTGGAGATCTGATCTTCGATCGACAGCACATCCTTGGGCACGCCAGAGAACTGCTGGCTCCACAGCTCTTTCCCGTCGGGGATGTCGTGCAGATTTACGATGATCGACATCTTGTTTGCATCACCCTGGATCAGGCCTTCCACGATCAGGTTCACGCCAAGGCTTCGCGCGATCTTTTCGATTGGGTCTTTCTGGGAGACGCCCGAAAGGCTCGTGTCAGACGCCATGCGGAGGTCTTTCATCTGAAAAAGCTTTGCAGAAAGGGCCTCATTCAAGCCCTCCGCTACATATCCGAGAGCCTGCTCGTCTCCTAGCACCTTGAACGGGAGAATCGCGACGAACTTGCCGGCAGACAACGCAGGCACGCCCGCCACTTGAGCTCCCGTCGTCCCGCCACCTCCTTGCCGAAGGATCAGATGCCGCACCGGAGGAATCGCAAAGGCCAGGGCCGCCAGGAGCAACAAGCCGCCGCCGGTCCACCAGATCC
>JBAPOM010000184.1:0-9175 GCA_049279635.1 Candidatus Acidiferrales bacterium
GAATGTCTCCGCAAACTCATCGACGCGCGCGATGCGGCACGCCGCGAGGATTTCGCTCTCGCTGGCGTCGGGGCGCGCAAAGGCGACGTTTTCGCGGATCGAGCCGTCGAAGAGAAACGTTTCCTGCAGGACGACGCCGAGTTGCGTGCGGTAGGACTGGAGTTTCACGCGCGCGAGATCGATGCCGTCGACAAGCACGCGGCCTGATGTCGGTACGTAGAAGGCCGCGATCAGGCCGATGATCGTCGATTTTCCGGCGCCCGACGGGCCGACGAACGCCGTCACCGTGTCCGGCGCGGATTCGAACGAAACATCGTAGAGCACCTGTTTGCTGGCTTCATAGGCGAAATTGACGTTGTCGAAGACGACGCGTCCATCGACGCGATCGAGGCGCACGGTGCGCGCGGGATCGGCATCTTCGATGCCTTCGTTGAGGACTTCGCGGGTGCGCTCGAGTCCGGCCAGCGCCTCCGTCATCTGAGGTCCAATCGAAGCAATCTGCGCGACCGGCGCAATCAGCATGGCGAGAAAGGCCATGTAGCTCACGAGATCGCCGGGCGTCATGGTTTTGGCCAGGATATTTCGAGCGCCGAGGTACATCATCAGGGCCGAGACGACGCCCATCAGTGCCGTGGCGGAGAAGCTCATCATCGATGTGGCGGTAAGCGTTTGCAGCACATTGTCGAGCAACCGCTGCACGCCCGCCTGAAATACTTTTTCTTCGCGGTCCTCCGCGCGGTAGCCCTTCACCACGCGCACTCCGCCGAGCGATTCGGTGAGCCTGCCGGTGACTTCAGCATTGATCTTTGGACGCGCGCGATACATGGGGCGAATTTTCTTGAGTGCCCGACTCAAGCCCACGCCGAAAATCAGGACGGCTGCGAAGGCAGCAGCCGTCATCGAGACACTGACGCGCAAGAGATATACAAGTGCGAAGACTGCCGTCATGATCCCGCCGATGAAGTCAACGAGCCCCGTTCCGATCAAATTCCGAATGCCTTCGACGTCGCTCATGATGCGCGATACGAGCACGCCGGTTTTGTTCGCGTCGTAGTACGCCACGGGGAGACGCCCGATGTGGGCCTGCACCTTGATGCGCAATTCGGTGATCATGCGCTGCGATGATTTCGAGAGAAGCTGCGTCAGGCTGTACGAAGTGAGTCCTTGGATCAGCGTCGCGCCTACAACCGCTCCTACGAGAGGCTCCAGGAGGCCCGCGTTGTGTTTTCCGATCACGCCATCGAACAGATACTTGAGCGAGCCGGGGGCCACCAGGCCGGCGAGGCGATTGACCAGCATCAGCAGGAGGCCGAGGGCGAGGATTCCACGGCGCGGCTTGATGAGCGCCCACACATCGGGCAGAAGCTTCCACGCAGCTTTCTTGCTTTTCTTGGATTGCGCAGTCGACTCGCCGCTGGCCGGGCCGTGCCTGCCCGAGCGAATCCGCTCGCCCGATCCGCTGCCAATGTGAGATGGTCCGAAGGGAGGCATCTTAGGTATTCACGTCGATCACGGTGCGTCCGCGAATCTTGCCGGCCAGGATCGCCTCGCCAAGCTCGCGTATTTTTTCGAGCGGCTCCACTTGTGTCATGCGATCGAGCAAGCGCATCGGGAGATCACGCGCGATGCGGTCCCAGATTTCGCGGCGCCGCGCATTCGGAACATTCACCGAGTTAGTGCCGAGCAAGTTCACCCCGCGCAGAATGAATGGGAAAACGCTGGACGTAAAGGTCGCGCCCCCGGCAAGGCCGCATGAGACGATGCTGCCGTCTGTGGCGGTCGAGCGCAAAAGCCCGGTGAGCGTGTCGCCGCCCACGTTGTCGATCCCGCCGGCCCAGCGCTCGGAGTCGAGCGGGCGTTTGGATGGCGCGGCCAATGTGGCGCGATCCAGAATCGCGCTCGCGCCGAGTTCGTCGAGATACTCGTGCAGCTCCATGCGCCCGGTCGAAGCCGCCACTTTGTAGCCGAGGTGCGCCAGGATCGCCACAGCAATGCTGCCGACGCCCCCCGCTGCTCCAGTGACCACGACTTCGCGGCCGCTCGGCTTCACGCCATGTTGCTCGAGGGCCATCACGCCTTGCATCGCCGTGAATCCCGCCGTACCAACGGCCATCGCTTGCCTGAGCGTCATGCCTGCAGGCAGAGGAACGATAAATTCGGCGCTGATTCGGGCGAACTGCGCGTAGCCTCCCCAGAACGTCTCGGAAGTGCCGCAGCCTGTGATTACAACGTGATCGCCCGGCTGGAATTGTGGGGAAGTTGACTCTTCTACGACGCCGGCGAAGTCGACTCCCGGCACCATCGGATACACGCGGATTACTCCAGGCTTGCCCGTGACCGCCAAGCCATCTTTGTAATTGAGACTCGAATAGGCGACGCGCACGAGCACATCGCCCGCGGGAAGCGAGCTGCGATCGACTTGCTGCAACGATCCGGCAAACGTGCCGTTGGTCTGGGTCACGAGAAAAGCTTTGAAAGTTGTCACGGCCGCATCCACGAGCATCTGATGCGATTCTACATGCGTGGTTTCGGAATGACTACGGCCAGGATTCGCTGATTTTCAGCGTGGGAATTCACGTTGCAGGGATGCCGATAGCCTCGGCGCTGGTACGGCGTTTCAGACTCGGGGGCGCATGTCGCTGGATGTGCCGCCGGCGGCAGGGACGTAACACTTGAGTGTGTAGTCCATTACCATGCGGTCGGCGTTGAACCTCCAGCCGAGCGTGCGGATGGTTCGTTTCATGCGTTTGATCCAGCCGCGGGGCAGACCATCGCGGTCGCGCTGATAGTAGAGCGGAATCACTTCCTCGCGTAGGACGCGATACAGCTCCTGTCCGTCGCGCGAATCATGAACGTTCATGTCCGAATGCGTCCTGCCGGTTCCGATTGCGAAACCATTGAGGCCGTCGTATGCCTCGGCCCACCACCCGTCGAGCACCGAGAGGTTCAGGCCCCCGTTAAGAACCACCTTTTGGCCGCTGGTGCCGGATGCTTCGAGCGGCCGGCGCGGATTGTTAAGCCATACGTCGACGCCCTGCACGAATTGGCGGCCCACGTTGATGTCGTAGTCTTCAACGAAAACGAACTTGTCGGCAAAAACCGAATTGCGCATCAACTGAGCCACCTGTTGCAGGACGCGCTTTCCGGGTTCGTCGAGAGGGTGCGCCTTGCCCGCGAAAACAAACTGCACAGGCCGCTTCGGGTCGTTCACCATGGACGCGAGCAGTTCGATATCGGCCAGGATCAGATTGGCCCTCTTGTAGGTCGCAAACCGGCGGGCAAATCCGATCGTGAGTGCGTCCGGGCTCAAAACCCGCGACAGCGTTCGCAGCACCTCGGGAGGTTCGTTGCGCCGTTCCGCTTGCTGGACGGCCCGGCGCCGGACAAACTGAAGGAGCTCGGACTTCAGACTCAGATGTGTTTCCCACAGCTCGCCGTCGTCTACGTCTTCGATCCGTTCCCAGATTTTTGCTTCGCTGCTGTGCTCATGCCAGCCAGGTCCCAAGTGACGCTCGTAGAGGCGGAACATCTGTGGCGCCAGCCACGTCGGTACATGAACGCCATTCGTGATGTGCCCGATCGGAACCGCTTCCTCCGATTTGGCGGGATACAACCCCGTCCACATCTGCCGGGACACCTCACCGTGGAGCGCCGAGACGGCATTGGCCCGGCGCGAGAGCTTCAGGCCGAGGACCGTCATGCAGAAGGCCTCGTCGTGGTCATACGGGTTCACGCGCCCGATTTCGAGAAACTGATCCTGCGAGAGGCCCAACAGTTCCCGCAACGGGCCAAGATGCTCCTCGATGAGCCGCGAATTGAATCGATCGTGGCCCGCAGGCACGGGCGTATGCGTCGTGAAGACCACTTCACGGGAGACGCGCGGCGCAGCTTTCTCAAAGGGCAAGCCCTCGTCCAACATGCGGTTGCGAATTGCTTCGAGGACAACAAACGCACTGTGCCCTTCGTTCAAATGCAGCACACCAGGCGTAATTCCCAGAGCTTTCAGCGCGCGGAATCCTCCGACGCCAAGCAGCAGTTCCTGGCGGATACGGATACGCAAATCCCCGCCGTAGAGGCGCGAAGTGAGCTCGCGATCTTCGGGCGCGTTTCCTTCGACGTTGGAATCGAGAAGAAACAGATCGCAGCGTCCGACTTGGACGCGCCAGACCTTGGCATAGATGGACCCGGTGCGCGTTTCGATGTGGACCATCACGGGCTCGCCGTTGGTTCCGATAGCGCGGGTCATGGGCAGCTGATTTACGTCGGTTTCGAGGTACTCTTCCTCCTGCCAGCCGTCGGCGTTGAGGCGCTGCCGGAAGTATCCCTGCCCGTAGAAAAGGCCGATTCCGACAAGTGGGATATCGAGGTCGGAAGCGCTCTTGATGTGGTCGCCCGCCAGGACGCCGAGGCCGCCCGAATAGATGGGAAGCGATTCGTGTAGGCCGAATTCCGCCGAGAAATAGGCTACTGGATGAGGCCGCAGGACGCTCGCGTGGCGCGTGCCCCATGTCCTGTCTCTTTCCAGATACTCTCGCTCGCGGCGATAAGCGGAGTTGATCCGGCTGTGCAGCACGAGCTCTGCGGCGCGCTGCTCGAGCTTTCGGAGAGGTATCTCCGAAAGGAGGGAAATCGGGTTGTGATTGAGCCGGCTCCATGCTGCAGGATCGAGATCGAGGAAAAGGTTCGTTGAGTCCTGATCCCAACTCCACCAGAGGTTGCGAGCCAGCGACCAAAGCCGCTCCTGCGTCGGCGCGATGAAGCGATCGAGCGTGCGAGCCTCGCTCACTACGGGAGCCACCTGCGCGGCCGTCTCACTCAGCATCCGGATTTCATCCTCGCGAAACACTCGCGGCTCGATGGTCTGCACCACGAGAACGCCCTGCAGGACTCCCCGGTCGCTCAGTGGCACGCCAAGGAACGATTGATAGCGGTCTTCCCCGGCTTCGTTGAAATACTTAAAGCGCGGGTGATTCTGCGCGCGTTCGACGGCCACCGGACGCACCTGCTCCGCCACCAGCCCGGCGAGCCCCTCATGGACGGTCATTCGCAGGGTGCCAATACACTTGGGCCGCAATCCGACCGTCGCCGCCAGCACCAAGTTGTTCCGGTCGGGCTCCAGCAGGTAGACGGAACAAACGTCCGCATTGAAGCGCTTGGCGATCAGCGCAACCACGTTCATCAACGTCTCGGCCGGCTTGCCGCCCTCGGCGGCGAGATTGGCAATTTCCTCGAGGGTTAGAATGTGGCTGGCGTCGCGCTCTTGCGCAGTCGGGGTCATCGTCTCCGTTCCGTCGTCATCTTGAATCGCTTTGGCTGTTTTCGGTGTCGGTGTCATGGCGCCCGGCCGCGTACACGCCAGCCAGAATGGGCCTACGCAGTACGCTCGGCGCAAACTGTAGACGCCGCGCGCGCGCCGCGTCCAATCCAAATTCTCGATTGTGCGCATCAGCGCCTACTGAGAAGAAGCTCATCATCAACAATCCCACGCTCTTATCGTAGCCCTGCGATAGCTCTTGAATTTTAGTCAATTTCCGCAGCTGTTGCTGCACAGTTCTACGATCATCCATCGCGACGTAGTTAACAGGCCGGGGGGCTCGAGAGGACAGCCGTAAATCTACCTGGAGCCAGACGGAGGCTGAAAAACGACGGAGACCTCTTCCTGCAATTCAATCGGCTTTCCATCGAGGAGAGTCGGAGTATAGCGCCACTGGCGGACCGCGCTTCTGGCCGCTTCAATGAGCAGGCCCGGCCCGCTGACAGCGACCACGCTACGCACGGTTCCGGTTACTCCGATTGTCACGTCAAGCTTGACCGTGCCGTGAACGTTTTGCTCTCTCGCGAGATCGGGATATTCGGGAGCCACGTGGTAGATCAGCACGCCCCGCTGTAGCGTACCGGTTGGCCGCACGGCCTCCGGTTCCGGTTGGGGTGCCGGCGGCGGAGTCAAATCGCGGGTATCCGGCGAATTGGACGGAAACGGGATGCTCGCCGCGTTGTTGGAGGCCGCCACCTCCGGCGGGCTCGGTCGCTGCGAGTCGGCATCGCCTCCAGCTGTCGGCGCTTGGACCTTGGGAATCGTTGCCGCGGGGTTAAACGCCGGCCATTCCACCGGTGCAGCCTGGCCGGGAGACTTCGCTTGGCTGGTGCTCGCTGGCGGAATGACTGGATTGAATGGAATCGTCCACCGTTGATTACGAATGTCCACGATCTCTATGTCGGAGACTGGCGGGCTGGCGCCGACTGAAACTGGCGCGAGACTTGATTGGGCGGTCTGCGTGGAAGATGCCGTTCCTTGGGGTTTGTCCCACAGGCCGTCGAACGTTCCACGTCCCGCGATCCAACCCGCGACGAGCGAGATGATCGCGAGTAGCGCCACAAGCCCAGCAATATTCCACGCATGGTCGGGCCGCTTTGCCTCCGACGAAATGCTATTTGTCGGCTGAGCACTTATTTGAAACGTCGGCATTTGCTCGAGCAGTTGCGAGGTGGGCGCGGGAGGCCCTACCGGCGCCGGTGTCGACACGGGCTCGACAGGCGGAGCGGTTATTGTCGAGCCGATCGTATCTTGCCCCATCCCAATCGAACCGGCCTCGGGGACCAGTTCACGAGGCTCGCCAGGAGTTTGGTAGTCGACCTGGCCACCGATTCTGCTGTCGACTTGGTCATGAGCGTGATTGTAGGCCGCGGCCCGTTCTCGAGGTTCGCCGGGCTCGGCGTCGGGTGCTCCTGCCGTCAGCCATGCCTGAATATTCAAGCGAGTTTCTTCGGGCAGATCAACGAACTGCAAGCCGGCTACTTTCCTCGATTCGCTGGCCCATACGACGCGAGCACTCGTTTCGAGCCACTCGTTGGATTGCGACAACTGAAAGCGCATCTTGGGGAGCGAGTCTTCCATCAGACCCATCACGGCTTGCACCGAGAGGCCGCCCTCACTGGCGTTCAGAACGATCCCGCCGTTCCCTTCGTCGAGTTCCACGTAGGCGAGCGTCCGCACCGGCTGACGCGAATATGTGCGGCGGTCGGGGGCCGGAAGTCCTTCGTCGACGTGTTCGAAAGCGCCGGACATGCGTGAGCATCCTTCAGTGAAGTGTCGCGGGAGGGAGGCCGCAACATCTCAGTACTGCGAAATTCGCCCGATTGTAAGCCAGCCGCCCCGCCAGTTCAACGGGCCACCTTGCGCTGCGTCATTTTATCAAGTTATCAAGGCGCTGACGAAGATGCGTGAATCTCCGGCCATGCGGCAGGGAAGTCGATCTCGTATCGATTCGTCTGATCGAACAGCACAAAGCCGGCGACACCGTTGATGTCGCCGGTCACGAGTTGATTGAACTGGCGCTCCGCGTAAGACCCGCTCTGACCGGGCCAATTGAAAAGATGGCTCACTTTAAGGGCGATTCTAGTGCGATTTCGCGCCGGGACGAAAGCCGCTGAGTCCAGGGTGATTGGTTCGTCGGCGCTGAGCGTTCCGCCGGGTTTCAGGCGGCTCATGACTACGATGTTGGGTCCCTTGGCGAGGTGATAGTCGGTATCGGTCTTGTTGTCGAGATCGTACAGGAAAATCACCGCCGCGTGCGTCGGATCGATCTCCTGCACGCGAATGCCCGCAGGGGTGCCCGCGATGGCCTGCGAATTCCAGGGCGGAGTTTGCTCGGCAGACTTGGCATGGCGCGCGGACCTCTCCGCCACGAGCGTCAGCAAGAGCAGAAAGGCACACGCGGCCAAGCCAGTCACCGCTATTTTTTTCCACGAGGACGTCATCGAGGCTCAATCTATCACACGGACGGCATGTGCGCGACATGGCTGCACGTTCGCGTGTCACGCCCCGATTTCGCTAGGCAGATTTTTGTAGCGCATACGCTGGAAATCCTAGTGTAATCTAGGCGCATGAGCGAAAAGATGAGGAAAAGTGATGCGGAGTGGCGGTCGGAATTAACGGACAAGCAGTACTACGTCACGCGACGGAAGGGAACTGAGCCGCCTGGCACGGGAGAATACGAGGACACGGAAACGGAGGGCACCTACGTTTGCGTCTGCTGCGGCCAGCGACTCTTCAGTTCGGATGCAAAGTACCACTCAGGCTCCGGTTGGCCGAGCTACTGGCAGCCGATAACGGCCGAGAGCGTGGAGATGGAGCGCGACGCGAGCCACGGCATGGTGCGCACCGAAGTGATGTGCAGCCGCTGCGACGCACATCTCGGCCACGTCTTCGAAGACGGCCCTCAGCCCACAGGGCTGCGATTCTGCATCAACTCAGCCGCACTGCGGCTTGAGCCCGACGAATCCAAGTAACTACGTTTAGTGGTCCAGCAGGAAGACCTGCGGGTCCTTGCTGCCAGAATCCGCTGAAATCGCACGAGCGCTGGCGGGCGAGACCAGGTAGAGGATCAGATTGGTCGGAAATCCAGTGGGCGCGTTTGTTGTCAGGGGACTTCTGCCGCTTGCCGTCAAACCATTGAGCGTAGCAGATAGGGATTGACCCAGATACGCCGGTTTGCCAGGCGCAACAACAGCGTCAACTGTCCCCATAATATCTCCTGCACCGTCCGCACTCACTTGTCCGACGACATTCGCCACATTCGTTTCTCCTGGGGAGGGCGCTGTCAGCGTATATCCGCCGACGACGGTCGAATTCGCATACGGGCCGCCGGTCTGCTGTTCGAGCATCCCCGTCGTGACGGCCGCATCACTTCCCAGGAGAAATCCGTTTCCCGGTCCGGTAAGGTACGCCGCCGCCATCCGTGGCGCCGGCGCGGGATTTCCGGCGCCCGTCAGGTCGAAAGTCGCGTGGCCATTCGGCGCCACGGTGCAGGTTCCCGAGAAAGATTCTGAAGTGGTCACCGTGCCGCCATCGTTTTCGTCGGCCGCCAACGAAATGGGTGCGTTTCCATCGCATAGGGTCGAAGTGAGCATGCCGCCGAAGACGCTTGCGTTAGTGCCATCGACTCCGGTTCCCGTGGCGACGCTCGTCCCTCCCAGTACAGCTTGATCGAAAACCGTAGCCGGATTTTGAAGGACCAATTCGCCGCTCATCCGTGGCGGATTCGGGAACGTGGTCGTCGACAGATCGTCTTCCATGAAATACAAATCGGATGAAGAGACAAAATAAGTGATGAACGTCAGCGTAATCTGCGCCTTGCCCGCCGGCTCAAGTATGAAGGTGAGGCCGCCGCGAGGG
>JBAPOM010000185.1:0-3677 GCA_049279635.1 Candidatus Acidiferrales bacterium
GCTTCCCGAATGGTTCGAGGCCATTAACAAAGATTTCCGCTACCAGCTACCGCGATTGGTGCGCCGGCGCGAGACCTCTACGTCGCCGAGGAAATTTCCGGCGGCCGCTTCAAGATCGCGGGCGGCAAGCCCGGCGGCAAAGTTTCATGGCAGGTGACCGGCGCGCGCAACGACGCCTGGGTAAAGGCATATCCCATGGAGGTTGAAGAGGACAAGGGCGCCGACCGCGGCTACTACCTGACTCCCGAACTCTACGGAGCGCCCGTCACGGCGAGGATCGGCTACGAAGCGCCCCCGCCGGCCAGCGAGCACGTCGTGCACCATGGCCCGCCGATTCGCCCACGCGGCAACGCCACGCCAGCGCACCGGTTGCCGCCACCCAGGCCGCCGCTCCCACTGAGGCCGGTTGTGCCGAGCCTGCCTCCGGTGCCCCATCGTGTCGCGCAAGCCACCACACCGGCGGTCAACCAAAAGTAGCCAAGCATGCCTGGATCGAAGAGGAGATGATTTGTGACCGAGTACGCCTTAAGTCAACACAAGGAGGACCATATGAGAATGTATGCCATTTGCGTCAGCTTATTGCTGATATCACTCTCAACCGCCTTCGCGCAATCGAGCGGCTAGCTCGATCAGCAGGCCAACGATTGGCAACACCAATTCCGGCTGAGCAGCACGACATTCAAGAATGGGAGCCAGTTGCCCCTGACTATGATTCTAGGGAGACTCTGAATAAGGTCTCCCTTTCCACAGGAATATAGGATAGGTTTCCGCCAGATGAGATCGACGAACAAACAACAGAGGAGTCTGGCGACGATGAATGGTTTTGAGCGGTACACAAAAAAGACACGACGGCAGGTATTTCTGGAAGAAATGGAACAGGTTGTCCCGTGGCGAGAGTTGTGTGCGCTAATCGAACCCCATTATCCCAAGCCGGGGAATGGGCGCCCGCCGGTGGGAGTGGAGCGGATGCTGCGGATTTATTTTCTGCAGCAGTGGTTTAACCTGTCGGACCCGGGCGTGGAAGAGTCCCTGTATGACTCGCCGGTAATGCGGCAGTTCGTGGGGATCGATTTGGGGCAGGAGCCGGCGCCGGACGAAACCACGGTGTGTAAGTTCCGGCATTTGCTAGAAGAACATCGACTTGGGGAAAAGATTCTGGGCACGGTCAATCTGCACTTGCAAGCCCGGGGAGTGCGCATCACCACTGGCACGATCGTGGACGCAACCATTCTGCACGCGCCCACGTCGACCAAGAACCGAGAGCAGCAGCGCGATCCGGAGATGCACCAGACCAAGAAAGGCAAGCAGTGGTTTTTCGGGATGAAGGCCCACGTAGGAGTGGACAGCAAGACCAAGATCATCCATACGGCGGTAGCCACGCCGGCCCATGTGGCCGACTCGAGGGTGCTGCCCGATCTGTTGCATGGGGAAGAAACCCGGGTATGGGGTGATCAGGCTTATCGCGGACAAACCGAGGTTATCCAGGAGTGCGCACCCCGGGCGCAGGACCACACGCAGCGTCGCTACCGCTATAAGAACGGGATTGACGAGGGGGAGCGGGCGAAGAATCGGACGAAATCGAGCGTGCGGTCCAAGGTCGAGCACGTATTTCAGGTGATGAAGTTGAAGTTTGGATTTGTGAAGCTGCGTTACCGAGGACTGAAGAAGAACGCGCATCAGCTGTTCGTGATCTGCGGGTTGGTCAATCTGTTTCTCAGTCGTCAGAAGCTGCTGACAGCGAGCGCGTAGATGAAAGCCGGTTCGATGGGCGAAGGCGGAGACAAAATCCAAGTGGAAGGCTAGGTCATCGCCCCCACCATTGCTGAGGTATTAGACCTGCACGGTCAGAAACTTACTTATTCAGAGAGTCCCTAGGTCCGACCTACTGCACCTACGTCAGCGGCGGTAGCGATGAATCGCCCCAGCTGACGTGGACGCAAGCCCCGTGGGGTACGAGAAGTTTCGTCGTAACCGTCTACGACGTCACAGCGGCGTTCACGCACTGGGGCATGTACAACATTTCTCCCCAGACGACCAACCTCCCCGAGAACGCCGGTACTGCCACAAGCACATACGGCCAGCAAATCTTCAACGATTTCTACATCGGCCCCGAATACGATGGGCCCTGTCCGCCAAACAATTACACCCCGTACGTCCACGACTACGTCATTACCGTATACGCGCTGGACACTCGCCTGAACTTGCCCTCGTCACCGCCGAACTGGCCCGCGAGTGCTGAAACTCTGTATCGCGCGATGGGCGATCACGTGCTGCAAAGCGCGAGCATTCACGGATATTTTTCGAGCGTTGATTGAGCGCGGCTCTTGGGTCCGCGTCCTCTTCGGTCCGGTAGTACCTTGGTGGACGCGGCCCCCACGCAGTCTGTGGAGCGGCAGTTTCGTGCCGCTACAGCGGGCGTTAAAGGCGGGAAGCGCAAAGCTCGCCGCCTTCCACTCGGCTGCGCCCGGCAAGTACCCTTCAGCAACTGTGACGGCACGAGTTTCACCGGGCGTTGGCATATGCGTCGGTATTGCACAGTAACCGCGCAGGGTTAGACGATGTAGCATCGCACAGGTCTGCTGGATTTTCCCGGAAAATTCATCGACCGGGCGGCCGACAGAAAATTCCAGCAGATCAGGATGCAACCCAAGGATAGGAATGCCTCGTGAAGATCTGCCCGTTTTTCGTACCGCACGCGCAGTCGCCGGAACTGATTCAGCCATGCGAAGGTCCGTTCCACCACCCAGCGCCATCGCCCCAGTCCGCTGCCGTGATCGGTGTTGCGCATCGCGAGCAGAGGGCACGATGCCGCGCTCACGCAGACCTTGCCGGATTGACTCGGCGTCATAGCCACGGTCGCCTAGTTAGAAGGGGAGACCCCCCGGCTCTGCCGGGGAGGCAGTAGAAGTTTGACAGATACCGGAGTCCATCGCGGAGACTCCCAGTCGTGAGCCGCCAAAGCACACGAAAGGGAGTTCGCGATGGACGAAATGGAAAGCCTAAGCCATACCAAGTGGGAGTGCAAATACCATGTGGTGTTTATCCCGAAGTGCCGGAGGAAGGTGTTGTATGGGGAACTGCGACGGTATTTGGGAGAAGTATTGCGCAAGCTGGCAGAGCAGAAGGAGAGTCGAATCGAAGAAGGACATCTAATGCCGGACCACGTGCACATGATGATCGCGATCCCGCCGAAGTATGCGGTGTGGCAGGTGATTGGGTTCATCAAGGGGAAGAGTGCGATCCACCTGGCGCGAGTGTACGGCGAGCGCAAGAGAAACTTTGTGGGGCAGCACTTCTGGGCACGCGGCTACTGGGTATCGACCGTGGGCCGAGACGAAGCGGTGATCCGGGACTACATCCGGCAGCAGGAGCAAGAAGACACACGCTTGGAGACCAGATGGGTCTGTGGCGCTAAACGGCCACCGTCACGGTGGCCCAGAAACCTCGGGCCGCGTTAGCGACCCGACCAGCCGCTTTGAGCGGCTCACAACTTAAAGCCCCCGGCTCTGCCGGGGGATATTTACACACAGGTTAGGGCGACCCCGCGGGGTACGCAAGATTCCCCTCGTTACTCAATCCACGTTACTTTG
This sequence comes from Candidatus Acidiferrales bacterium, assembly GCA_049279635.1. GTDB lineage: Bacteria > Acidobacteriota > Terriglobia > Acidiferrales > UBA7541 > Palsa-295. The sequence goes on from JBAPOM010000185.1 coordinate 3,591, forward strand.
TGATCTGGCTTAGGGAGGTGGCCTGAGGACTTGGTGCGAACTCTGATACTTATAGTGAACGTATATGCGGCACAAGCCGTTCAGATC
>JBAPOM010000186.1:0-31295 GCA_049279635.1 Candidatus Acidiferrales bacterium
GGAATCGCTAGTAATGGCGCATCAGAACGGCGCCGTGAATACGTTCCCGGGCCTTGTACACACCGCCCGTCACATCACGAAAGTGGGCTGTACTAGAAATCGCCGTGCCAACCGCAAGGAGGCAGGCGCTCAAGGTATGACTCATGATTGGGGTGAAGTCGTAACAAGGTAGCCGTAGGAGAACCTGCGGCTGGATCACCTCCTTTCTAAAAGAAAAGGGAGCACGGCCTGTTTCGGTAACAGGCACGGCTCTCCAAGGCCTCTCACGGGGCCCGTTCGGCTACTCAAGGTCCGCGCGAGAAATCGTGCGGAGGAACCTACGGGTTCTGGCTTGGCTCATCCGATAACTCAAAGAGTTTTCAGACAAACGAAAGCCCCGGTTCGATGAACTCGAACCGGGGCTTTTTGTTTTTGCGCGTTGCCAACAGCCGCGGGAGGCATTTGCGTTGTAATTTCGTGAATGTCGGCAGACAATCACCGATTGTGAGCACCAGCGCAACTGCCCCCGCGACGACGCAGAAGACCCTTCGGCACCTGCGGTTGGTCTATGGCGCACTCATAGTCTCTATTGCGTTGTACCTGTGGATCGTCAGACTCATTCCGGCGCGACCTTCCGCGCGATTGGATCCGTTGGTTGCAGTGGTTCTCGGTATTTTTGCGGTCGCGTACCTCGGCAGCGCGCAAACAATTCGCTCCAGGCGCTTGCGAATCGCCTTCGACACGTTACGCGCGAAACCGGATGACCCTAAGTCGTTGGCGGGTTGGCGGGCAGGGGCGTTTATTAGCGCTGCATTGGCGGAAGGCGTCGCACTCCTTGGCTTGGTCATCCACTTCCTAGGAGGAAATATTTTGGAGGTCATTCCTTTTTTCGTCGCTGGCGCCGCCGCGATGATTGTTTGGTGGCCGAAGACGCCCTGATGGATTGCGCATAAGCGAAAGCCCCGGTTCGATCGACTCGAACCGGGGCTTTTTTGTTTTTTGCAAAGGCTACGAGCGCGGCCGAAATGGCGGCTACTTTTTCGGAGGCTCGTAGAGTTCGACGAAAGCATGGACGTCGGGATCGCGGATGAGAGCGACGCGATAGCCGCCCTTCATTTCGACGATGCCATCGGAGACGACTTTGATCCCGGCGCCCTTGAGGCGGACGAGAAGGTCGTCGATATCGGTGACTTCGAGGCCGATCCAATTCACGCCGATGTCGGTGATGTCGTAAGGCTCGACCGGCTTTTTGCGATTTTCGTATTCGATGATTTCAAAGCGGATGCGAGCGTCGCGATCGGCGGCGAGCGCATACGTTCCGTTGTACATGCGCAGGATATTGCCGTGGCCGCCCACGGCGGAGTCCATAAAATCGCCGCTCAGCCACTGCGTGGGAGCGGCTGGCAGTTGCGCGCCGAGGAGCGAGCCGTAAAATCCTTCGGCTTTATCCGGATCGAGGATGATCAAGCCGACGTGGTTCAAGCCTGGCGGGTCAGCGGGCCGCGCGGGGCGGCCGTCCGCAGCAGGCGCGCCGGGACGCTGCTCGATGATTTCGACGTCCATGCCATCGGGATCGGTGATGTACGCCATCGTGCCTTTGGTCTGGCCGGGAACCGGAATGAGCTTCCCGCCCCAGGTGCAGGGCCACAGCATGTTGGCCGCCTTCAAATCCGACCACAGTTTATCGGCGTCCGGGACAACGACCTCGAAGTGAGTCGAGCCCGGCTCCCATGGGGTTTTTCCCGCCATCACATTGCGGCGTTTGATACCGCGGAATTCGCGCAAGTACAGGGTGAACGGCGTCTGCTCGCCGATGTTGGTGTTGATGGTGAGCTTGGCCATGCGCGACTCGACGCCCTTGGTGCCATGAATGCGATTCATCACGGGATCGTTGCGCCAGGACTTGTCGACGCCGGGGACTTCGGTGAAGCCGAGCAGTTTGTAGAATTCGACGGATTTGTCGAGATTCGAAACCGTGCGGCCGTCGAACTCGAGGCCGACGACTTGTCCGGCATTGGCGCCAAATTGAGGCGCGGCGAGGGACGAAGAGGCGAGGAGCGCGCATCCGAAAACCAAAGCGACGAAAGTAGAAAACCAACGCGCGGGCAGTGTCTTGCTCATCTCATTCCCCCCCAACACGGAATTGCGGCGTAAGAATGCGGCTCAGCGAGGTATCTCTACCACGCTTTTGGACAGCGCGTCCACCCGTTTGGTTTCAGGGACGGGCAGAAGGGCGGGTTTAGAACCCGCCCCTACTGGGGCAGATGTTGCGGTTGACGCGCAAACCAACTACGGGCCGGGGACGAAGACTTGGCTTGGCGCCGTGATCGCGACGTCGCGCTGTTCGGTCGCGACCTTCAGGCTGCGGAATTCACCCTTCGTCTTCGCGCTGCGAGGTGCGGTGAACGTGAGGAAATACTGGTTGTGCAGAACCATGTCCAACTGATTGAGAAAAGGTGTGTAGGAGACTGGCGTCACGAGGCCCTCGAAAAAAGACTGGCCGCCGCTCCCGCTGGCCACCTTGATGAGACTGCCCTGAGCGAGAGTCTGGCCAAACGAACTGCGCCTGCGGGTGACGCTGGAATAGAGCGTGTGGATCACGATGCCGTTCTTCTGCGCGATCGAGACGACGCGATCAACATCCGGATCCTGAAGATCGCCACGGAGGGGATCGTGCCCATCGCCGATCAGAAGAATTTCGCGGCGGCCGGTCATTGGCTGCAGCTTCTTCATGACGTCGATCAGCGAGAGATAGACGCTGGTGGAAGCGCTGCTGGGCCCAAAGGTGATGCGGACCTTTGCAGCGACGGCTTCATGATTCGTGCTGAACGGAGCGGCCGCCAGCGTCGTACCGTTGCTAGCGTAGAAAACACCGATGCTGGAAGAGTTCGGCTGCGTTTGGACGAATTTGCGGAGTTCGTCGAGGCGAGGGCCGATGTTGACGCCGTCGTCGATCAAGATCGCGAGATGGAGTTCATTGCGGGAGCCTTGCGCCGGATTCCAGGCGGTGACGTCTTCGCGCTGGTTTTTCAAGTGGACGATCACATCGTCTTTGCCGAGCGGAGGCGGCGCGGTGAAACTGGGGCCGAGAACGGTGACGACGGATGTGACGGGGACGGTGGAAGCAGAGCCGTCCGGTTCAGCGAATGTGGAGTGCGCAACGAAGAGTGCGAGTGATAGAAATGCCAAGAATACGGAGCCGGCCAGTAATCTGGTCTTGATCGGGTATGTGTTCATGTATTAGGCCTCTATTAAAATGATGCATCAAACGCAGGGAAGGGTGCATGACGTTGAAGCGAGGCGAGTTCTCAAACACGCTCTGAAGGCCTACGCTTTCACCGGCGACCCTCGCCGAAGCGTAGCGCTCCGGGCGATATCTTTACACTGAGGGCGTGAGGTTCGCCGTGGGGAGAAAGCGCGGAGGTCTGCGCGCGTGGGAGGCCTGCTCGAAGGAGTAGGCGATGCGGATGAGTTGCGGCTCGCTCCAGGCGCGGCCGAAGAACGAGACGCCGACGGGCATGCCGAAGACGAACCCCGCGGGCACATGGATATTGGGATAGCCGGCGACGGCCGCGAGCGAAGATGTGCCACCCGTGTCGTGGTCGCCGTCGATGTGATCGGTGAGCCAGGAAGGGCCGGCGGTGGGTGCGACGATCGCGTCGAGTTTGTGCTTGTCCATCGCGGCGTCGATTCCTTCGGTGCGCGCGAGGCGATGATTCTTCGCGAGCGCGTCGAGGTAAGCCTTCTCGGTAAGCGGGCCTTTCGCCTCCGCTTTCTCGAATAAATCCTGGCCGAAATACGGCATCTCGGTGTCGCGGTTGCGCTCGTTGAAGGCGATGAGTTCCTTGAGGGAGCTGACGAGAATCTTCGGGCCGGCCGCGGCGAGGTACGCGTTCAAATCAGCTTTGAAATCGTAGAGCATTGCCGTCATTTCGGAGTCGTCGAACTTGCCAATCGATCCGATCTCGATATCGACGAGCACGGCGCCCGAATCGCGCATAGCATCGAGAGCGGTGTTGAAAACGGGGGCGACACTTTCGCTGAAATCGAATGTCTTGCGGAGGACGCCGATGCGCGCGCCGTGGAGGCCCTTGGGATCGAGAAAGCGCGTGTAGTCGGCTGGAATTTTGTCGCTCGAGGCAGCGGTCGCGGAGTCGGCGGGATCGGCGCCTGCGAGCGCGCCGAGAAGCGCGGCAGCATCGGCGACCGTACGGCCCATCGGCCCCGCGGTGTCCTGGTTGTGCGAGACCGGGATGATGCCGGCGCGGCTGACCAGTCCGACCGTGGGCTTGATGCCGACGACACCGTTGGCCGAGGAGGGGCAGACGATGGAGCCGTCGGTCTCCGTGCCCACGGCGAGCGCGCAGAGATTCGCGGAGACGGCGGCGCCTGAACCGGAGCTGGAGCCGCACGGATTGCGGTCGGTCGCGTAGGGATTGCGCGTTTGGCCGCCGCGACCGCTCCAGCCGCTCGACGAATGCGAGGAGCGGAAATTGGCCCACTCGCTGAGATTGGTTTTGCCGAGGATGAGGGCGCCGGCTTGACGGAGGCGGCGCGCGACGCCGGAATCGTGCGCAGGCGTGAAGCCTGCAAGCGCGAGGGAGCCGGCGCTGGTCCTCATGCGATCGGCGGTGCCGATATTGTCCTTGATGAGGATCGGGATGCCGTGGAGCGGGCCGCGCGGGCCTTTGGATTTCCGCTCGGCGTCAAGCTGATCGGCGATGCCGAGCACCTCGGGATTGAGCTCGATCACGCTGTTGAGCGAGGGGCCGGCTTTATCGATCTCGGCGATGCGCGCGAGATACCGGTTGGCGAGGCCGCGCGACGTGAACTTGCCCGACCGCATGCCGTCCTGCAATTCGATGAGGGTCATCTCGTCGAGTTCAAATGACGCAACATCAGGAGCGCGATCGCCTACATTTGCGCCAGCCGTCTGAGCGAATGCAGGGAGGGCCAAGGACGCAGCACCGACTTTCAGGCTGGACGAGAGAAAGTCTCGACGCGACGATTTCCCCTCGTTGCGGCCGGGCTGTTTCTTAGGGCTCATTAAAGCGTGATTGTATGCAAATTGCGATAGGAATTCACCGTAGATCTCACCGTTCAACTAAATAGAAATTGGGGAACGCGCGAAAAAAGCGCGCAATTGCTACGGAGCGTGCGGAAGGCTCGCGCCGCGATGCAGCGGCTTGGATCGCAGGACGCGGTGAAGAATCAGTAAGCCAATGGCGATTGCGAGCGCAACGAGATACCCCCAGGTGAAGCTGCTTTCCGCAACGGGTGGCGCCACATCCAGCGTCGTCGCGAGCGTGCCTAGGTCGCCTCCGCGGCGCACGGAAACGCGCATGTCTGACGCTCCCGCGGCGGGAAGATCGATTGTGGCAGCTTTGAGCAACTTGTTGGTCGATTGCTGGCGTGTGGCGCGGACGACTACTGGCGCGCCGCCGGCGGACTGAACGGCGAGATCTACATCCGCATCGAGGACCACCGCCCCCGAATCCCGATCCTGGACGAGCACGGCCAAATCGGTCGGGCCCGCGGTGAACGAGCCCGGCTCGCCAAAAACAGTGATCTGAAACGGGCCGGACGCGCCCTGCAAGCGAACCACATCGCCATCGAGATCGACCGCATCCGGCGCGAGCCATGCGTATGCGATGGCGGCGAGCGGAAGCGCCAGCATCAGGGCTGGCAAGACCGAGCGGTGCAGGCGAGAATTTGCCGGCGCATGCAGGCGGCGATGTTCCACAGCCGGCGGCTGCGGCGAGAGCAGCTTCACCGTGATAATCGCGGCGGGAATCAGGAACGCGAACGATCCGATCACCCACATGACGCCGCCCGCGGCCACCTGATCGTTTTGCGCCGAAAACCCGCCGAGACGCGGCACCGTGAGATACCACGGATAGAGCACGCGCCCGGAAAAAACGAGGAATGCGGAAATCACGCTGTTGACGAAGTCGCCGAGCAACAAATAAACGGGCATGGCCCACGCTGGCCAGTGCGGACGGCTGGGCCACGGCTGAATCACGGGCCACCAGAAGAGCAGCGACGCAACGAGGAAGCACGCATGCTCGACTTCATGCCAGCCGGGAGAGCGCAGCGCGAGTTCGTAGGGTGCCGGAAGGTGCCAGCCGACCATCGCGAGCGATAGCAGGAGGAGCGCGACCGGAGGGTCGATCAGCAGAGAGCCAAGGCGTGCGAGCGCGGGCCAGCTCAGGAATGGGCCGAGCACGTTGCGTGCGACCCAGCGCGGCAGGCCGCGCAGCAACGGAATCAGCGGATCGCCCAGCAGCACGAGCGGCGGCACGATCACCATCAGGAACATATGCTGGAGCATGTGGTCGGTGAGGAGAAACGGATCGAAGGTGTCGATGGGAGAGGCGAGCGCGATCTGAAGCGCCGCAATGCCGCTCAGGAAGCAGGCGAGCCTACCGGGAGTGAAGCGGCCGGGCATCACGCGGCGAAGTTCAATCCAGCCGCGGATGTAGAGCACAGCCGTCAGAAGATTCAGCGCGGTGACGACCGGCGGAAACGACCAGGATGCGAGCGCGGCTTGGACGACCGACTGCATTGGCTGCTTAGAGAGGCGTTCGCAATTGCTGAAGGAACTTGTGCGGCCGCCTCATGACGGGCGGTTCTCCTCGCCCATAACGCCGGGCGTCTCGACGCCCGCCCTTACGGCGAGCGGGAACTGCCACGTCGGCACGCGCATCTGCCGCACGACCACCAAGCCGACGACGACTCCGAAAGCGATTTGCGAAGCGAGGAACCATCCCCAGTCGATGCGCTGGTTGAGTGCGGGATCAACGATATCGAGAACGTTGTAGAGCAAGCCGGTCCACACGAGCGGGGCGAAAAGGCCGCCGAACACAATCGGCCGGCGCGGAAGCATCGGCAAGAGCGCACCGTAGAGCAAGCCGACTAAAATCGACGTGGTGAGATGCAAGATCGTTGCCACGGCCAACAGTTCGATGTGGAAAGCCTCCATCTGTGCGGTGCTCACCTGCGTCTGCGCGTAGATGACCGCGCCGAGGAGATTGATCGGATACCAGATGCTGTGATGACTGGCCACGCCGTACAGCACTGCCAGCAGCGCCATCGCGCCGGCGCCCGCCAAACCGCCTTTGATTCCTGCCGAAATGGGATAGATCTCGAGCGGCAGGCGCGCGCGATGCGGTCGCGCTTCGACTGAAGCGGCGATGCGCGCGACCTTTCTCGTCGAGACAGCGATTGTGAAGGGCTCAGCGGTCACCGGCACGGTTTCGTGGTGCTCGTGCGGCAGAACCTGCAGAAACCAGCCGACGCCGCCCGCCAGCGCGAGCACGCCACCGATCGCTGCAACAATGTTGTTGGTCACCAGGCCGGTGGCGGCGAGCGCAAGGCCTAGAGCGAGCAGCGGCGGCCAAAGCGTCGGCGAGGGAAGCTGCACGCTCTCTTTGCCCGACTGGCCCGCTGGATTCGGTTCGTGCGCCGAAGTCATATAATTTCTCCGCTATTCCACGCCGAAATCATTCTCTCCCGCGATCACTTAAGACCGTAGATCACAATGAAGACCACAACCCACACGATGTCGACAAAATGCCAGTACAGTGAAAGAATTTCGCAACGCTCGTGATGTTCGGGCTTCACTTTGCCAAAGAGCGCAAAAATCATCACGGTTGTCAGCGCGATCAGGCCGATGATGACGTGCGATGCATGCAGGCCCACAAGCGCATAGTAGGTGGTGCCGAAGAGGTTCGTCTGGATCGTGAAGCCTTCGTTATAGATGAGGTGGTGCCATTCGCGGGCCGTCCCAGCGATGAAAAATGCGCCGAGAGCCAGCGTAACAAACCACAGACCAGCAAACACGGCTGTCTTGCCCTTGGCCAAAGCCGACACAGCCCAGTGAATCGTGAAGCTGCTGAGCCAGAGACCGATGCTTGTGAAGATCGGGACGGCAAGAATTTGCTGCGGCGTCGGGCCGCTTAGGCTCTTGCCAATGTAAAAGATGTAGGCGGCGATGAAGATCGTGAAGATCGCCGATTCCGCTACAATCAGGCAGAGCATTCCCACGCGGCCGCGCGAGGGGAGTTTCCAGGCGCTCTCGGTTGCCGAAATGTCGATCGGTGTCGCGCTCATAGAATTCTCAGTTGGTCGCTCACTCGAATTTCCAATCCGGGTCTTCCGGATGCTTGATGTCCCACAGCGGCCGCCGGCTTTGGACGGTGGGGACCATCGCGAAATTGTAATCCGGCGGCGGCGAGGTGGTGGCCCATTCGAGTGTCCACGCATCCCAGGGGTCGTTCCCGGCAGGCGCGCCTTTGAAATATGACTGGATCAGGTTGTAGACGAAGATCAAAATCGCAACCGTCTGCACGGCCGCTCCGATCGAGGAGATCATGTTCCAGGTTTCCCAGCCGCGCCCGGCTTCGTAGGTGTAGACGCGGCGCGGCATACCGAGCAGGCCGGGAATGTGCATGAAATCGAACGTCAGGTGGAACCCGATCACGAAGAGCCAGAAATGCCATTTGCCGAGCGTTTCATCGAGCATGCGCCCGGTCATTTTGGGGAACCAATAGTAGAAGGCGGCAAAAATCGTGAAGAGGATGCCGCCGACGATGATGTAGTGGAAGTGCGCGACGACGAAGTAGGAATTGCCGAGCTGCCAATCGAAGGGGGCGGTCGCCAGCATGATGCCGGTCAAGCCGCCGATCAGGAACTGGAAAAGGAACGCGATGCAGAAAAGCATCGGCGTGGCGAAGCGGATTTTTCCGCCCCACATGGTCGCGAGCCAGTTGAAAATTTTAATACCGGTGGGTACGGCGACCACCATCGTGGTGAGCACGAAGAAGGCGTTTCCGTACGACGGCATCCCAACCGTGAACATGTGATGCGCCCAGACGCCGAGGCTGACGAATCCGATGCTGACCGTCGCCGCGACCATCGCGGGATAGCCAAACATCGCCTTCCGCGAAAACACCGGAACGATTTCGGACACGAATCCAAAACACGGAATGATGAGAACGTAGACCTCGGGATGGCCGAAGATCCAGAAGAAATGCATCCACATCACGACCGAGCCGCCTGCGTCGGTATCGAAGAAATGCCCGCCGATGTAGCGGTCGACCATCAGCATGATCTGCGCGGCTGTGAGCGGGCTGATCGTGACGAGCACGAGTCCGCCCATCACCAGGTTCATCCAGGCGAAGAGCGGCATGCGGCTGAGCGTCATGCCCTTGCAGCGCATCGAGAGAATCGTGGCCACGAAGTTTACAGCCGCACCGATGCTGCCGACGCCGGCGACGAGCAACGACAGCGTCCAATAGTCCGTGCTGTGGCCGGGCGAAAACGCCGGCGCCGTGAGTGGCGCATAGGCGAACCATCCCACATCAGGCGCGCTGCCAGCTTGCGATAGCGCGCCTCCGGCGAAAACGCTGCCGTACAAGAGAAAGCCGCCGAGAGCCGTCATCCAGAAGCTGAAAGCATTCAGGCGCGGGAACGCCATGTCGCGCGCGCCAATCATCAGCGGAACGAGATAGTTTCCGAAGCCGAAGAGGATCGGCATGGCGACGAAAAAGACGCCGGTCGTGCCGTGCAGCGTGAACAAACGGTCAAAAGCCTGCGGCGAGAGAAACGTCGCGTTCGCGTGCGCCAACTGAATGCGCATGAGAATCGCTTCGATCCCCATCACGACGAGAAACAGCAGCGCGTAGACGATGTACATGATCCCGATCTTCTTGTGGTCGACGGTGGCGAGCCATTCGTAGACCACGCTCAGCGGGCTTTTGTGCAGCGTCAGCGGTATGGATTCGGAAGCCATTGTTTTATCGAAGCTCTCTCTTCGATCTCCTTCTTTCGATCCTCTAGCGCAGCGTTTCCAGATACGCCGCGATCTGATCCAGCTCCTGGTCCGTAAGAGTTTGCGGCGGCATCAGCGATCCCGGCTTGAACGTGCCAGGATCGCGGATCCACTTCCGTAGATTCTCGGGCCTGTTGGGCACCGCGCCCGAGCCGATTGTATCGCGGCTCATCAAATGCGTGAGGTCGGGCCCGACTTTGCCGGCTGCCGGCGTGCCGCGAATCGTGTGGCAGATAAAGCACAGCTTGGCCTGAAAGAGCGCGCGGCCGGCCGCGACGGAAGGATCCGCTACGGCGGGCTGCTGCTGCTCGTGCACCCAGCGATCGAAATCTTCGCGGTTCTGTACGTAGACGCGCAGCAGCATCTTGGCATGCTGCGCCCCGCAGTATTGCGAGCACTGGCCAAGAAAAAGCCCGGTCTCCTGCGGGTCGATCCACATGGAATTGGGATGATTGGGAATCAGATCCGTTTTCCCGGCGAGGCGCGGAACCCAAAAGCTGTGATCCACGTCGGCGGAGAGCAGGGCGAGGTATGTCGGCGTCGGATGCTCGGGATCGCTGACCGGCACATGCAGCTCGTTGGCCGCCACGAAGCCATACTGGTCGTAGCCATACTCCCACCAGAACTGGTGAGCGGTGACCGTCACCTGGATAGCGTCCGCAGGGCGTCTCGCGTCCTGCACGCGGTGAATTACCTGCGCGGTGCTGAGGAACAGAACGACGACGATCAGGACCGGAAGAACGGTCCATGCAAGCTCCATCTGGTTGCTGCCATAGACTTGCGGCGGCTCGACATCATCATCGTGTTTTCGCTGGCGGAACTTGATGACGGCATAGGCAAGCAAACTGAAGACAACCACAAAAATAGCGCCCTCGACCTCGAGTTCGAACATGGAGAGGCGGAAGATGGAGTGCGCCGGAGTGGAGTCCGGCGCGAAGATGTTCGTGGGACTGAGGTCCGGGCCGCGCGAATCTGCGAGGGCGGCGCTCGCCGTGAAGAAAATCGCGCTAAGAACTTGCGTCGAAGATCCGAGCCAAGAGCAAGCAGTCTTTTTCCGCACCTGCCAGACCCCTCACGAAGGAAGACGCCGAAATAGAGCCGGATTCCCCGAGATCGCCCGCTTCAGGCAGCCACCCGAAATGGAATCGCGCACGATATCACGCGGCGCCGGCGTGCTAATGTGACCTGCGTCACACCTGACGCTGACCGAAACGCCGCTTATTCTAAGGCAAACATCATTGCCTGTGGGAAAAAACTGGTTGGCGGAACTGTTTTCTCTGCGGCTCCTACTGACTCGTTTTCTTGCTGGTGATGATGATGCTCTTCAACGCCTCCGGGTCGTTCTTGAGTGCATCCTTCCCCGCCGGGAATTGATTTGCCTGAAGCAGGTAAGCAACAACATCGAGAGCAGCCTCTGGGGTAAGGCTCCCCGGGCTATCCGGAGGCATGGTTGTATAAGTGACTTGGAAGAGATCGTTTACCGTCTCTCCTTCCCAAGTCTGGGTGAACGTATCGCCGGCGAGCGCCTGGGCCTCGCCGCTCCCGCTCAGGTCATCCAAGTGACATTTGGCACAGTTTTGACTATACTGTGTTTTGCCTTCCTTGGCTTGGTCGTCGGTGTAAACCCCGTCCTGAGTTGTCCTCGTCGGCTTCGCGCTGGTCTGCGCCGCCCGCGCTGTGCCACCCGCCCGTGCTGTGGCACCTGCGTATGCGGCGAATACAGCAGCCAACGTGATGGCGAGCACGGTCACGCCACGCGTGACAGAACTTGTGCGCCTTGAGAAATCCACGTTTTTATCGGAGTCCATACAATCTCTGTCCCCCTGATTCTTCAATCGGAATTTGCTGATTCTAACCTTACCTTTCGTTATGCACAACGCGATATGCCCGGCGCAAGGTGAACGCAGACCTTCCCTACGAACCTCGCGGGTTCAGGATTGGCGCGCCCAACTTTTTATCATTCCCCCGGAGTATATGGCGCGGGTGCCGGCGTAGCCGGCGGTGGCGGTATGGGGGCATTCGCATCCAGCGCGAACGTGTATATCCGTGCTTTACCCGCACGACCGACGAGAATCGAAACGTACTGCTTTCCGTCCAGCATGTACGTCACAGGACTCGCAAACCCACCCAGCAGCTTGGCCGACCAAAGCTTCTCGCCCTTATCGGCGCTGTACGCCACGAAATCTGCGTCGCCGGCGGCCGTGAACACAAGGTTGCCGGCTGTGGTTACCGTTCCGCCGCCAAGTGCGCCACCGTTCATCAGGGGAATCCGCCAGCGCGCCGTCTGAGTCGTCGGATCCCAAGCTATCAACGAACCCCCTCGTTCACTCGGCTGCGGCGGGGGCGGGGCTGCCTGGCCGGGAGCCGGTGGAGGCGGTGGAGTCGGGGGCCTGAACACAATTCCCCAGTTGTATACGCCGAGCTGGGGCTTGAACTCCGACGCCGCAACGTAGTGGAAGCTGCCGTCCATCGCCGGAATGTACACAAGCCCGGTCTGTGGATTGAACGACATCCCCGGCCAGTTATGTCCACCTGCGGGACCCGGCCACACTGTCACGCCGCTGGCATCGGCATCGTAGTGGACATTGGGAGCTTCAATCGGGCGCCCTGTTTTTGGGTCGACGCCCTTTGCCCAAGTAACGTTCACGATCGGCGCGGCGGAGATGAACTGCCCCGTCTTGCGGTCGAGCACGTAAAAGAATCCGTTCTTGGGAGCCTGCATGAGCACCTTCCGCAGCTTCCCGTTGATTGTCAAATCGGCAAGGGTCATGCCCTGTACCGAATCGTAGTCCCATTCGTCGCCCGGCGTGGTCTGGAAATACCAAACCTGCTCGCCCGTCTCGGGCCTAAGAGCGAGGATCGAACAAATGTACAGATTGTCTCCGTCTTGCGGGCTGCGATATTTTGTGACCCATGGGCCGCCCTGGCCGGTACCCACATACACAAGATCGAGGTCGGGGTCGTAGGAAATTCTGTCCCAGGGGTTGCCTCCCCCGCCCAACTTCCACCAGTCTCCAGTCCATGTCTTCGCCGCGGCCTCCATGGCCTTGCTCTCGAATGGCTTCGAGGGATCGCCCGGAACCGTGTAGGTGCGCCACAGTTGCTTGCCTGTTTCTGCATCGTAGGCGGAAACGTAGCCGCGAACGGCGTATTCGCCTCCACCATTGCCGATAATGACCGCGCCTTTCGCGATAAGCGGCGCGCCGGTGATGCTGTAATCTTCGTTTGCGCCCGCCGTCCGGACATCCCACACGACCTTGCCGGTTTCCGCATCAAGCGCGACAAGTCTCGCGTCCAGCGTGCCGACGTAGACTTTCCCGTCGTAAATGGCGACTCCACGGTTTCCGGGGCCGCAACAAATACTCGGTCCCGTGCGAACCTTGTCGGGCTTTCCGGCGGATCCCGGCGGAAAGTTTTGGTGGCTAATTTTCGGGTCCCAGCGCCACTTTTCTTTTCCGGTTTTCGCGTCCAGCGCGAAAACCACGCCCCAGGTTACCGTGGCGTAGAGCGTTCCGTTCGATATGATCGGGGTTGCTTCGACCGTTCCCGGAAGGGAGCCGGTGTCGTAATACCAGGCCAGCCCGAGCCGGCTCACGTTGGTCGTATCGATTTGCTTGAGCGGGCTGTACCGCGTCGCCGCGTAATCGCGGTCGTTCGACAGCCATTCCTCACCATGCTTGGCTGCGCTTTTTAGCGCGGCATCGTTCACAGGCCGCGATTGCTGAGCCGTGGCGACCGAGGCCGACAGAGCAACCGTCACAGCAAAGAGCCAAACCTTCTTTCCATTTAGGATTTGCATTGAGATTCCCTTCATCCGACCGGCGATCCAAAGCCCATGGCCAGCATCTTCATGATTAGGAACGCTGCACGGTCTCGTTCCGACGGCGAAGGGCACAACCGCCGACAGAACCAATAAGCCGACGCAGTTATCGTGTCATTTATAGCAGTGGGACTGGCTTGCGCAGTGACCCCCATCACTGGAGGCTGTGACAGGCGATGCAACTTGGCGGCGCGGTCAACTAAGAAAAGCAACATGGGCGGCGACGGCTGCTGAAGTGACGACCGTACCGGGCACCCTTTCAGCTCTACCTCGGTTCGTAGGACCCTTCTTCGATTTCGAGTTTGTGGCGGATCGACTTATAATCCCAACCACCAAGGCTGCCTTACCCTTGCCCGAAACCAGCCCCAGCCCGGAACGCTATTCGCTCGCCGTCATCACCGACGACGCCGACATTTTCCCTGAAATCCGAAAATATTTAGGCGGAGAGTTTCGTACCTCGCTTGCGACCACCGAAGACGAAATTAGAGCTGTCATCGACCGAGATGACGTTCACGCCATTCTCTTCAACCTGGATGCCATCGGCGAAGGGACTAGCGACGGCCTTGAGGTCCTCGAGGAAATTCGCAGGATTCGCGACGACGTCGTCCTCGTCGCCTTCACGCGCAGCAATCAGCGCACAATTCCGCTGAAGGCCAGTCAAGCTGGCGCGGACGAGTTCTTTCTCTTCCCGATCAACTACGACGAACTCAAAATCGTGCTGTCTCGCGCGATCGAGAAACGCGCGCTCGAACTCGAAGGCCGCCGCCTGGTGCAACAGGTGGAGAACAAGACCGTGTTTTTCGGTCTGGTCGGCGCGAGCCCCGCCATGCAGAAGGTGTATCAGGCGATTGAAGCCGTCGGTGCCACCGGAGCATCCGTCGTGATTCGCGGCGAAAGCGGTGTTGGAAAGGAGCTCGTCGCTCAGGCGATCGTTCAATGCAGCGAGCGAGCCGCGCAGCCGTTCGTCTGCCTGAATTGTTCCGCGCTGCCGGAGAGCCTCATGGAGTCGGAGCTTTTCGGCTACGAGAAGGGGGCGTTTACCGGGGCGGACTCGGCCAAGCCGGGCCTGATCGAGCTCGCCCATTCGGGCACGCTTTTTCTCGACGAGATCACGACCTTGCACCACAGCCTGCAAAGCAAGCTGCTCCGCGTCTTGCAGGAACGCTCGGTACAGCGGCTGGGCGGCCGTTCGGCGAAGCGAATCGACTTTCGGCTCATTACCGCGACGAATGAAGACCTTGAGGATTGTGTCCACAAAGGCCGCTTTCGCGAGGACCTATACTTCCGTATCAACGTGGTGCCCATCGCCGTTCCGCCGTTGCGGGAACGCCAAGGCGACGTGGCGCTCCTGGCTGACCATTTCCTGCGCATATACTGCGCCTCGATGAAGAAGCCCCAGAAGACGCTGAAGCCCGATGCACTGGAGGTTCTGGAGGCGTACGAGTGGCCCGGAAACGTCCGGGAGCTCGAAAACGTGATCCAGCGGGTGGTCGTCATGGTGAGCAGCCCGGTGGTAAGCCTCGAAAACCTGCCCCAGCAGCTTCTCCAGCACAGCGCGACCGTCCAGGAGGCCATTCTGATACCCGAGGAGGGCGTGGATTTCGACGCCGAGATCGAGCGCATCGAGATTGCCTATCTGAACGCGGCGCTTCGGCGCACCGGCGGCAAGAAAAGCGCGGCGGCCGAGCTCTTGCGGCTGGATGGCCAGCGAATGAAGTACCTCTGCAGGAAGCACAGGGTTCAATAGGGTCAAAATAGTTAAAATTTAACCTTTATAAGTTTAAATTTTAACCGATAGGTTAAATCCTCACCGCCCTGGCGGTCTGGGCGAATGGTACTTTCGTAATAAGCTCTTTATTCTTAGCACGAGGGTGCCGAGGCCAGAGCCTGAAGAGATTGGCAATTCCCATGCATTAGGTAATGTCGCACGGCGAAAACAAATTCCGACGAGGAGAGCCAGCCATGTCAATCGAGAAGAAGAGCCTGATCAGCACCCTCAAGACCACGAAGAAGGCGAACGCGGTCAAGGGCGACATCACTGGAGCTACAACGGTCAGCCCGGCCCAGAAAATGCCCATCATGAAGGCGAGCCCTTCCACGAAAGCCGTCGCGAAGGTTAAGCCCGTCGCGAAGGCCGTCACGAAGGTCAAGCCGGTCACGAAGGCTGTTGCGAAGGTTAAGCCCGTCGCAAAAGCCGTCCAGAAGGTCCGTTAAGCACGGCACCTATAAAGGCGGAGGTTCGATCGAAGGCCCCGACCTCAGTTCGGGGCCTTTCCATTTGCTACCAGAGTTTTCTGACACAGAACCGCCACGTTTCTCGCCACGCTAGCCCGGCTAAGCTACGCCGTGCCCCGTAGATTCGCGCCGTGCCGACCATTCCTGGCTTTAGCCGCCCATCGGAATTCGGTACTATGATTTGGGCGACATAAGAATTGGGAGCCCCGAGGCCTTTGAACTGGCCCGCCTGCGCAAGCCCGGGATCGATTTCCGATGACTTCGGCGCCAACGACGTCACGCGTGCGTCGACTTTGCCCCACAGTCCGTCAACGCCCAATCGGGCCTTGGCGCCAACCGCGACTTTGTAAAGATCGTATTCCGAGACGAAAACTCGCGCTCGCATCCGGCTCAGGTCCGCGACCTCCATCAGATTTGTACCTTCGAGTGCATAGGATCCGAGCCGGTCGGCCGCACGCGGAGTGAGCACGACGCCCGAAATCGGGCTAAGGATATCCAAGTTGGATGTTTCCCACCGCTGTTCATCGGCCTGTTTCGCCAACTGGTCGCGTTGCTGGTCGGCTACGCCGAAGTCCGCGTAATGGAGAGCTGCTGACTTGGCATGCATCGAAGCCATCTCGTAATCTGACTCCGTGCGAGCAAGTTCGGATTGAAGCGGCAGGTTGCGGAGCTTGAGGAGCGGCTCGCCAGCACTAACTCCCATGCCCTCGTCCGCGTAAACACGAGTTACGCTGCCCGGAACCACGTTGCGCACGATGGCCACTCGGACGGGTTCGAGCACAAACTGGCCTTCCACCGAGTCATGCCAGAACGGTAGAAGAAGCACCAGTGCCGCTACCGAACCAATGGCCCAGGGATGCCGCGAACGAAACCACGACGAAACGCGATCTTTCTTGTCCAAGTAGAAGAATTTCATAAAGTTCACCAAGGTACGGATTCTTGAACGGAAGATCAGAGCCGCTGTTGCGAGCTCCGGAACGAAGGACCAGTCAGGATCAAAGTTGCGAAAAACATTTCCGACGAACCGCGCCACAACATACAACACGGTGTAGCTGTAGAGGCCCGACAGCAGAGCGTACGCCACATATCCCAGCCGCCAGCGGCGCGGCACGAACGGGATTTCCACCGGGAGTTTCCAGATGTGCCGCTTCACCCAGGCGGACACGTAAGCCGTGGAATTCTCCTTCAGATCTGGCAAAGCGAGAATCTCGCTCATGATGTAGTAACCATCGAGTTTGATCAGGGGATTGAAGTTGATCAGCACGGATGCGATTCCGGTGATCAGCATCATCATGTAGGCGACTGAATGCAAAGTGGTATCCGGTGGGGACAACCACCAAATGACCGTGCCCGCCGCGCAAATGTACAGTTCCGACCACACACCCGCCAGCGCAATCACCAGGCGCTGATAGCGCGACGCCAGCACATCTCCCTCGGTCGTATCCGTATAAAAGGCCGGCGTGAGATAGATGAGAAGGAAGCCCATAGAAGGCACGCGGCCGCCGTAGTGTTTGCATGCATGACCGTGACCGATTTCGTGCCAGCACATTGTTCCTACGGCGACAAGGTAGAAGGTCCCCACGTCCGCCCAACTTTTTTCAGAGAAATTGAAGAAGTGCAAAGTATCGCGTCCGATGTCGCCCCAATGCGCGATCGTAATACCCGTCATGATCGCGAAGAAGACGAGCGTAAGCAACGTGAACCACCACGTGTATATGAACGATGTGTATTTGTGAAGCCAGGTGAGAAACTCGTCCGGACTTACTGCGGGAAAAGTAATTTGCGCCAAGTCCCCCCACTTGCTTTTCTTTGTTTTCAGAGCCTTCCGGCGCTTCTGTGCGTCCTTCTGCATCAGCAGCGCGTTCTTCTCCTGCGGAGTTTTGTACCAGAATTCGTCGGCCTCCAAGGCCGATGCGAATTCACGGACCTCTTCGATGCTGTATTCCACGCTTGCGTGAGCCGAATACATTCTTGCAATCTCTTCGTACGATCGATTGCCGTCAAACAGCCTCGCCAGCTCCCAATTGGGTTTGGGGAACCGATACATAGCCTCCTGACTTGGTACGAAGGCTCGAATGATGGGCTTTCCTTCCTCGATATGTTCTTTGAAAACGATGTCTGGAGGGAAACGGGGCGCGCGTTCGGAAAGGATGCGAGCGGGGAGCTCGGGAAGGGCAACGTCGAGGACGCGCGTGAGATTCATTGCACGTGATCTAGATGGACTGAAGCTGTCATACCGGGGCGCAGCGAGCCGCGGTTGCCGGTGAGCTCAACCAACACCTCGAATGTTCCGCTGGCCGGATCGACCACTGGGCTGATTTCGCGCACTCGCACCGAGTGGCGTTCTCCGGGCGCGTCGGGCGAATCCACCTCGAACGCCTGCCCCGCGCGCACTTTTCCGAAGACTCTCTCCGGCAGCGTGAATCGGACAAGAAGCGGAGCCTCGCTGGTAATCCAGAACAGGCGGTCGCCCTTGGCCACCGTCTGCCATTGCCGGATGTAGCGGCGAGCTACCAGCGCGTCAAAGGGTGCGACGATTTTCGTCTTGTCCAGTTCGAGCTCGATCGAGTGCTCGTCGTCCCGTGCATTGTTCAGCAGTTCGGTCACACGCTTGATATCCCAATCGTGCGATTCGACCTGATATTTCGCGTGCTGCACCTGCTCGGCGGACGTCAGACCCTCGTTCCATAACTTTTGGGCGCGAACATAGTCCGCCTGCACGACGGACCTTTCGGCTTTCCAGTTGTTCAGATCGTCTTCAATGCTGCGGGATTTCGCGCGCGCGGCATCGAGGTTCGCCTGAAGTTCACGGTCATCCAATTGCGCCAGCAAGGTCCCTGCTTTTACGTGTGATGGGACGTCATAGAAAATATTGGCGACCACGCCGTCGCGTGGTGCGGTTAAGTCAACCTCATGCTCAACGACAATTGGGCCGGAAACAACCATGGCCGGGTCCGGCGCCGGAGGGCTCGGTTGAGCGGCCGGGGGGGCGGTAGCTGCAGGAAGACTCGCCGCGTTCGAAACCGCCTCAAGCGGCGGCTTATCGCTACCGCAGGCTGCCAATTGCATTGCGGCAGCCACGACAGCCCAATAAATTACTTTTCGCATGGCTTGCCTCCGGCGCACTTTTACCACCCGAACCAATACCACAGCTTCGAATAGGCCCAGAAAAACGGCCCTCGGAAGAAGACGTAGCCGGCCGGACGCCAGCCTACGCGGATTTTCCCCCGCCCTTCCATTCCGGCGCGAATGGCGCCGTCCGGGTTAGGAATGGACACGCGCGAATAAAACAGTGTCGAATCTTGGACGCTCGTCGCTTTCGGGCTGACGATGGCGACTTCGCCATGAAACGTTCGTGTTGGGTAGCTGTTCAATTTGACGGCCGCCTCTTGCCCAACCCGCAGCAGACCCGCGTCCGTGTCAGACGCGGCGACGTCCACAACCGCGCGCGAAGTGTCGACAACCTCTGCAAAGGAATCGCCCCGGCCGAGTTTGCGGCCCACGAAATCCTCGACGTGCGGCGTAGCGATCGTCCCATCGATCGGCGAGCGAAGTTGCGAATGATCCAAAAGCTCCTCTGCGCGGCCGAGTTCCGCCTTCCAGTACGCCGCCTGAACGCGCTGCACGCCGGCCGTGGTTCCGTCGTTGGTTGCGAGCGCTTGGTTCATTTGCAGGAGCGCCGATTGATATCGGGCTTGCGCTTCCGCTACTCCGGACTGCGCGTTCCAGTCTTCCATCTCCGCAACCACCTGCCCGGCGCTCACGATCTGGCCTTCCTTGACGAGAACCTTGCTGACTACGCCGTCCGTCTCGGGCTGAATCTCGGCCTGGCGCAGCGGCGCGACCACGGCATCGCCATCCACGCGGAGCGGCAAGGGAAACGCCACAAGAAAAAGCACAGCCGCCGCGGAGCCCGCCAGGATCAGCCCGCGGCGGCGCTTTTCCATCGCCATGAACTTCCGTTTGCGGACCAGTACGGGCTCGAGAACCGAGATGAACGGCACTTCCTTGTACATCTGTGCATTGCGCAGCGCGACCGTGGCCTGGCTCGCGAGAACTTGTAAAATCTCGAGGTGAGCCGCATTCAAGAAATCGGGATCCCGGCTTTCCAGGCACAACATTCCCACGCGGCCCGTGTCGTCGTTAAGCGGCATGGCGTAAAAGCCGCGCATCCCGGATTCCGCAAAATATTTTCGGAACTTCGCCCGTGTTTCTTCCCGGTCTGCGTCGATCTCCTCGCCATGCTGCCGCACATGAACGATCTCGGAAGACAGGGCGGCCCATTGCAGCACTTCATTCAAAGGCGCGAGTTCCGGCGAGTCGGCATTCACTTGCGTCAAGCCCGTAACGGCGCTAAGTTTGAAGCGACCGTGACGCTCGAGGGCCAGCGAGGCGCGCTCGTAGGGAATCACGGCTTGTGGCGCGTTCACGATGGTTTGCAGCATGCGCTCGAGATTCAGCGTCGACGTGATTTCGTGGCTTACCGTGTTGAGCGTCTCAAGAATCTCCACCTTGCGTTCGGCCACCAAGAGGCTCGCGTTGTGCAATGCGGTGGATGCCGTGTCGCTCAGACTCGTGAGAGTGAACAGATCATCTTCGCCAAAGCTCGTGCCATCGGACTTGTTTACGACTTCCACGACGCCGACGAGCGAGCCGCGATCCATGATCGGTCCCGCCAGCAGCGAGTGCACCAAGGACTCTCCCGCCGCCTCGTTGCGCGCCACGAGGCGCGGGTCCGCCGGGTCCGAAATGTAAATTCCCTCTCCATTGTCGGAAACAACGCCTGCAACTCCTTCGTTCGGCTTGAGAACCTGCCCCTGGAAGGAGGTTTGATCTTCGCCGCTCTGGCGCATCAACTCGAGAGTTTCGTCCGGATGCAAAAGCCAGATGTTTACGGCTTCAGCTCCCAAGATTTCCAGGAACTTGGAGCCGATGAGCGGCAATAATTCCTCCATCTCGAGAGTCGACGAAAATACCTTTTCCAGATCGTAGAGTTGCGTGATGCGAGTAATGGACGCGAGCGTCTCGTTTCGCTCCGATTCGTAAGATTGCGCGGAAACGATGGCTGCGGCCCCCAGCTGGCACACCGGTTGCAATGCTTCAATGGCTTCCTCGGCAAGCTCATCGTCGAATGAAAGAATCTCCAGCGCCCCGACCAAGGTCTCGTCTTTGAGTAACGGAAGGCAGCAAAGCGAACGCAGCGTCTTGCGAATGTCAACGTGCCGATAGTCTTCACGCTTTAGCGTCGCCCCGCTGCGCAAGACGGGAGACGCGTCTTCGATCAATCGGCCGAGCAAACCGGAATCTGATTCGACCGCCGCGTCGTTGATGCTGGACTCACCGGCCGTCGCCTTCGGTGTCCAGTAAGCGGCATCCGCCGAGGCGGCCAGCGTATAAACATTGACGGCAGACTCAGGAAATAATTCAGCGACGAAACGAGCAAGCACCCGCGCCCGCGATGCTACCTCCTGCTCTGCTAGCAGATTGGAAGAGAGGACAGAGAGATCCAGAATGGATTCCTGTTTGCGGCTCAACGGCGTTCTAGCTTTCCGCCCGTTCACTCCTTCGGGGAAACTGCCCGGCGGACTGAGTGCCTTGCATTTTGGGCCCGGATTCACTAAAACTTGTGTGCGCGCACTCTAGCAAAGGCACTTGTAGGTGTCAACGACAGCGGGAATCTCGACCTTCCCAGCCCGCTCCAGGGAGACATTCTTGGCCATCGAAACGAAAACGCAGGGCGAAGTGAGAATTGTTAAGGTGACAGGCCGGCTGGGAATGGGACCCGAACTGAACCACTTCGGCGTGATTGTGAAGGAACTTTTGGACCAGTCTCATAACAAGATCGTTCTCGACCTCGAGGAAGTGCCGACCATCGACTCAAGCGCGATCGGTATGCTGGTTCGCTGCTTGACTTCCGCGAAACAGAGTGGCGGATCGATCAGGCTCTTCAAGCCCGCGAAATTTGTGGTACAGACTCTCAAGATGGTCGGATTGCTGAATCTTTTCCCCACGTACGACGATTTACCCCAGGCGGTCGCGTCGTTTCAATGACGCCATTTGGCCATTCACGGCACGAATGCCGCCGAGTCGTGGTCACGCCAAACCTGATGCGTGCCTCGCCTCCGGCAGCCTCTGGGGGGATACCGGCCCACTCCTTCCCCCATTTATCTTTTTAATCCTGTTGACAGCAGAGCGGGTTGAGACGTATATGGGGCCAGGATTCAATTGGGGGGCTCCGATGGTAGATCGTGAATTAGAGGACCCCGGCATCTTGACTTCAACGAAACTGTCGAGGCGGGACCTCATTAAGGGTGTGATCGCCGCAGGGGCGGTCTCCTCGGTGAGTTATCTATTCCGCGCCTCCAGCGTGTTGGCCCAAGTGTCGGCAGCCGGTGCGGTCGAGCGGCTGATTACGCTAACGGTGAATGGCCAGCAGCGGCGCGTCGACGTCATGAAGCAGGAGACGTTGGCGATGACGCTGCGATATAAGTTGGGCCTCACCGGCACGAAGCTCGGCTGCGACCGCGCCGAATGCGGCGCCTGCACGGTGCTCATTGACGATGTCCCGCGGTACTCATGCTCTGTGTTGACGCACACGGTGCGGGACAAGAACATCGTTACGATTGAAGGGCTGGCTGGTGCGGACGGCAAGCTGCACCCGGTCCAACAGGGCGTTCTCGACGAACAGGGCTTCCAGTGCGGATTCTGCACGCCGGGCTTCATTATGGCGGCGGTGGGCTTCCTGAAGACGAATCCGAATCCGACGCGCGCGGAAATGGCGCACGGCGTTTCGGGCAACATCTGCCGGTGCATGGACTACGATAAGATCCTCACCGCGCTTATGCGCGGCGCAGAGCACATGAGGAAGGCGTAAATCATGACTGACAAAGTGGCGACACCCAAAGCTGCGCCCAAGCACACACTGGTCGGCCAGAACTACACGACGCCGGACCTGCTCGCCAAGATAACGGGCAAGGCGAAATACGCCGAGGACTATCGCGCCGACGGCATGCTATTTGTCAAGCTACTGCTGAGCCCGTATCCGCATGCGCGAGTGAACTACATTGACAAGAGCAAGGCGCTGGCGATGCCAGGAGTTAAGGCGATCATCACCGTGGATGACCTGCCTGCTCCGGCGGACACGGTTACCGACCTCGGCGCAGTGAACAAGGCAGACCCGCTGACGGAGCGCGGCCTGACGAACGAGCCGGTCTACCAAGGCGAGCCCATTCTCGCGGTAGCCGCCGTGGACGAACTCACCGCTGCCGACGCGATCGAGAAGATTCACATCGAATACGAACCTCTTCCGTTCGTGATTGATCCGCTCGATAGCTTGCGGCCGAACGGCCCCAACGCGCGGGAGCAAGGCAACGTCTGGGGGCGGCCTGCGCCGCCACCGAACGCCCCGCCAGGACCGCCTCCGCCGCTGCAGAGGATGGTGCTCAAGTGGACGGATGCCGACTTCGCTGCGGCGGGTGAAGGCCAACTGCCGATGGGCAAGGCAACCGATGAATGGCAGGTCGGCAACGTGGATGAGGAGATGAAGAGCGCAGCGCTTGTGCTCGACGAATCGTTCGTGACGCCGAATGTCAGCCACCAGTGCCTCGAGACTCGCAGCACGATGGCCTACTGGCAGAACGGGAAGGTTTACATTCACACCGGGACGCAGAGCACGTTCCAGACGGCCCCGGCGATCGCGCGGTGGCTGGGAGTCGACCCAAAAGATGTGGTGTTCATCAGCGAGTATACGGGCGGCGGATTCGGGAGCAAGATCACGGGCGGCGTCTCGCTGATTATTCCCGCGCTCCTCTCGAAGAGGTGCAACGCGCCGGTGATGATGCGTATTTCGCGCGAAGAAGAACAATACATCGGGCGCGGGCGTCCAAGCCTTCAGGGACGGCTGAAAGTCGGCTTCTCGAACGAGGGCAAGGTCCTCGCGATCGACATGTTCGTGATCTGCGACAACGGCCCTTACGAACAAATGTTCGACGCCACCTCATCGGGCTGGATCGTTTCCCTGCTTTTCCAGCCCAAGGCCATGCGGTGGCGCGGGCTGACCGTGCTGACGAACACGGTGCCCCGCAGTGCGCAGAGCTCGCCGGGAGGCATGCAGGGAATCACGCTGATGGAGCCGATTGTTGCGAAGGCCGCACGCAAACTGGGAGTTGACCAAGTGCAAATGCGGCTCATCAACGCTCCCGAGGGCAAGGCGGAGTTCGGACAGCCGTTCGGCCCGCGGCGGCAGCACACGACGAGCTGCTTCTTGAAGGACGCGCTCGATCAGGGGGCGAAGCAATTCAAATGGGATGAGAGGGTGGCGCAGAAGCGCCGGAATGGTCCGAAGTCACGCGGGCTCGGCGTGGCGGTCAGCACGTTCTTCGGCGGCGGGATCGGATATGACGGACTGATTGTGCTCAAACCCGATGGGAAGCTGTACATTCAGTCCGGCATCGGCAACCACGGCACTGAGTCCGTGAGCGATTCGCACCGCGTGTCTGCCGAAGTCCTCGGGGTTCCTTGGGAGCAGGTCGAGCTGACCTGGGGCAACACGTCGAAGAACTTGCCGTTCACATGCGCATCGGGCGGCAGCCAGACCACCCATTGCATGACGCGGGCCGCCTACGCGGCCGGACTGGATGCCAAGGCGAAGCTCCAGCAGATTGCGGCGCAGGACCTGGGCGGCAAGCCAGAGCAGTATGAAGTCGCCAACCAGAGGGTATTTCGCAAGGGCGGCGGACCGGGCATGACGCTGGCTCACGCGGCGCAGCGCGCAATCGCTCTCGGCGGCATCTACGACGGGCACGAACTGCCCAAGGACATCAACAAGGCGACGGTGGCAGCGGCCACGGCGCTGGCGGGTCAGGGGCTGATGGGGGTGGCCAAGGACAGTTTCCCGCGCGACGGGACGACCATGTCGTTCGTCGCAAGCTTCGCCGAGGTCGAGGTTGATATGGAAACCGGCGAGTACCAGATCGTTGATTTCCTCGGGTACGCCGACGCCGGCACGATCGTTCATCCGGCCGCATTCGGCGGCCAGGTGCTTGGCCGTTCCATGCTCGGAATCAGCCATGCTATCGGCACGAAGTGGGTCTATGACAAGCACTATGGCGTGCCGGTCGCAAAGAGGTTCCACCACACCCGGCCGCCGACGATTCTCGATGCGCCAACACAGATGGCGTGGGGCGCGGTCGGGCTGCCAGATCCGGAAACACCGGTGGGCGCGCGAGGAATCGGCGAGCCTCCGGTGGGCGGTGGCTGCTCGGCGATCCTGAATGCGATTGCGGACGCGGTAGGCGACGACGTGATTCGGCGTGCGCCTGTCAATGCTGACTTAATTCTCACAGCGCTAGAAACCAAGAAGCCGGTCCATCACAACTTTGCTGCCGACGTATAGCGGCCGGTGCCCGCGCGAGAGTTGCCAGGTCACTCTAGCGGGGCGGGTGAAATCAGCCCGGAGAGAATAAGGAGAACGAAACATGGCTGTGATTCGCGACGTAATACCGACGTTCGAACTCTTTCAGCCGACAACGACAGACGAGACGCTCGCCTTGCTGACGCGGTACGGCCACTCGGCCTGGGTGTTCGCCGGCGGACTCGACAGCATGGACTGGTTCGCCGACCGGGTGAAGCGGCCTGAGTTCGTGGTGGATCTGAGCCAGGTCAAGGAGCTGACCGGGGTGCGCGAGGGCGCTGACGGCGTCGAGATTGGCGCGATGGCGACGCTGACGGAAGTGGTTCGGCATCCCGTGATCAAAGAGAAGTACAGCCTCCTAGCCGAGGCGGCGGAACTCGCCGCGTCGCCGCAGATCCGAAATCAAGGGACGATCGGCGGAAACGTCTCGCAGGACGCGCGTTGCTGGTACTACCGCGGCGGCTGGCCGTGCTATCGCGCCGGTGGCAACATCTGCTACGCCGACTCGCCGAGGGGCATGAACCGCGAGCACGCGATTCTGGATGCGGTGCGGTGCGTGGCCGTGAATCCATCCGACACCGCTCCGGCGTTGATCGCGCTGGATGCGAAGATGGTAATCCGCGGGCCGAAGGGCGAGCGCGTCGTGGACGCCGAAGATTACTTCATCGGACCAGCGATTGACATCACGCGCATGACGGTCCTGCGGCCGGGCGATCTCTTGACCTCGATTCGCATTCCATCCACGTGGGCGGGCTCGAACTTTTACTTCGAGAAAGTGCGCGACCGCAAGGTATGGGACTTCCCGCTGGTCAACGTCGCATCCGCGGTGAAGATGTCCGGAAACAGCATCCAGGACATCCGGCTGGCGGTAAATGCAGTCGCGTGCCGCCCGTTGCGATTGACCGCGGTGGAGGCGGCCGTGAAGGGCAAGCCGCGAGACACGGAAACGGCGGAGGCGGCCGGGAAGCTCGCCATCCAGGGCGCTGAGCCGCTGCAATACAACGGATACAAAGTGCCACTCATGAGGAACCTCGTAAAGCGCGCGGTCCGCGGAATGAGCGGCGAGGAGGCAGCTTGAACTTCATCCAGTGGGCAACCAGTCCTTGGGGCGAAAAGATCCCGACGCACATCTCGTGGAACCTGATCTGGGTGGCGATAATTGCAGGAGCGCTCTTTCTGATCGTGCACGCCATCTACGTTGGCTTCGTGGCCAAACCCGAAGCGACTGCCCCGATGGATTCAAAGCAGGCCGCGGCCGCGGCGCGCGTTCCGGCGCGCGTGACGCGCCATTCGTTTGGGGCGCGAGCGTTTCACTGGGTGATGGCAGCCTCGATGTTCGTGTTGGTGCTGTCCGCGCTGCTCCCGAAGGTCGGCTACCAGTTTGACTGGGTCAAGCTGCACTGGATCGCCGGCGCGGTGCTGACGATCTCGGTGATCTATCACATCATCCACGCGACATTCGTACTGGATTTCTGGTCCATCTGGCCTGATAGGCAGGATATCGCGGACGCGTCGAATCGTCTCAAGCGGGCGCGCGGGCAATCGGCGCCTGCGCCGATGAGGGCGGGCAAGTATCCGCTCGAGAACAAGCTGTTCCATCTGATCGTGCTGCTGGCGGGCCTGTCCGTAATCGTCACGGGCGTGTTTATGATGTCGAGGGTGCGCACGCCGTTCTTCACGCGCAATCCCTATCTCTTCGGCGACACGACGTGGGGCTGGATGTACGTGCTGCACGGTTTCGCGGGCATCGGATTCGTTACGCTCATCATGGCGCACATCTACTTCGCCGTGCGGCCGGAAAAACTCTTCCTGACGAAATCGATGTTTGTGGGTTGGATTACGAAGGAACAGTTCCTCGAACACAACGATCCCGAACGGTGGAATGTCGAGGGTGGCGCTTCGAAGGCCGAACCGAAGGGCCGGGAAGTGACCACCTGAGGCGATGCACGAAGACATCACAGCTCGTTGCGACGCCATCGAGGAATGCTACGAATTCATGCTGGCCTACGCCGGGAAGGGGTTAAGCGGCGGCGAAAGCAGCCAGTCTTCCACGCAGGTGCGCGATTATCTGAAGCGCGCCGTCACGGCGCTTTCAGGGATCGAGACAGCCTATGCTGCAGCCTTCGAGAAAACGAACCCTCAGGCGTCCGAAGCCTACCGCGGGTTTCTCGCCGTGTTGGGCAGCGACGCCCGCAACGCTCTCGCCGCCATCCAGCTCGTTCTTGCCCAAGGCATCCTTAGCTCTCAGTTGATTGATAACCTGAATGCTTCGATCCATCTCCGCGCACTGCTCACGGACCTTTTTCTCGTCGACGAGATCTTGAAGCCGCGACAGACTCAGGCTCAGTCGGTGACCACGGGCTAGCTGGAAACCTGGCATCCGGATTGGTGAATCTTTTCCCCACGTACGACGATTTGCCCCAGGCGGTCGCGTCGTTTCAATGACGCCATTTGGTCATGCACGGCACGAATGCCGCCGAGTCGTATGGAAGCATTTCAAGGCGCTTGTTGCCGATTTGCCGTAACGAGATCGCACCGACCGCACCCGTTGCGTGAATGCGGCACCGAAGTTTTTCAAAGGAGCGTTTTCATGCGATCCGCGTGGTTCTGCATCGCGACGATCTTTGTATTGGCAGGATGGTTTGTCTCCCCGGCGGTCATCGACGAGCCGGTTCATGTCGATTCCGGTTTAGTCTCGGGTACCGCGGGCGCGGATCCCGCTGTCCGCGTTTTCCTTGGGATCCCTTACGCTGCGCCACCCGTCGGACAACTGCGCTGGCGCCCGCCGCAGCCCGCGGCACATTGGGACGGTGTGCGGAAAGCCGATCAATTCGGGGCGAACTGCATGCAGCCAGCATTCCGCGGCGCGATTCCCGCGGCAAATGCGCCCAAAATAAGCGAGGACTGCCTCTTCCTCAACGTCTGGACCGCGGCCACTTCGGCCCGCGAGCGGCGGCCGGTCATGGTCTGGATTCATCCAGGCGGCTATCAAACTGGCTCCGGATCGGCTCCGGGCTTCAACGGAGAAGTGCTGGCCAAGAAGGGTGTGGTGCTCGTCACCATCAACTACCGGCTGGGCGTGTTTGGATTCTTCTCGTATTCCGAGTTGACCAAGGAATCCGAGCATCATGCGTCGGGCAACTACGGATTCATGGACCAGGTCGCCGCGCTCGAATGGATCCAGAGGAACATTGCCGCATTTGGCGGCGATCCACACCGCGTGACCGTTTTCGGCGATTCGGCTGGAGCAGCCAGCATCGCCAATCTCATGGGATCGCCGCTAGCGAAAGGACTGTTCCAGCGGGCGTCCGGTGAAAGTGGCGCGTGGATGGGCATTTCTCTCGCACCCATGCGAACGCTCGCGGAGGCGGAACAGGCTGGCGTGAAAATGGCTGAGGCGCTGCACGCGCAAAACCTGGAAGACCTGCGCGCGATGCCGGCGGAAGATTTGCTCAAGGGCGGCCGCGGCGGCGGACCCGTGATCGATGGATGGTTTCTTCCGGAAGACGTCGGAACGGTATTCGCCGAGGGCAAGCAGAATGATGTGCCGTTAATCAGCGGATCGAACAAGGACGAAGGAACCTTCTTCCTTCAACCCACGACGGCCGAGAAGTTCATCGAGCGTTCGCGCGCGCGTTTCGGCGACCAGGCCGACGCGTTCCTAAGACTCTATCCGGCGGACTCGGACGAGCAAGCGAACGCGTCGCAGCTTGCCGCGTTTCGCGATGAGCTGGCGTTTGTCAACCGTATTTGGGCGCGCGCGCAGGCCAAGACCGGGCATTCGAAAGCGTTTCTCTACTACTTCACGCACCAGCCTCCTCCGCCCCCTGGCTCGAGTGCTCGCGGTGGCTTTGGTTCGGGCGCTACTCATGGATCCGAAGCCCAGTATATTTTCCAAAATCTGCTGCCGCCCCGCGCGTGGACGGACCACGATCATCAAGTTTCAGACATACTCGCGTCGTATTGGGTGAACTTCGCGAAGAACGGCAATCCAAACGGAATGGGTCTGGCGAAGTGGCCCGCCTTTAACGACAAAACCAGCGACCGGCCAATGGTCTTGGGCGATCGAGCCGAAATTGGACCGGCATCGGATCGCGCGCAGCTCGCGTTTTTCGAACAGCTTTACGAGAAGGAACAGGGAAGCGGGCACTGAGCCGCGCCATTCGTTCGCGCTCCGCCGGGCCGTTTTGTCTCTGGCTTGTCGACCCGAAGCCTGCGGAGCGAGCGAAGTAAATCCTGGGATGAACCGCGCGCTGCTGGCTTGCCTAGCCGTAGCTCGCGCGGTCATAGCCCGCCTTCGCCATTCGGCTACGGCGCGGCAGCCTTCGCGGCGCTGCGCGGCGAAGGCTGGTGGGCCTGGGTAGACTTGAACTACCGACCTCACCCTTATCAGGGGTGCGCTCTAGCCACCTGAGCTACAGGCCCGCGAACAACGCAGAAACGATTTATTCATGATAGGTGGCAGGCGGTGTATTGGTCAAGGCGTTCGACCCGCGACGTTTGGGGTCCGAGCGGCTGCGGGGACGATCAATTGCCGCACCGGCTAGTCTCTGCCGAGCACTGCGTCGAGCATGAGCATGGTCAATCCAGCCATGATTAGAACCGTGGCCAGTGTAGCGAGGGCATCGAAGCTCATGTCCTCAATATCGGCGAGCGCTGGCCTCTTGTCGACACGGACTTACACGGTGTTGCCAAGCCCGCAATACAAATCTTCAGCACAGGCGATTCGATTTGCGGCTTGACACGCCACTGGCGTGATGCGTCCTTGGGTCCGAGCCTGCGGTCAGTGTCAGCCGACAATCATCTCGTCGACGTAGCACCAGCGCCAGTCCTCGCCGGGCTCGAACGACTGCATGATCGGGTGGTGCGACGCGTGAAAGTGCTTCGTCGCATGCTTGTTTTTCGAGCTGTCGCAGCATCCGACGTGGCCGCAGCTGAGGCACAGCCGCAAATGGACCCAGGTGTCGCCCATTTCGAGGCACTCTTTGCATCCTTTGCCGCCGGGCTTAACGTCGCGAATTTCCTTGGTGTGCTTGCAGGTTTGCGCCATGGCGGGCCTCCGAATTTAGCCGACTCACCGATTATAAACTCGCTTCAGGCAAGAAGTATTTTAGGACTTCCGGCGCTGATCGCCGGCGACTAGGCGTGGGCGGCGCTATCGCGAAAACTGGCGAGGGCTTCTGCTTCATTCGTATAGGTGGGGAAGCATTGCACGAGCCGGGTCAGCTCGAGAATCTCCTTCACGTGTCCGCTCGGATTCAGGAGCTTGAGGCTGCCGCCATCGCGTTGGAGCGTGACGAAGGATCGCACCAGCGTGCTCAGACCCGAGCTGTCCACTTGCGCGACGTCGTTCAAATTGATGAGAACGTTGCACGGCGCGCTCTCGGCCAGCTTGCGCAATTCCGCGGCGAGGGAATCGTTGGTGCGGCCGATGACCACGCGGCCCCGCAGGTCCAGAATCGTCACGTTCTGGGATTTTCGTTCCGAAATTTGCAGGTCCATCGCCGCCCTCCCCGGCCGCCATGGCTCACGCAACCTCGAGGAAGCGCCTGGGCGGCCGAAACTGGTTCGCACTTGGGGAGCATTATAGCGCCCCAAGCCATTGAAAACGCAAGCCTCCGCCCCGTCGCGGCGGCCTATTTTACCTGCAGGGACTTGATGTACTCCGTGAGGTCGGCGATGCGCGCCGCCACTTTTGCCTCGTCGGCTTTCGTCGCGGCCTTGAACATGACGCCCCACACCGGCATCTCCGCGGGGCCGTGGTCTGGCATTTCCACGCCGATCAGCAGGACGGATTTCACGTAGGCTGCGGGAAATTCCCCGTTGTGACGTTTGGCCAGCGTCGTCAAGTCCGGAGGAGGCTCCTTGAATGGCGATGAGGCGGGCGGCGGCCCGTTTCCTTTTCCGTCATTGCCGTGGCAGACGGCGCAATCCCGTTTGTAGATTTTCGCGCCGGCCGCGAGCGACGAGTCCGGCTTCGCTTGCTTCTCCGGCTTTTCCTGTGCTGTGCTGAGACT
>JBAPOM010000187.1:0-2856 GCA_049279635.1 Candidatus Acidiferrales bacterium
CTACGAAGTCGGGCTGACCAAAGCCTTCTTCAAGAGATTCAAGCTGGACGCGAACTATTACCGCCGGTACTTCAACAACTTTGCGGACGACGATCAGATACAGAACACGACGATCAGCTTTCCGATCGCATTCCGCAAAGCTGTCATTTACGGCAGCGATGCGAAAATCGATTTGCCGAACTGGAAGCGCTTTTCGGGTTTTGTCAGTTACTCGTACCAGGTCGGCAATGCGTGGTTTCCGGTGACCGGCGGCCTTTTTCTCGGTGACAACACGGTGATACCGACGACCGGCCATTTTCCGGACTCGCAGGATCAGCGCAACACCGTTCGCGGGCGCGTTCGCTACCAGGTCGCGCCGCGTTTGTGGATTGCGGTCGGCATCGAATACGACAGCGGGCTACCGTTTGCCTTCGACGGCACCTACGATCAGGCGCTCGCCGAATATGGACAACAGGTAATCAATCGGATCAACTTCGCGCGCGGCCGCATCTATCCCTCATTTCTGGTGGATGCGTCGGCGGGCGCCGATCTCTATAAGTCGGATCGCGTGAAGGTGCAGCTGCAGGCCGACGGCGAGAATCTCACCAACGTGCTGGACGTGCTGGATTTCGGAGGGTTGTTTTCCGGCAACGCGATTGGCCCGTCGCGCAGTTTCGCACTGCGGCTCAGCATGACATTCTAAGCGGCGGCGCCGTTCGTTTGGGCGCG
Source organism: Candidatus Acidiferrales bacterium (assembly GCA_049279635.1). GTDB lineage: Bacteria > Acidobacteriota > Terriglobia > Acidiferrales > UBA7541 > Palsa-295. Next base: position 709 of record JBAPOM010000187.1, read on the forward strand.
CTTTGCGGGCGCGCGCTTCTTCCGGATGATTTCGATGAGTTCCTGAGCGGCTGCTGTGAGCGGCCGGTCGCGGCGGTATACCAGATAGAGCCTCCTGACCACTCGCATCTGGCGGACGCGGAGCGCGCGCAGGCCGCCGCGCGCCACTTCGCTCTCGACGCACATGCGGGGGACGATGGCGACTCCTTTTTTCATTTCCACGAGCATTTTGATGCTCTCGAGAGTGGGCATTTCGATGTCCATTTGCAGCGGGACGCGGTGCCGCGCAAACATCTGGATCACGCGCTGGCGGTAGGGCGATTCCACGATGTGCGCGACGAATGTTTCCTCGCCGAGATCTTTGATATCGACATCCTTCCGCTTCGCCAAGCGGTGGCCGGGCCACACGACGAGCACCAGCGAGTCTCGATGAAATTCAACGGCGGCGAGATCGCGCTCCTCCGGCAGGTAGGAAATCACGCCGATATCGAGATGGTGGTTGAGGACCTCGCGCGGGACGTCGCGCGAAAACACGCGATGGACTTTGATATGTATCCCGGGATGCAAGCGGCGATAGCGGTCGAGCGCCGGAAGCAGCGCGTGGATAGAACTCTCGTTGACGCCGAGGGCGAGCTGCCCGCGTTCGAGGCCGCGTAGATCGTTCATCCCCTTGCGTATTTCCTCGCGCAAATTGAGCATGCGGTCGGCGTATTCGAGCAGCAGGACGCCGGCATCGGTGAGCATGCGCGCGCCCGAGCCGCGGACAAACAGCGGCTGCCCGACCCACTCTTCGAGCTTGCGGATCGAGATGCTGACGGCTGGTTGGGTGCGGTAAAGCTTTTCTGCGGCGCGGGAAAAGCTGTGTTCGCGCGCGACGGTCTGAAACACCTGCAGGGATGCGAGATCCAAAGCAGCTCCTCTCTGCCGGAATTATACATAAGAAGGATTTATTCCGCGTGCAACAATTATAAATTGGACTCCTTGACTCTGCGGCGGTTCACTGGTAATCGTAGAAAGAAGGAGCAGCGATGGATACGGTGCAGATTTTCGATACTACCCTGCGCGATGGCGAACAATCGCCGGGGTTCTCGATGAACCGCGAGGAGAAGCTCCGGCTCGCGCGCCAGATCGAAGAGCTCGGCGTGGATATCCTCGAGGCGGGTTTCCCGATCGCTTCGCCGGGCGACCTCGAAGCGACGCGCGCCGTCGCCGCGGAAATCAAGCAGTGCAAGGTAGCGGCGCTCGCCCGCGCGCGCCAGGACGACGTAGATGCGGCGCTGCGAGGTCTCGAGCCTGCCGCAAAGCCCCGCCTTCATCTCTTCCTTGCCACTTCCGACCTGCACCTGAAATACAAGCTTCGCAGCACGCGCGAGCAGGCGCTCGACCAGATCACGAAAATGATTCGTTTCGCGAGCCAACACTGCCCGGAGATCGAATTTTCGGCCGAAGATGCCAGCCGGACTGAGATGGATTACCTTTGCCAAGTCGTTCTTGCCGCGGTTGAAAGCGGCGCCACGATCATCAACTTGCCGGATACGGTCGGCTACTCGACGCCGGACGAATACGCGGAGATGTTCCGGAAGGTTCGGGCGCGACTCGGGGCTCATCCAGAGGTGATTTTGAGCGCGCATTGCCACGATGACCTTGGCCTCGCCTTGGCCAATTCGCTCGCTGCCATCGAGGCGGGCGTGCGCCAGGTGGAGTGCACGATCAACGGGATCGGGGAGCGCGCCGGAAACGCGTCGCTCGAAGAGCTGGCGGTAGCGCTGCACGTACGGCAAAACCACTACCAGGTAGAGACTCACATCACGCTCGAAAAGCTTTATCCCACCAGCCGGATGCTCACCGCGATCACAAACGTATCCGTCCCGCCGAATAAGGCCGTTGTCGGCGCGAATGCTTTCGCGCACGAAGCGGGCATCCATCAGGATGGCATCCTGAAAAATCCGCTGACGTACGAGATCATCCTGCCTGAAAAGGTGGGCGTGCCGGCACGGAAGCTCGTGCTAGGGAAACACTCGGGACGGAACGCGTTTCACGCGCGTTTTGCGGAGCTGGGCTACGAGACCTCGGATGCCGAACTTGCGGAGTGTTATACCCTGGCCATCGCGCGCGCGGATGCCGAGAAAGAAATCAGCGACCGCGACTTGATCACGATCATTCACCAGG
>JBAPOM010000188.1:0-8925 GCA_049279635.1 Candidatus Acidiferrales bacterium
GAAGTGGTGCGCCAGTTCGGCCAGCGCGGCCTGATCTCGCGGTTCTTGTCCCAATGCACGAGTTTGTGCTTGCGCAGACTTTCGATGGTCTTGATGAGGCAGTCGGGCATGGTGTAGAGGAGCTTCGTGCACATCTGATCGACGGCCTCGTCCAGCAGCGAAAGATCCACGCTGCCCTTGGCCAGCAGTGATTTCCCTTCCTCGCGCGCCTGCCCCGTCTTCCATTCGCCGAGCACGATGCGTCCGTATTCGTCCAGCACCCGGTCGGTTACGACGAGGGGATTCGGCGTCCACCGGCCCTCCACTTTCAACGCCGGCACAATCTGCGTGAGCCCCCCAAGCCAATAGAAACGATGCGCGCTCCAGGTCTCGCAAAGCGTTCCGCTATACATGGCCCGCTCGATTCCCAAATACACGGGAAGAAAATCCGTGCTTCCTCCGTCCGGAACGGAGCCGTGCTTCGGCCCAGCTTGGCTGAAAAGCGCGAGATCGCTCGCGACCGAGAAATCGCAGGCCATGCCAATTTCCTGGCCGCCGCCCACGCGCACTCCATTCACGCGGCAGATCACGGGCTTGTCGCACTGGAGAATGCCCGTGACCATGTCGTTGAAGACGCGCATGTACTGGCGGTATTCACCCGGCGCGCCTGCGTAATACTCGGCGTATTCACGCGTGTTTCCGCCGGCGCAAAAGGCGCGCGTTCCGGCGCCCGTCAGAACGACGGCCACAGCCGCGCGGTCGTTGCTCGCCTCGCGCAATGCCAGAATCACTTCCTTGGCCATGGAAGTCGTATAGCTGTTGAGCTCGTTCGGGTTGTTGAGCGTGATCCAAACGTTGTGGAGGCCGTCGACGGGCTTGCCCGAGCGATCGCGCACGGGCCGGCGCTCGAAGAGTATTTCTCGCGGAGAAAAAGTCTCAACGAGGTTGTGGTTTTTCACGTGTTCTCCCGTCAGTGCTTCACATTATTCGGGCCCGGTTGCAGGATGGCCCGGCGACGCACGGCATGTTTTGCGACTGCATCGAGAATAGCGGGAGCCTCGGCCAGCGGATGGAGCTCTACATAAGGACCGAGTGCAATTCTTCCATCGAGCACCATCTGCAGCGCGCCGGGGTATTGATCCGGCGGGCAGCCCCAATTGCCGCGCGCGGTCGCGTCGAATGCCATCAGGTTCGACAGGCGAAGTTCGACGCTCTTGGGCGTGAAGCCAACGATGCCCAGATACGCGCCGTGATCCAGCAGTCCAAAGGCCGTCGCTTGGCCGGCAGGCGTGCCGCTCATTTCGAAAATCTTCAACCCGACGCCCTTTCGCCCGCTTTCTTTGACGAACGTTCGTACGGCTGCTTTCAAGCCCTTGAGGTCCGTGGCGCTGGCATCGAGAGCGAGGCTGGCGCCATGCTGAGCGGCCAAATCCAGCCGCTCGCGATCGATGTCGATGACGCCAACCGCCGCTCCCATCGTGGCGGCAATCTGCACGCCGAATCCGCCAACACCGCCAGCCCCCACAATCACTGCGACGTCTTCGGACCCTAGATTCGCTCTTCGAATCGCTTCATATGGCGTCGTCACCGCGTCGGCAACCACAGACAGCATCTCGAGCGTGACGCCCGATGGCAGAGATTCGGGCACGGGACACAGCCCGCGAAAGGGCACGAGCACGTGCGTGGCAAAGCCTCCGTCGCCATCGTTGCCCGGCATGAACTGCTGGCGGCAAATCGTAACTCGCCCCGCCCGGCACGCCGTACAGGACCCACACGGAATCACAGCCGGAACAATCACCGATCGCCCGAGCCAGGCAGCGGCATTTTCTCCCGCAGCGACGACTCGTCCTGAAATTTCATGCCCCAGGACAAGCGGCAGCGCATGGCGAGTCGGGACGCCGTCGAATGCAAAGCCGATGTCCGTGTGGCAGACACCGCAGCCCGCAACCTGCACGACCACCTCATCTGGGCTTGGGTTGAGGGCGGGGAGTTCGCAAGGCTGTACGGGCGTGTTTGCGGCCGTCAAGTGAAACCCGTAGCCTCCAGTCACGCTTGTCACGATGGACCTCAGCGGCTCACTTCTCGCAAGGTCAACAACTTACGAAATACAGCCGGCGGACGCGGTGACGAACGTCACAGCGCTTCGTGATGCTTCTATGGAACGAAGCCGTACTCCAGAGATGCCGCCCAAAAGTCCCAAAAGTCATTGCCGAGGCGTCTGCCTGGACTTGTACAGCGGGTCGATCGGCAGCTTGGGAAACCGCGCACGGTCGGGCTCGACCGCAGTGAGCGCTTCGGCTGGTTTCAGACCCTTGAGGCATCGCTGGGCGAGCGCCTGATAGGTCGCGGTCGCTTCGCTCTTCCAGGCAATGTCAGCATCCGTCAACTCGCGCACAACCTTGGCGGGAACGCCGAGGACAAGGCTGCGAGGCGGAATGACCGCCCCCGCCTTCACGAAGGCCACCGCCGCCACGATGCACGACTCGCCGATGATTGCTCCATCCGAAATCACCGCATTCATGCCGACCAGCGAGTTCTTGCCGATGCGGCAGCCGTGGAGAACCGCGCCATGGCCGATGTGACCGTTCGTTTCTACGACGGTTTCCGCGCCCGGAAAACTATGCATCACGCAGGTGTCCTGCAGATTGCTTCCCTCTTCGAGTATCAGGCGCCCGAAATCTCCGCGCAAGGAGGCGCAAGGACCCACATAGCACCGCGGTCCCACAATTACGTCGCCGATAAGCACGGCGGTGGGATGCACGAAAGCAGTGGGGTCGATCACAGGAACAATTCCGTCGAGCGAATAAACCTGCGCCATCACACGCCTGCCTTGTGCTTGACTTGCGACGCCTGATTCCGTGGCCTGGCGGCGATAGGATTATCCGCGGTCATGATCCTTCGAAGGACGTAACTCTCAAGCGCGTATCTTAGTGTCGCATCCAGCCGGTTTCAATAGACATTCCTGCCCAAGCCAGGTCGGCCAAGAGCAAGCTCGTTTCTTGTACCCATCGTCCGTGTTGCTCCCGTGCCGGCTTGCTGCAAAGGCCAGCTCTGCTGCCCAAATTCCAGGGAACATTTCGAGGGCTCATTCCGTATTAGCTGGCAAGACGGGCGAGGAGGCCCACAAGATGAGAGAAACCATGCGACAAACCGCGGCAGTGCTTTGCCTGCTCGCGGCAGGAATGACGGCCCTGGCAACACCTGCAAAGGCGGCGCCTGCGGAAAGGTACCTGCACGTAAACGTCGAGGATTCGGCCCAGGGCGAAAGCGTCAAAGTGAACGTGCCACTCGCGATGGCCGAGAAGATCCTGCCTGCCATCAACAATCGGGACCTGCACGACGGCAAGGTCACGATCCATAACGCGGAAATGAATGGGGTGGACCTTCGGGCGCTGCTGGATGCGGTGCGCACCGCCCCAGACAACGAGTTCGTCACAGTCAAAGACAAGGATTCAAACGTCCGCGTGGCCAAGGCCAACGGAAACATCATCGTTCATGTGATCGGCACGAAAAGCAATCAGCAAACGGTTGACGTCACGGTTCCCCTCAAGATCGTCGACGCGCTGTTTGCCACCGCGAAGGACGACCAATTGGACATCGCGGCCGCACTGCGGGCCTTAAGTGATGCAGGTGACATCGTGTTGGTGACCGTGCACGACTCGGGCCAGAAGGTCCGCATTTGGGTGGATTCGCTGAATACCCAGGAATGAGCCTGTCTGGACGCCCGAACCGGGCGAACCATCACAGCCGAAAGTGAGGAGCGAAGCGATGATACTGCTCGGAAAGATTGTGCTGGGAATGGCCGGCGTGGGACTGGCCGGCGCGAGCATCCTCTGCAGCGAAGGTCTCGTTCACGTGAAAGTGATCGAGAAACAGCCGCAAGGCCTCCACATCAACGTGATTGCCCCGGCGATGCTGGCGCCTATCGCCGTGCATTTAGCCCCGCAGCGCGGGCTGGCGCAAGCAGCTCGGCAAATCCAGCCCTACATGCCGGTGATTCGCGCGGCGCTCGATGGTTTGCGCGATTCAGAAGACGTCGTGCTTGTCGAAGTGAAAGATCCTCGCGAACATGTCGAGGTTGCGAAATTGGGTGGCTCGATCGTTGTGGACGTCGACGATGAAGGCGAGACCGTGCACGTCTCCACACCGGTTCGCGCCATATCCAGCACCGTCGAACAGCTCGCCGCTACCAACTCGAACCCACTCTAACGGCAACCGGCTGCGCGTGCCGCAACCGAAGCTCGCGGAAGGCTTGTTCTAAAATTTCGCCGGTCCCGCGTTATACTCGGGGAACTCGACAACTTGTCGATATCGGCTCCTTAGCCGAGAAGGAGGTGATCCAGTGAGGTACGATTTACGTTGACGCAGTAGAGGAGGCGCTTGTGACTTTGCCGAGCGCCTCTCTCCTTTTCTCCGCCTGCCAAGTTGGGCATTATCGGTACATCAGCCAAGTCCCTGTCATTCCGAGCGAAGCGAGGAATCTGCTCTGCGGCTCGCTCATTCGCCACACGCACTCCCTCGTCAGCGGATTTCGTTGATCGCGTCGGGCGGGCGCCGCCCAGCGAGCGCCTCCGCGATGTTGCGCGCCGCGCGCATTTCGATTTCGAGGCGCGTTTCGCGAACCGCCGAGCCGAGATGCGGCGTGAAAAGCGTTTTGTCGTCTTGCGCCAGCAAATCCGGACACACGGCCGCGGGCCGGTCTGCCCGCGCCCAATCTTCCATCTCGAAAACATCCGCCGCGTAGCCCGCCAGATGCTCGGACCTCAGCGCATTCGCCACGGCCTGCTCGTCCACCACCGATCCCCGGCCGACGTTCACGAGGAAGCTGCCCGGCTTCATCCGCGCCAGCATCGCCGCATCGAAAAGGTGCAGCGTGCCCGGCGCGAGCGGCGCAAGCACAACCACAAAATCGCTCCGCGCCACAAGCTCATGCAATTCCGCGCGCGCCGCGCCCAAGCTTTTCTCGCTCTCGGCCGGCATCGCAACCGGATCGGCATACAGTATTTTCATTCCGAATGCAGCGAGCCGCTCGGCCACCGCGCGCCCCAGCTTCCCCATGCCGACGATTCCAACCGTGCTCCCCGAAAGGCCGGCGCCATATAAAATCGGCCGCCAGCCGGCAAACGCGCCCGAGCGAACCACCCGGTCGCCCGCCAGCACCTTGCGCGCGAGCCCCAGCATTAGCGCGATCGTCAGCTCCGCCGTCGGAATGGTCAGCAGGTCCGGCACGATCGTGAACCAGATTCCGCGCTTCGTGCACGCCGACACGTCGAAATTGTCGTAGCCCTTCAGCGCCCCCGCCACGATCCGCAGCTTCGGGCACCGCTCGAGCGCGGCCGCATCGAGCGAATCGTTCATGAAGACCATCATGCCGCTCGCTCGCGCCGCCTTTTCGAAAAATACCTCGCGCGGAAATGGATCGGCCGATGGGTTCGCCTCAACCTCCGCGAACTCCTCCAGAAACGCGATCACCTCGCGATGCACGCGGTTCGTCACAAACACGGCCGGCCGCGCGCCGCCAGGGCCTGTCGCCGCGCTCATTCAATCGCTTCCCAGGAAACCTGGTAGCGCTTTCGCATGTTCGTGCTGAAGATATCCATCCCGCCCACCATCAGGCAAGTCACCAGCACGTACGCCATCATCTCGCGATAAAAGAAAAGCTCCTGCGCGTTGAAGAGCGCCTCGCCGATCCCGCCTGCCCCGATGATCCCGAGCACCGTCGCCGAACGCACGTTCCATTCGAAGCGGAACAGCGTGTGAATGGCGATCGGTCCGGCGGCCAGAGGCACGTTTCCGAAAGCGGCCACGGCCAGGCGCGACGCCCCCGTCGCTTCGAGTGCCCGAATCGGATTCTTCGGCACGTTTTCGAGGCTTTCCGCGAAAAGTTTCCCCAGCACTCCGGTCGAATGCACGCCCAGCGCCGCCATGCCGGCCCACGGCCCGACTCCCGCAAACGTGACCAGCAGCAGGCCCCACACGATTTCCGGCACCGCTCGCAGAAAATCCAGCGCTCGCCGCACCACCTGCACCACGAACGGGGGCGCAATCCCCCGCGCCGCAGCCGGCGAAATCAAAAGCCCGAGCACCGACGCGCACGCCGTTCCACCCGCCGCCATGCCGAATGTCTGCAGCACCAGTATCGGAAGCCGGTGAAGCTCGCTCGAATTCAAATGGGGTGGAAACATCGACGCAAACGTGTGCAGCGCATGCCGCGCTGCGAAGAGCTGCGGCCAGCAGAAAAATAACGACACGACCCCCGCTGGCGGAATTATCGCCAGCCCAACCGGATATCGCCGCACGAACCAGCAGAAGCGGTCGACCAGCAAGATCAGCAGCACCAATGTGAGGATCAGCGTCGTCACGCGGCGATAATCGAAATCGTTCAGCGAACCGACGAGTTCCGCGCCGATTCCGCCGGCGCCCACCGCGCCCACGATCACCGAAGCCCGGATCGCGCTCTCAAGCTCATACAGGCCATAGGTGAGGGCGTCGCCCAGCTTCAGTGGAATCAGGCCAAACGCCGCAAGCGAAATCCGCGAAGCGCCTGTCGCGCGCAGCGCCTCGAGCGGCCGCGGATCGGCTGCGAGAAAAATCTCGCCGAAAATCTTCGCCATCGCGGCGCCGTAGTAAATCACCAGCGCCGTCATGCCCGCCCCGGGCCCGAGGCCCACGATGATCACGCAGAAAATCGCCAGCGTCAGATCCGGAATCGAGCGAATCGCCGCCAGCACGGCATACAGCGCCTTCGATCCGGGCATGCGCGTCCCGATAATGAGGCTGAGCGGAAGCGCGAGCACCACGGCCAGAAAAATCGAAGCGAGCGCCATCGCCACCGTCTGGCCCACCGGCGTGCCGAGATAGGAAATGTAGTGCCACGAGAGATCGGGAGGGAAAAATTGCCCGAGGAAGCGGAAGAATCCCAATAGCCGCGTGAAGATCAGCACGGAACGTACGCCGCATGGCGCGACCCCGCGACCGGCGGCGGAGGCACCGGCACCACCTGCCCATTCTCGATTCGCAGCAGCCGGTCGAAATAGCGCCGCGCGAGTTCCGGCTGGTGGAGCGAGCAGAGCAGCGTCATCCCGCGGCTCTTCGCCAGCCCGCACAGCAGCTCCATCACCTGCGCCGCATTCTCCGGATCGAGCGACGCCACCGGCTCATCCGCCAGTATGATCAGCGGGCTCTGAATCAGCGCCCGGGCAATCGCCACACGCTGTTGCTGTCCGCCGGAAATCTCGGCGGTGCGCACCCGCAGCTTCTCGCGCAAATTCACCGAGTCGAGCGCCTCGCTCGCCTCTTCAAGTTCGCTCGCCTTCGGCCGCATCAGAAACCTCAGGGCGTGCGCCGTTGACCAGCGCCCCAGCGCGCCCGCCATCACGTTTTGATACACCTTGAGCCGGTCCACAAGATCGTGCTTTTGCGCGATGAACGCGATCCGGCTCCGAATCTTCCGCAGAGCCGCGCCGCGCGTGCGCGTCACCTCCACATCGCCCACCCACACCTGCCCCGATTCCGCGGCGACCGAAGCATTGATGGTCCGCAACAGCGTCGTCTTTCCCGAACCGCTGGGACCAACGAGCGCCACTCGCTCGCCGGCCCCAACGTTCAGGTGAAGGTGGTCCAGCACGGCAGGCCCCTGCCGCGTGTAGCGGACGATTATATCGTTGAGCTTCAGCATCGGGGTCCCAAGTGCCGAGCTTCGCACACCGCGCTTACTTCAGCATTCCCAGTTGCGTGGCGACCGTCCGCAGCTTGCTGTACTCCTCCTCATCCGCCCGGACGAATTTCGTGCCGCGGAGAATGTCGAGGATCTGCGCGTCTTGCGGCTGCTGAAGCTTGAGGAAAGCCTCCGCGAACTTCTGAGCGAGCGCCGGATTCACATCCTTGCGCGCTACCCAGACGTAGTCCACGAATGGCGGCGTGGTGTAGAAAACCCGCACCTTCGCCGGATCGACGGTCTTGTCCGAGGTCAGCTGGCGGAAAACAGTTTCGTCCAGCGCACCTGCATCCACCGCCCCCGCTTCGACGGCTTTTGCCGTAGCCGGATGGCTCCCCGTATAGCGGAATTTCAAATCGGTGTCCGGATTGATGCCGGCGTCCTTCAGCGCGAGGAACGGCATCAGGTGCCCGCTCGTCGAGTTGATGTCGCCGAAAGCGAAACTTTTGCCCTTGAGATCGGCCAGGCTATGAATCGAAGAATCCGTTTGCGTGATAAACAGCGAATGGAACTGTAGGTCGGTGTCCCGCTGCACGAGCGGCATCGCGCCGTACTGTTCGTGCGCCTTCAGGTAGGTCAATCCGCCAAGATACGCGAAATCGAGCGAGCCGTTGCCGAGCGCCTCGACCGTTGCATTGTAGTTCGTCGGGATAATTAAGTCGACTGGCTGGCCCAACACAGTCTGCAAATAATCCTTGAGAGGCTTTTTCTGATCGATCGAAACTTGCGTCGCGCCTGCGTCTGGAATCATGCCCACGCGAACCGTGTCGCCTGCCGCCCTCCCGGGGCGATCCGTAACCGCCACTGCTAAAGCCGCCGCCAATGCAATCAGGACGAAATTCTTTCCGTTGCGCATTTTCGCTCCTTTGAGTGGCCGGGGTTCGCCCCCCGGTGCCGGGGGATTGTAGGACGTTTCCCGCCCGTTGTCGCGTCCAACTTCAGTCTAAGGCAGCGCCGCCAAGGGAATTGTTACGCCCATGTGACATCCGCCTTCGGACGCGAGCGCGAGCCCACAGATTCATGGATAGTGAAGCGGTATTGGCGATTACGGCCGAGGCAGCGGACCCGGCAAGGGCGGCGCGCCGTTCTCGAGATATTCGCGAATCATCTGCTGCTGCTGAGGCGTGAGAATCGTCTTCGCATCCAAAATCGCGCCGAGGTAATGGCTGATCAGCTCCGACGTATCTTTCGAGATTTCGTCGCCCTTGCTCATCACCGCGGCTTTATCC
>JBAPOM010000189.1:0-10060 GCA_049279635.1 Candidatus Acidiferrales bacterium
TTCCAACGCTGCAACTGTCTAGCTGTAAACTTCTTGCCGTACGTTTCAAAAAAAGGTCCGGAGTCGTGTCTTCCATCATGATCTGATAGAGTTCATCAGGAGACGAGACGAACTTCGCACCCGAAAGCCACGCCTGTTCCTGAAATTCCCGACTTGCGATGTTTTGCGCGGCCGCAATGATTCGGGCGCGCCATTTCTCGTATGACATCATTTGTGACTGCCCTCATTCAACAAAAGGTACGTCGCCGCCCGGTACGTCAACAAACGGGCTTTTCATCGATGCGTCGACCGGTATGTGCGCCGCTGGAGAGTCGGAGGGCATTTCGTTTCCGTTAACGTCAACGCATTGCCCGTTCTTTTGGACCTTCATGTACTCATCGTCCATCACTCTCACGCGATTATGCGGATTGTTGGGAGCGGCCTGCGCGCGCTCGAGATCGCCGGCGATCGCCGTCGAATTCCGCCGTTTCCAGGTGCGCGTGCGAGTCGATAATTTTCATGTTTCTTTGAAAGAAGCGCACCAAGCCGGTTGCGAAGGCCAGCACACGCGCCCCGTGCTAAAACTGTACTCAAGGCCAGCCGATTGTTGCAACGCAATCTGCTACCGTGATGGAGGTGGCAAAAGCCGCCCGCCCTCTCGACGAGGGCCGAACGCTCTTTGAAAACTTAGCATTCAGCGCAGGTTCATGTAGCTCACCCCGCTTTCCCGGGGTGAGGCTTTTCGGCCCTGGCGGATTCGCTCACCCGCTCATCACGCGAGTCACACGTCTTCGCTCATTTCTAATCGACACTGCGGCGATTAGAAACGTCCATAACCACCTGTAAACAAAGGACGGGTACCCGTTCTAATCGACACGCTAATAGGGGTGCGTCGGCAGGCTATTTCACCTTTGCGCCGGGGGCGACGTCTTCGGCGAAGGTGCAAAGGACGGGCTTGCCGTCCGGGCCGACCGATGCCGCGAGCAGCATCCCGTTCGATTCCAGACCGCGCATCTTGCGAGGCGCGAGATTCGCGACGATCACGACCTTGCGCCCGATTAGATCCTCGGGCGTGTACGCCAGCGCGATGCCCGCGAGAACCTGGCGGACTTCGTCGCCGATGTCTACCAGCAGCTTCAGGAGCTTGTCGGCGCCCTGAATCCGCTCGGCCGACTTGATTACGCCGACGCGCAATTCGACCTTGGCGAAGTCTTCGATGCCGATCTTCGCGGTCGCGGGCGCAGCCGCCGGTGCCGCTGCGGTCGTTGCCGGTGTCGCACTGGCCGGTGTCGCCGCAGGCTGCGTGCTTTCCGGCTTGCCCGCCGCGGCGGACGGATTCCGTATCTCGTTTTCCATCGCTTCAATCCTTTCCGACAGTTGCTTCTTATCCACGCGCGGAAATACCGCTTCCGGCTTTCGGATTTTGATCCCAGGCTCTAACTCGCCCCATCCCACCTGATCGATTCGCACGTCTGTAAGGTTTTCCGATTGGCCCAGTTGTTTCCAAATTCTCTCTGTCGCTTCAGGAATTATGGGATGCGCGAGTATGACCAAATGCCAGAGGGCTTGCGCCAAATTATACAAGACGTTTCCAAGTTGGCCTCGACAGGATGGCTCGTCGGCAAGCTTCCAAGGCTTTTGCCGGACGATGTCCTCATCAACTTCTGAGATGAACTGCCATATCTGCTGGCTGGCGAGCGAAAATTGAAATGCGTCGTAGTACTCCCGAGCGCTCAGGGCGTGGTGCAGCCAGCCAGCGTAACTAAGTGTGCTGTCGGGTTGGGGAATCTCACCAAAATAGTTGCCAATCATGGACAAAACGCGGCTGGCGAGATTGCCAAGACCGTTGGCTAGGTCGGCGTTATAGCGGGTGATCAAGGCGTCGCGGGAGAAATTGCCGTCCTGGCCGAAGACGGTTTCGCGCAAGAGGTAGTAGCGCAGGGCATCGTTGCCGACTTTGGCGCCGGTCAATTCGTCGAAGGCCCTCACGATTGCCTCGGGGTAGGCGACATTGCCCTTCGATTTGCTCATCTTTTCCTGCTCGAAGAGCAGCCAGCCGTGCGCGAAGATCTGCTTTGGAAGCGGAAGCTCCGCAGCCGTTAGGAATGCGGGCCAGTAGACGGCGTGGAAACGGATGATTTCCTTGCCGATCATGTGGAGATCGGCCGGCCAGAAGCGCTCGAATTTTTTCTGCTTCTCTTTGTCCTCGCTGGCGTAGCCGATTCCGGTCATGTAGCTGGTGAGCGCGTCGTACCAGACGTAGAAGACGTGCTCGGGATCACCGGGCCACGGGATCCCCCATTTGATCGTCTTTCGGCTGATCGAGACGTCTTTCAATCCTGCCTCGACGAAGCTTCTTACTTCGTTCATCCGGAAATCGGGCTGAACGAATTCAGGTTTTTCGCGATAGAGCTGCAGCAGCTTTTCCTGATAGGCGGAAAGCCGGAAGAAATAGTTCTCCTCGGAAATCAGCTCCGCAGGGCGTCCGCAGGTGGGGCAATTCACCGGCTCGGGCGTATCGCTGACGTAGGCGTTGTCGTAGATGCAGTAGCGGCCCTCGTATTTCGCCTTGTAGATCGAGCGTTTCTCGGGCGGCAGATTTTTGTCGCGCTCGAGCGTGCGGAGGACCAAGGTTTGCACCGCGCGTTCGTGTTCGGGCGAAGTTGTGCGGACGAAATCGGTGATCGTGATGCCCAGCAGCTTCCACAAATCGCGGAAAATCTTTTCGTTCTTGTCGACGAGCTGCTGCGGCGTGATCCCCGCTGCCTCGGCGGCGCGCTCGATATTGACGCCATGCTCGTCCGTGCCGGTGAGGTAAGCGACGTCGTAGCCGCACATCCGCTTGTATCGCGCAATCACGTCGCAGACGATCGTCGTATACGCGGAGCCGACGTGCGGGCGCGAATTCGCGTAGTAAATCGGCGTCGTCAGATAAAACTTCTTCTTTGAAGAGTTAGACTGATCCATGAATGGTTTGTGTTTCTGCTGCGGACCTACAGGAAAACGATACTATAATCTTCGATTCTTTGCGACATAAGGAGCTGTGTGTATAAGACGATCGACGAACGGATTCGGAAGGCGCTGCGGCACCACATCCACGAGCGCTACAAAACGGACGTGCCAGTGGTGACGGAGCGGCCGCCGAAGCTCGCGATGGGCGAGGTGGCGTCGCCCGTCTGCTTCGATCTGGCAAAGCGGCTGAAGAAGCCGCCGCGCGCGCTGGCGCAGGAAATCGCGAATTCGCTGAAGCCGATTCCGGGCGTCGCGCGGGTGGAAGTGGCGGGTGGCGGATACCTCAATGCGTTCCTCGACCGCGCGGAATTCTTTCGCGCGGCGTGTGAGGAATCGGGAAGGGAAATGCCCGCGCCAAAGGCGGATGCGCCCAAGGTGCTTGTCGAGCATACGAGCGTGAATCCGAACAAGGCCGCGCACATCGGCCACTTGCGCAACGCTGTGCTCGGCGACACATTCTGTAGGCTGCTGCGGTACGCGGGCAAGCGCGTCGAGGTGCAGAACTACATCGACAACACCGGCGTGCAGGTGGCGGATGTGGTTCTCGGATTCACGCATCTCGAGCCGAGAACGCCGGGCGAGGTTCGCGCACTCGCGGACCAGCCGAAATTCGATTACCTCTGTTGGGATTTGTATACGCGCGTGACGCAATGGCTGGCGGAAGATAAATCGCGGCTCGAGCTTCGCGCGCAGACGCTCAAGCAAATCGAAGAGGGGCACGGCGCGGCGGCGAAGATGGCGGAAGTTGTGTCGACGGCGATCGTCCACTGCCACTTGCGCACGCTCGACCGGCTGGGCATCGATTACGACTTGCTCTCGCGCGAAAGCGAAATCTTGCACCTGAAATTTTGGGACGCGGCGTTCGAGATGCTGAAGCAGCGCGGCGCGATCCAGTACGCCACTTCGGGCAAGAGCGCGGGATGCTGGGTGATGCAGCTTCCCTCAGACAAAGAAGAAGCGGAGCCGGAAGACGAACCTGATGAATTGGCCGACGCCAAAATTATCGTGCGATCGAACGGGACCGTCACGTACGTAGGGAAAGACATCGCCTACCATCTCTGGAAATTCGGCCTGCTCGGTCGCGATTTCTATTATCGCCGATTCCACAAGCATCCCGATGGGCACGAGGCCTGGACGACGGCCAGCGAGAATGGCGAAGCGGGCGCGCCGGAATTCGGTCACGCGAAGGAAGTTTTTAACGTGATCGATTCGCGGCAGGCGTACCCGCAACAGGTTGTGGTGGCGGGCTTGCGCGCGCTGGGATATGCGGAAGAAGCCGATCATCTGAAGCATTTTTCGTACAACGTGGTCGCGCTGACGCCTCGCTGCGCGCTCGAAATGGGCTACGAGATTCCACCCGAAGACGCGAAGCGGCCTTACATCGAGGTGAGCGGGCGCAAGGGACAGGGTGTGAAGGCGGACGATCTGATCGATCAGCTGCTCGAGAGCACGCGGCAGGAAGTCGCGTCGCGCCATCCGGAGCTGGCGGGAGCTTTCGAGGGCAATCAGATCGCGAATGCCGTGGCGATTGGCGCGCTGCGCTATTTTCTGCTGCGATTCACACGGTCGACAGTGATCGCTTTCGATTTCAAGGATGCGCTGAGCTTTGAAGGCGAGACGGGGCCGTACGTCCAATACGCGGTTGTGCGTGTGAACGGAATCTTGCGCAAGGGCGCGGACGCGCATCCGGAAAACGAAGCGATCGACGCGGCGAATGTGGCGAAGATTGCGAGCGGGGAAATCGATCTGGCGAAACTTCTATCGGCACCGGCTGGCGACGATTTGTGGG
This sequence comes from Candidatus Acidiferrales bacterium, assembly GCA_049279635.1. GTDB lineage: Bacteria > Acidobacteriota > Terriglobia > Acidiferrales > UBA7541 > Palsa-295. Next base: position 4,781 of record JBAPOM010000189.1, read on the forward strand.
ATCTGGCGCTGCTGGCGGGCTCGCTCGATGCGCGGGTGGGGGCCGCAGTCGACGGGCAGGAGCCGGCGTTTCTCACGCGCTACGCGTTTGAACTCGCGCAGGCATTCAACGTCTTCTACCACAAGCATCACATCTTGTCGGAGGAAGACGCCGAGAAGCGGGCGTTTCTGCTGCGGCTGACGCAGTTCGTACGCGAGCAGCTCGTGGCGGCGCTGGCGCTGCTTGGGATCACCCCGCCGGAAATGATGTGAAGCCGACGAGGGCTCATTGGATTGCAGAATTTTTCAGCCGAGATCCTTCACCCATCCTGGTCGGATGGGTTCAGGATGACGGCACGAGGCGGCGCGCGCGATTTATTGCTTCAGGGCGAAATCAACGATTGAGCGGATCGCGATGCCGGTGGGGCCTTTGGCGAGCCACGGGCGGCCGTCGTCGGCCCAGCACGTCGAGGCGATGTCGAGATGGATCCACGGCGTGTCGTCCACGAACTCCTTGATGAACCACGCACCGGTGATCGCGCCGCCGCCCTTGCCGCTGCCGGTGTTGCGAATGTCCGCGATATTGCTCTTGATCATTTCCTCGTACTCTTCGTCCATCGGCATCGGCCACATTTTTTCGCCTGCGGCCTTCGCGCTTTCGAGGAAGCGATCGAGGTATTCGCGCGGTGTGCCGAAGGCGCCGACGTGGACGTTCGCGAGAGCGACTTCGATCGCGCCGGTGAGCGTGGCGGCGTCGATGAGGTGCGTGCAGCCGAGCTGGCGCGCGTAGTAGACAGCATCGGCAAGGATGAGGCGGCCCTCGGCGTCCGTGTTGATTACCTCGATCGTTTTGCCGGACATCGCGGTCTGCACGTCGCCGGGCTTTTGGGCGCGGCCGCCGGGCATGTTTTCGGTGGCGGGAATCACGGCGATCACGGAGATTGAGGGCTTCAATTTCGCGAGCGCGCGCATCGCACCCAGCATCGTGGCGCCGCCGCCCATGTCGTACTTCATCTTTTCCATGTTGTTGGCGGGCTTGATCGAAATCCCGCCCGTATCGAACGTGACGGCCTTGCCGACGAGGCCAAGCACGGGAGCGCCCTGCCGCGGGCGTTCGGGCGTGTAGCGGACGACGATGACGCGCGGCGGCTCGTTGCTGCCTTGCGCGACGCCGATGAGCGCGCCCATTTTGAGTTCGCCGATTTTTCGCTCGTCGAGGATTTCGATGGTTAGGCCGGCTTCCTTGGCCATGGCCTCGGCGCGCGCGGCGAGCATGCGCGGCGTGAGCTTGTTGGAGGGCTCGTTGATCAGGTCGCGTGCAAAATTCTGTGATTCGGCGAGGACGCGGCCATTTTCGATGGCGGCTTGGAGGTCGGCGCCGAGGCCGCCGTCGAAACCGCAGAGCGAAACGGATTCGATCTCGCGGTTCTTGCGGTCCGTGCGGTATTTGTCCGATTCGAAATCGGCGACGATCAGCCCTTCGACCACAGCCTGCGCGGCAGCGGGTCCGCGCTCGCCTTGGCGCGTGAGGAATGCGAGCTTTTTTACGCCGCGCGTTTTGAGGTGGCGCACGGCGGTGCCGGCGATGTTGCGGAGATCGGAGACCGCGAATTTTTCAGGCTTGCCGGCGCCGACGAGGAGCAGTTTCTTCGCCGTGAGCCCCTGAGGGAAATGGAGCAGCGTGAGCTCGAGCGACTTGCCGGTCATCTCGCCGCTCGATGCGAGCGAGGCGAGCTGGCCATTGAGCGCGCGGTCGATTTCGCCGAGGACTCCGTCGAATTTGTCGTCCTTATCGAAGACGTAGGTGACGAGGGCGTCAGTTTGTACGGCAAAGTACGGCTGGGACTCGAGTCGGATCTCCATGGCTTCCTTTCACCTCATCGCCGGCGGGAGCGATAGATCGCTTCGTCGGCCTCGCGTTTCGCTTCCTTGCGTCTCTCGGATTCGCGGCGGTCGTGGAATTTCTTGCCTCGGGCGACAGCCAGTTCGCATTTTGCAATGCCGTCCCGGAAATAAATCTTGAGCGGGACGATGGTCATGCCCTTCTGCTGGGTCTGCACGATCAGGCGCTCGATCTCGCGGCGATTGAGCAGGAGCTTGCGCCTCCTGAGCGGGTCGTGATTGCGAAATCCGCCGGGCTGGTATTCCGGGACGTGAAAGTTTACCAGCCAGGGCTCTCCGGCGCGAATCTCGGCATAAGCTTCGCGAAGGGTTCCTTTCCCTTCGCGGAGGGCTTTCACCTCGGTGCCGACCAGAACCAGACCGGCTTCGAGCTTATCGAGCAGATCGTAGTTATAGGAGGCCGACCGATTCTGGGCGACAATCTGAAGGCCCTCTCGGCTCTGCTTTTTCGCCGTGGATTTCACTGTTTTGCCATGATAGCCGGGGGTCGCAGGCACCCGCAAGTTGTACTGAGCGGTGGATTTCCGCGCTGTTGTTAACGGACTTTCACGGTGTTGTAACAGATGCAGGTCCCGCAACCCCTATATTAACCAAGATGATCGGCAACGGGGAGGATTCCTTGCCGCATCAAAACGCGGGTGCTAGACTTCACAAGGCTCGGGTGACCCCGGAGGTTCTTGTTGCGCCGTCCAACGTGCGTGGCCGTCTTGGCGTTCGCCATTCTCCTCGCAGGCTGCCCCAAGGGGAATCAGGATTACGACGCCGGCAAAAAGGCTGAGGCGATTCAGGACTACGATACCGCTCTGGTTCATTACGAGCAGGCGCTGAGGGCGGACCCTACCAACGCTGAATACAAGCTTCGCGAAACCAACGTACGATTCCATGACGGCCAATACCATCTCGAGCAGGGCGAAAAGGCGCTGAAACAGGGCCAGTTGCAACTGGCTCTCGGGGAGTTTCAGAAGGCGCAGGCGGTCGATCCCTCCAACGCAGCCGCCGACCAGGAAGTGAAGCGGACGATGGATCTATTGGCCGCGAAAACCGCGGAGGAGACTCCGAAAGTAAATCCGAATCCCCCGGATGACAACGAGCTGCTGGCGGCCCCGCCGGAACTCAAGCCTCTATCGCGCGAACCCATCAACCTGAAAATGACGAACGACTCGCGCACCGTATTCGAGACGATCGCGAAACTGGCGGGCCTGAGCGTCATCTTCGACCCGGATTTCACGTCGCGCCGCATTTCCGTGGACCTGCCGAACATCACTTTGGAAGAGGCCCTGGATGCCGTGTCGTTTGAAAGCAAGGCTTTCTGGCAGCCGATGACGAGCAACGTGATTCTCATCGCGCCGGATAATCCGCAGAAACGCCGAGACGTCGAGGATGAAGAGGTTAAAACCTTTTATCTCTCGAACACGCTGACGCCGCAGGACCTGACGGAGGTAGTGACCAGCCTGCGGCAGCTTCTCGATTTGCGGCGCATCAGCCAGATGAACTCGCAGAACGCGGTCGTGGTCCGCGACACCCCCGATAAGATCAAGCTGGCCGCGAAAATCATCGACGATATCGACAAGGCGAGGCCGGAGGTCCTAATTCACGTGCAGGTGCTGACCGCCAGCATCAATCGGCTGCGCGACTTGGGACTCCTTCCGGGGCAGAGCGTTACCCTTGCATTTAATCCTACGTGCAAGAACCAGCCAAACAGCACCAGTAGCAGCTGCGGCAGCACCACCACCAGTTCCACGACGCCCGCGCAATTGGCGCTCAATAGCATCAAGAACCTTTCCACCGCGGATTACAGCTTGACGCTACCCGGCGCGACAGCCAACGCGATCCTCACCGACAACCAGACGAGGATCATTCAGGATCCCGAACTGCGCATGAGCGACGGCCAGAAGACGACGCTAAAGGTCGGCGAGCGCGTGCCCATCGCCACGGGAAGCTTTCAGGCCGGAGTGGGAGTGGGGGCGGCGGGCGGCGCGGGTGTGGTCAATCCTCTGGTGAACACGCAATTTACATACCTCGACGTCGGGGTGAACATCGAGGTGACGCCCCACGTGCATCCCGATGGCGACGTGAGCATTCACGGGTCGGTTACGGTATCGGAAATCGACGGCACGAGCAGCATCGGCGGGATCAACCAGCCCATCATCGGCCAGCGCGACATCGAGAACGACGTCCGGCTCAAGAACGGGGAATCGAGCATGCTGGCCGGGCTGATCCAGCGCACGGACACCAAAAACATCAACGGCATTCCGGGTCTGGCCGAGCTTCCCATGCTGCGCTATTTGTTCTCGGACAACAGCACAAGTGTCGCGGAAAGCGAAGTGCTGATCATAATGACTCCGCACGTGATTCGCTTCCCGTCGATTTCGGCCGAGAATCTGCGGACGCTCGCGGCCGGGACGGATTCGAATGCGCGGGTCTACCCCGAAAGCGAGTTCACGCAGGCTCCTGGGGGCACCGGCGCGGCCCCTTTGCCGTCGACGTCGCAAGCGACACCGCAACCCGGGGCAGCGGCAGCGAGTCAGCTTCACTTCGATCCATCGGACGTCACGCTGCAGGTGGGCCAGCGCACGACTCTGGGGCTGGCCGTTTCGAACGTCAACGACCTCTATTCGATCCCGCTGCTGATTCACTTCGACCCGGCCGTTGTGCAGGTGGAGGAAGTTCGGGATGGAGGTTTCCTCTCCGGCGGCAAACAGGAGATCGCGATCGTGCAGCGGATCGACCAGCAGCAAGGCCAGGTGATCGTCTCGGCCACACGCCAGCCGAATACGCCGGGCGTGAACGGGTCGGGCACGCTGCTGGGACTCGTGGTCAGGGCGGTAGCGCCGGGCAAAACGGCACTCCAAATCCTTCAGGTGAATGCGCGCAATTCGCAGCAGCAAACCATCCCGATGGTTTCCGGCGAGGCGGCCATCGAGGTGCCGTAGGAAAAACGAAGATGGCCAAGATTCATCGCGGGACAAAACATTCGTGGATGACGCGGCGGCACGCGAACGATGCCGGAATGACGCTGCTCGAGTTGATCATTTCATGCTCGATCCTCGTGATCCTCGCGACGGTGGCGCTGCCGCTGGAGCGCGTGAGAGTGATTAGCGCGAAAGAAGAAGTGCTGCACTACGACCTCCGCGAAATGCGCGACGCGATCGATCGCTATCACGACGACGCCGGGAAGGGGAAATTTCAGGTGCAGGCAGGCACCGAGAACTATCCGCCCGATCTGGAAACGCTGAAGGACGGCGTGCAAATGAGCGCGCAAGGGCTGGGAATACCGGGAGAGCAGAGCGGGACGAGCCAAAGGGTCCGGTACCTGCGGGAGATTCCGGTTGATCCCATGACCGGAAACACGGATTGGGGACTGCGTTCCGTGCAGGACGACGCGGATTCGACCTCGTGG
>JBAPOM010000190.1:0-3313 GCA_049279635.1 Candidatus Acidiferrales bacterium
CATGCCTGACCATCCGCACCATAGGCCGGATCAGATCGACCCCGTCCCACGGAGGAATGAAAACGTGCATGCGCCCCAGTTTGACGATCCGGTCGACGCCTTTTCTTCCAGCCAACAAGGCAAGATCCTCTTCTTTTTTCGCATCGGCCATGCCCAAGCCCAACGTTTGCACGTTCCCATCCCACTTCGAAATCACATCCATCAAGTCGTCGACTTCCAACACATGCAAGGTTTTGCCTTGAATGGGTTGAGGGAGATCCGATCCCGAGCCGAATAGCAGCGTCCAATCTGGATCCATCGGAAAGACTGCCTGACGCGTGGTGTCATTGAGAAGCCAGGAAGCGCGTGCCTGGCAAATCGCTGAAGTCAGCCCAGCAGGAATGGTTCGCCGGGGATGCGCCCGGTTTTCGCTTTCAAACGCGTGGTGCAGATTCGACAGAAACTGAGCCGTTGATTGTCCGGGCGCTTTTTCGAGATACAAAACCTGAGGCGAGGAACAAGCCTGTTGGTCAAATTGCCAGACATCCCGCGCCAGGCGCAGGCACCAAGCCTTCTGTTCACCTGGGTCCCCCCAAGCCCCCGCGTCCATCGCTGCGACAGATATCCGGGGCCCGAAAGCCGCAATTCGAGCCCAGTGAGGAAACGGCAAGGCCCGAATCTGCAAAACAGCTTCCTCTCCGCCCCAAATCATGGCCCCGTCCACGGCCTTGGCCATAGCTTCCTGCAAATCCGCCCGGCCATGCTGGAACGCGGCCATAAATATGCGCCGGGTCAACCGTTCGCCTGGATCGCTCTGCACCAACTTTTCCATCACAAGGCGAGTCAAGTCGGCAAGACCACTTGGAATACGCACTAAGGCGGCGTTACCCCCTAGAAGGCCACAGGTCATGGATAGAATCGGCTGGATTTCCACGTTGCCAGCAGGCCAGTGGCCGACCACACCCAAGGGGAAGGCTTTGCACTTGGCGCGGCCATACTCCGTCCACCCGCCATGTAGAGCATTGGTACCAAGTTCGCGGGCGATGATTGGCTCCAACGTGCCCCGTCTTAGCCACATCCGAAGGAAAGGGATCCCAGGCAGATCGTCGAGTTCGCGGGCGTCCAACCCTTTCGCCCAAGAATCAAAGACGTTCATAACTTCATTCGGCGAAATCTCTTCATCCGAAATCGCCTCGCGCAGTTTTGCCGCGGCCGCGGAGATCTCCGCAGGTGACTGAACAACGTGAGTAAGCTCGGTCATCGAATTAGTCGTCATTTAATTCACTGGAGATCGTTTGATTTCGAGATTCCCGCAGCCTCGGAGTTCTGACTTGGGAATCCGTCCCGCAAACCGGAAACTGATGCCGCGTCTTCCACAGGGGCAACCATCATAAGCAAGCACTTGGGCCATGTCTTCGGTCAGAAGCAGGTGCCCCGGGAAGCTCGTCGGTAAAACACTGCAGACCTGAACAATTCCATGTTCTCCTGCTGCGACTGGCTCAAGCGTGAGCGGATTTCGAACGATCACGTCGCCAAACACCGGGCCATGTTTGTTGCCCGCAGGGCAATCCGGATAAATGACTCCGACACTCTCAACCATACCGTAGAAATCGACAATGCGGTCAGGAGAACACCCAAAGACCCGAGCCAACTGCTCATTGAAAACCGTTTTTTCAACGGCCTGGTCCTGCAGACGTTTCCAGCCGCCGCTGTGCAGAATTCGAGCGTTCGGCAAATTAAGAGAGGTGTCCTCCGCCATGAGTGGCTTCACAAGGTGGTTCCAGAGAATAAACGTGAAGCCATACACCAATACCTCCGCATCCTGTTGGTGTTCGGCAAATTCTCTCAATCGGTTTCGGTCCAGCACCAAGTCACCTTGGTCATTCGTGCTGAGGCAGTGGGTGACCTCACTGGCAAAAGGCTGCAACCCTTGTATTGCCGCTCCCCTCGCGCCCAGTTCGCTCGCTCCACCTTGGAAGCGAGGTGTGTCCACGACCAAATAAGGTCTACGCGCGGGACCGATGAAATCCCGGACGATCGACACGACTCCTTTAGTCATGCGTCGCGCGGTCGGAGAATCGAGCACAACGCGGCTGGGCATCTGAGACGTCGTGGCGCTCGAAGTTAGGGTTCGTTTGATCTCGTCATTGGTTACAAAAGACAGCGGAGGATTTGCCTTCAAAATTCCCACCGGCAGATAGGGAAGGTCTGCAACCCGAGCTGCGAATCGATAGTCGGTTGGCCAGTGTTCGACGTAGTTCTTATAGCCAGCGTGCCGCTGGCAGGCGTAATCGAGCTCCTCCTTAAGTATTTCCAGCAGACCAGCCTGTCTTTCCTCAGGAGCCTGGCTATAAGGGGGCACCGAGAGAAGGCGGTCTATTTTGTCTTCGAATGGCTGCATAAAAACTCTCTATCTAACTCGGAAGGGATGAAAGCGCTATTTTCCCGGTAGCAGTTTTTGGTAATTCAGCAACCAAACGGACTGAATCGATGGCCCAGTGGGCTGGCAGGTGCCGACGAACTTCTTCTAACCCAACCTTCGCCCCATGATCGGGCACGATAAACAAAACCAGCGCTTCTCCCGCCTCCGGATGATTGACGGCGCGGGCGACGCATTCGTAGACCCCCGGGATCGCCGTGACTCTTGCTTCCACTTCAGGAAAACTCACCCGCATTCCTCGCATCTTCAGGAATGCTCCTTTGCGTCCTTCGATCCATAAATACCCTTCTTCATCCTGGCGGGCCAAGTCGCCGGTTCGTAGCCAGCCGTCGCGGAATACACGATGCGTTTCTTCCGGGTTGTTAAAATAACCGGAGCATATGGATGGCCCCTTCACCACCAGTTCGCCGATCTGTCCTGCGGGCAAGTCATTTCCTACTTCGTCGACGATTCGAACCACCAGGTTGTCCAAAGGTCGGCCTACGCTTCCCCGCTTCTCATTCCAGCGTTCCGGCTCCATGCACGATATCCGAGAGGTTGCTTCGGTTTGCCCATACATCACGTAGAACTTAACCAGGGGGAAAGTCTCCCGCATTTCACTGATCTTCTGTGGTGCTAGGGCCCCCCCGGCCTGGAGAAACCGTCTCAGACAAGGCATCGCAATCCGCCGAATATTCGATCGCTGAAGAAGCACATTATAAACAGTGGGCACGCCGGCAAATGTGGTGCAGCCGAATTGAGCCATAGCTTGGAGAACTTTATCTGGAAACATAAAGCGCCGGTCAAACACCACGCCGCCGCCCTGGTAGAGATGCGACTGCATCACGCTGGCTCCGAAGCAGTAGCTCAAGGGGAGAATCAGCATCGCTCTTTCGTCGCTGGCCAATTGTTGGC
>JBAPOM010000191.1:0-4242 GCA_049279635.1 Candidatus Acidiferrales bacterium
TTCCCTTCCGAGGGTTCGACCGGCAATTGCAACGAGATTGTATTGAGGTCCGCGGCCGCCGTCGAACTCGAGAGAAGGATGTTCTCGAATGACGGCGTCTGAAAAACTCGATCGTAGGAAAAGTGCAACATGAGATCGGCGGATGGAAAATAGCGTGAAATCGAAAAACGCGGGCTCACGGATTGCCGGTTCAGCAAAAGCTGGTAGTGGTCCCAGCGAAGCCCCGCGCTAATGGTCCAATTCCCCAGCCGCATCAAGTCCTGCGCGAACGCGGACTGTTCGAGGTCCGGACGATTCGCCAGAAAAGAGAACGTAAGGGGCGTGCTCGGATCGAATTGCGTGGGATCGGTGATCGCGTACCTGAAATTCTCGTTCAGGAACATATTGTCCGACTCGGCGCCGAACTTCCATTCGTGGTGCCCGTGGTCGATCGTGACGCTGCCCTTGAAATATCCCTCGCGAAACCAGTTGTGCTGGAACACCTCGACCGGGGTTGAATCCGCGTTCGAGTTGAAATCGTTGGAGTTGTCGCGGACCATCGCCCGAACGTCCGCGACGGCGTTTGCCGAGAAGACGTGCTGGTAGGAAGCGATCCCCATCGTCTCGAAATTGTCCGCGTCCTGCCGCTGTCCGGCCGCCTGCTGGACGAACTCATTTGGAATCTCATAGCGCGCGAGTTCGTGCCGCACGGTCAGGTCGAGATGATCCTTCGATGTCAGATCCCGCTCGAAATCGACCGAGAAATCGCCCGTCGTGCCCCTATTCGTAAAATTGTCCGGAACCACGGGATTCAGGTAGTGGTCGGTCATGCTCCCATCGGCGCTGAATGCCACGCTGTTTTTCCCCCACGCATATTGCGCCTGCCCGAACATCCCGGCGGTGTCGAAGCTGCCTCCCGACACCACCGCTTGCCCGTGAAATCCGGGCTGCGTGTCGGGGATCGTGTTGACCTCGATCACGCCGCCCATTTTTCTCCCATACTCGGCGGGAATGCCCGCTGTGTACACCGTCATCGATTGCACGTCGTCCGCTTCGATTTCCGGTCCAAAACTTGGCGAGCGATTGTCCGTCAGCGGAATGCCGTCGATCACGAATTGCGTCTGGTATTCCGAGCCGCGCGGATGCAGCACCGCATTGCCTTCATAAAGCCACCCCGGTTGCGAATTCACGAGATCCTGCAACGAGCGCCCCGGGAGCGAGGTGAACCGGTCTTGAATCGTGCTCGAGCCGATCTGGCTCACTGACCCCGCCTGATCGGGATTGATCAACGTATTTGCTTCCGTGACCGTGACGGCCGCGTTGACCGGAGACAGCTCGAGCTTGATCTCGTAATTCGTGGGAACCGATGAGCGCACTTCCACCTTTCGGGACACTTCGGCAAAGCCCGGCTCGCGAATCGTGATTCGGTACACGCCGTACGGAAGGTTCTTGGCGACCGCCTTGCCCTCTTCGTCGGTCTCGAGTGTGTTGTGATACTGATTCGCTTCGCTTCGTATATCGACTGTGGTCTTCACGCCGAGACCGGATGGGTCGGTGATCTTCAGATGCAGTTCTCCGTCGTTCGCTTGCGCAAAGAGCCCGAAGGCGCAGAGAAGAAGAAGTGCGGCAACCCGTTTCATACGCGAAAAGTACCTGTCCGCAACGCCACAATTCATTATTGCCCCGCCCGGGCGCTTTGTTCCGTGTTTTTTTGAATTGGACGTGCGAGGCCTTGGTCTAGCGGAAGCGGGCGGTCTGCCGTCGCTGCTCGGCGGCAGCCTCGAGGAATTTCTCCGCATCGGGCCGGCCCTCCGGCGGAATCGCCCATCGCTCGGCGAGCCGGTCGGCGATCTGGTGAGCCATCGCGCTGCGCACGTGCGGTTCGAGGCTGCCGCGCCGGTCGAGAAACGCTTCTACAAGCTGCAGCTCTTCGACCGTGAGCTGCGGAAGCTGGCCCGTAGCGGGGGGCTGTGCCGGAGTCTGCGACTGTTGCCAGATCGAGCTGACGCCTTGCAGCGGCTTCTCGTGTATCACCACGGTGCCCGCCGCGTAGTCGCCCACGCGTTTGTTCTCCTTGCTGATCAGCATGGTGATGAGCCCCGTCGCGTACATCGTTGGCAGCGCGTCGACGATGCGGAGCAGATTGCGCAGAATCGCGTCGTAAGCGCTGATGGGCCGCCCCGAATCCTTGATCACACGAAGATGCGTCCAGCGTTTGCCTGGCGTCTGCCCGTTCCAAAGCGCCTCGAAGAGCGCGAAATAACCGAACTGCACGCTGAAAAGAATGAAAATCATGATCGCGAAGGTCCAGATTCCGGCGACCTTCGAGAGAAGGCTGAGGGAAATCGCGGAGACTGCGAAAATCATGATCACGATCCACGCGGCCGCCAGCTGCAGCAACGTGTCCGCAGCGAGGGCCAAAAACCGGCTGCCGATCCCGGCAAGCGGAAACTCAAGGGCCGTTTGCTCTGGCGTTTCGATGGTAAGCTTGTCGAAAGAGGACATCGGTGATCTCCACAAGCTGGCTTCAGAAGCGCCGCCCGTATTGGGCGCGCATCGATGAGCTCATCGCCCGCTCCGGCCGCAATGGCGTCCGCGCCCTCACGCACAGTGAACTACAGGAATTGGCTCTATTATACCGTCAAACCGCTTCGGACCTCGCGACGATCCGCGAGGATGCTTCCAGCCGCAACCTTACGCACTATCTGAATCAACTCCTCGGCCGCGCGCACAACCTGATCTATATGGGCCGGCGCGCACGCGGGGGCGGGATCATCAGCTTCTATCGCGACACGTTCCCCGAAGTATTCCACGAAACGCTGCCATACACGTTCGCCGCATTCGCGATTTTCTTGGCTCTCGCCGCGGCCGGCATGATGATGGCGATCGTCGATCCGCGCCTCCAGGAGTACATGCTCAGCAGCGCCATGATGGACACGATCGCCAAGCGCCAGATGTGGACGCAATCGCTCGTCACCGTAAAGCCGCTCGCCTCCAGCGCCATCATGACGAACAATCTCTCGGTAACACTGACGACGTTCGCTCTCGGCATTACCGCGGGCATCGGAACCGTCTACATGCTCGCCTATAACGGATTGCTCATCGGCGTCGTCACCGCCGCATGCTGGCAGGCGGGCATGGCGGATAAGCTGTACAGCTTCGTCGCGCCGCATGGAGTCCTCGAATTGCCCGCGATCTTCATGTCCGGAGGAGCGGGTCTGCTGCTCGCCAAAGGCCTGCTGTTTCCCGGCACTTTGCCGCGCAAGGATTCCATCGCGTATGAAGGAGGGCGAGCCGTGAAATTGGTTCTCGGCATCATTCCCATGCTGATCGTGGCCGGCACGATCGAAGGATTCGTTTCGCCCTCCGACCTTCCTGTCGCGCTGAAGTACACGCTGGCGGCCGGCCTCTTCGGCCTGCTTCTGCTCTACGTGAAGCGGAAAGCTCCCCGGCAACCGCGCCCCGCGGAGCCGCCCGAAACCGCCCCCGTATCCGTTCCGCTCGGCTAGAACACAAGAAAGACGCTCACGAAACCTGCTCTAACCGTGTCGATTAGAATGGGGTACCGTCGTTTGTTTTCAGCGACTTACGACGATTTCTAATCGCCGCAGTGTCGATTAGAAATGGCGCCACGGGAGCCGAAACGTTGGGCGAGAATGAGTGAGGACCCGGCACTCTTACAGCGGCCGGATGAAGCGATCTCCCAAGTTTTCAAAGAGCGTCCGGCTTCCTTCGAGGAAGCGGGCAATACGTCGCACAAATATGCTGGCAGAACAGGCGAAGGATTTCACCTGTCCTTGAGTGCAGATTTGGGCGAGGGGGAAAAACCTGGTCTGGCAAGGTTTTCGCCTCCGCCGCGAAGATTTCTAAGGCAGCTTTTAGAGCAGGCTCCGTTCCTTCACTTCCAGATATCGATTCACAAGCGCCGTCGATAATTTCGTCGGGTCCACTTCGAGCGTGAGCGCTCCCTGCTGCCGCAGCCGGCGCAGCAACAGGTCGCGCCTCTGCACGATTTCAAGGGCCGCGGTGTAGCGATACATCTCATTCTTGTTCTCGGGATTGGCCGCGACCACGCGATGCAGTTCCGGCTGCCCGATGATTCCAAGAAGCACCAGATGCCGCTTCGCCATGCGCGCGGCGCACTCGATCACTTCGGGCGTCGCCGCCGTTTCCGCCAGGTCCGTGAGCCACACGATCAGGCTGCGCCGGCTCTGCAGCGAAAGCAGCAGTTCCGCTGCCAGCAGATGATCCGCCTCAAAGGGC
>JBAPOM010000192.1:0-3073 GCA_049279635.1 Candidatus Acidiferrales bacterium
GATCGATCTACGCGTGGTTTCCTGCCCATGTTGCCTCCTGTGTGGAGGCCCTGATCTTACCTAACTAAGCTGTCCAGTTTTAGCGGGGAGCCTTACAGCTGACCGTTTTGTTCCTGCTCAAGGAGAACGGCATGAAGAATCCACTCAAGTGGGGCGACATGCCGACCATAGAAGAAGAACCGGCTGTTGCTTACGCTGAAGACGAACTGAAAAAGTTATTTGCAGCGATGAACGAGGAAGAGAGCGTTCGCTATAAATTCTTCCTGGGTTCGGGTTGCCGCGATAAAGAAGTGACTTTCGCAGCCTGGCAAGACATCGATTTCAATAAGGGTACCTACCATGTGCGTCGCAAAGAAGACGTTGGATTCACGCCGAAGACACATGAAAGCCGGAGTGTTCCGCTGCCAGAGAGTCTGATGAGATTGCTTAAAGAGCGCCACAAGCATTCACGCCATCCTCGCTGGATCTTTGTTAACAGCGAAGGGAATCCGGACAATCACTTTCTCCGGAAGCTAAAGACGATTGCATTGCGCGCTGGGCTCAACTGCGGTCAATGCAAAACAAGGATCACCAAAGGCAGCTATGATCGGAAACGACTCGTTGAGGTGACCTGTGCTACCGAACCGGTATGCCAACATTGGTATCTGCATCGCCTCCGCAAGACTTGCGCCACACGCTGGCAAGAACACGGAATTCCCGTGCGAACAATCCAAGCTTGGCTAGGCCACAAGAATCTAGAGACGACCACGATCTACCTCGGTGTCACTGATGTCGAAAAACTGCGACCACAGATAGACCGCGCGTTCGGTCATTGAGTCGTACCCGCGCTTTGGAGGTGGAGCTCGCACTAGGGGGTAGAAAGCGACATTTCAGCGTCCGGTGGCTACTGCAAGTCTCGCGTTTCTGTACCTGAATTGGCCTAAGCTGTCTAGAATCAATTTAAGTTGTGTAATGCGACGTTCGCCTTCATACAGGAGCCCGCGAACGGGAGGTGAATACGAGGCGAAGAGATCTGAGAAAGCGGTGGCGCTTGACGATGAAGGCGGCTTTCTGTAGGTTCGACTCGTGCTTTCGGAAGTGACCACGTATCTCTCGCGAATCAGTCGCCGGGGAGGATGCTCGAAGTCTGCCGCGAAGTTAGCTGCCGTCCGTGCGAACCTTGAAAAGGCTCAGGCAGCTCTGAATTCAAGACATCCCAATGTCAGGCCGAGCCTCGTTGACCCCGGAAGGACCCCTCACTGACTTCGTAAATCCTAACCGTCTGAGTGGAGATTTGATCCGGCGCGCTGGGCTTTGTTTCTGTGCAAGCGAGCTGATAGGCGTTGGGCGCCGAACGGAACGCGATTGCTACTCAGCGCGACAGCGATCGAAAAAATCGAAGACGGCCGGAAGCACAAGTGGAACCATGCCGCCATGGTCGGCATCCACTTGCAAATATTCCAGATTGAATTGCTGCGCGATCATCCAGTCCCGCATCAAGTAACTCCCCTTCACCGACGGCAGGGCCAGCGTTCCCTCAGACATCATGATGGGCATCTGCTTGATGCGATACCAGGGATAATTGTCCTCGTCGACAAAGGGACCGGACATTGGCGCGATGGCTCGCCACAACTGAGAGTATTTCGCTCCCAAGTACCAAGTCCCGCCCGCGCCCATCGAATGGCCCATTAAGAACATCGACTTCTGGTCGATGGGATACTCGTTCAGCACTATCTCTAGCACGTTGATGACGTCCTTCTCGCTCAGCTGGAGAGCCCGCTCGTCTTGGGGCGTTACCGCAGCTCTTTGCTTGGCGGCGGCTTCTGGCTGTCCAAAAACAGCAGGAAGCTTGAGAGGAGTGCCATAGGCGCCAAACCGGTTGTAGCCCAGAGGCGAAACGAGTACGTATCCGTGTTGTTCGGCCAAATGCAAGAGCTGCTCGCCATTACCATCGAGGTAGCGGTTCTCATCGGAACCGGCGCCGTGGAGCATCACGATCAGAGGCAGCTTGGAATGGCCATCCCAGGTAGTCGGAACGCAGAGACGATAAGGCATGTCCATGCCAGCGGCTGGAAAGCTATACATGCGATGTTGGTCGCCTTTGGCCCGCCACTGCGGGTTGCCGGGAACCGCCAGCTTTTTCGCCAATTCCTGTGATTCGAGAATCTGTTTGTCCGCATCAAGACCTGATCCGAATGCAATTGGGTGTCCGGGGCACGGACCCGAGAGTAAGGAGCAGGGCTGTGCCGCGGACGACGCGTTCTGTTGTGCGGCTGCGCCAGTCGCGAAAAAGAGTATCGCCACAAAGATTGTAGTTTTGATCTTCATTTTAGATTGCTCTCAATGTGTCCGTTTCAATATTTTGAGAAATTCGATCTGGATCGTTGCGCGAGTGACCTTTCGACCAAAAATCATCGAGCTCCGATCAGCCCGGAAAGACCGCGCCGGCCCGCGAATCAGTCGATACTCTTCTTATGAACCACCCACCGTGGATTTACGCACAGCCCGCAATTCGCTCCGCGAAACATCAGCGCCGAAAGCTGATCGCCCTTCAATTGCCAGTTCAGCCACGCGATCCCAACTCCGGCATATTCGCCCCCGTTTGGTTGACGGTACGTCCCACCATGGCCGACACCTCTCTCGTAGCCGCGAAAAGCCGGTATCGAAGTTATCTGCTCAAAATCGTCGTTAGCATTTACAAATGCTATGTCTTGAGAATCGCCACTGATGTAGGCAATCGGAGTGTGGAGGAGTTTTAGGTCGCTTTTGCTCATGGTTTTTCCACCTCCCATATCGGTGGGCTTTGGGAAGAGGCCACTGTTCCAAATTACGGCAGTCGTTATACGAGGATCGTCTGCTACTTCGAGCGCCTGCACGCCTCCGCAAGATTGGCCCATCACGGCGATTTTGCTGCTATCCAAATGCTCATGATACTTGCTACTCGGATTCTGATTTTCCGCGATTGCCCAATTCATAGCAGCGATCAGTTGGGCCGGGTGTGTTGCAGGCGGTGGTAGGTTAAGCGGGGGTGAGGGCGGATTAGCCCCTTGTGGTCTGGGCGGTGGCGCGGTAAACGGTTGAGCCTTCAATTCCC
>JBAPOM010000193.1:0-8187 GCA_049279635.1 Candidatus Acidiferrales bacterium
GGCGTTGACCGTAAGCCTGCTATTCACCTTGATGTCGTCCTGAACGAACCAGTCGTATGCGCCGATATCATTATAATGGGTCAGCAATCCTCTTAATGCGATGGGAGCGGCGCCTCCCGCGCAGTCCGAGAAACCGAGGAAACCGCAACCCAGAGCCGGGCCCGGGGGGGGAGCGGTCGGGGGAAGACCCGTTTGCGCCGTTCCATCGATCGCGATTCCCGAGCTGCTGGTGAGGAAATCCCCTACGTTATCGAAAAGCACCTCGCCCCGACCGCTGGCCGGAGTCGTGTTGTAGTACCCGTCCCACTCGAGGTCAAAGCCTAAGCGGAGGGTATGGATGCCATGGTTCCAGGAAATCTGGTCCGCCACCTGCCACTCGTTGTCGAGATTCTCGCCAGTGCCCGCGAAGTTTCCGCCCTGGGCCCAACTTCCGGACGGTGAATAGAGGTTGACAACGTCAATGGTCGGTACGATTCCGAAATCCTTGATTGGATATTTCACATTCGCGGAGCAGGGCTGTCCGTTGTTGTTTAGCGGAATGATCGAGCCGCCATTCGCCAGATCGCAGGCCAACAATGGGTTGGGATCGACGGCGTCCTCCCCGTTCCGCTGGAACGTGATGCGGGCCTCATTGATCAGGCTGTTTGTAATCGTCGAGGTGAGCCGCAGCGTGGCGGTGTGGCTGATATAGGTATTATCCGACGGCGAGCCTGGATTGCAGTTGCCGATCAGGCAATCGAAGGTCTGAATCTCGGGATCGGACTGGTACAAATATCGCTCCTGGAGGGTGTTCTTGGGTGTTAGGTTCCAATCGCTATTGGCCATGTACTGATTTTCGTTGGCCTGCGTGGGCAAGGAGATGGCCGTCTGGCAGCCCGAAGATATCAGGCCGGGAACTGCCAACTGGCAGCCCTTAGGCGCGGCGGCGATCCAGTAGCCGCCCTGGTTGTAGCCGGTCTTGAAAGCACCTTTTGACTGAAGGAGGGCGACTGCGGTGTTGGAGATATTTGAACCGTTGTTAGCAACCGTCACGCCATCCGCCCAACCGGTGTTGCAGTTTGCTGGCGTGCCGAGGGCGGGTGGGGGCGGCGGCGGGTAATTCGTCGGAACGCCGAATCCGTTGGGAGTAGGCGAACAGGTAAAAGTCCCCGGACCAAATACGCTGCCCAAGTACAGCTTGTATCCCGCGGGGTTGTTCGTGCAACGGATGTCGGTGCAGCCGAAGCCATCGGTCGCGTAGTTGTAGTCGTTCCAAGGCATCAAATGCGCGGTGGGCTCGTAACCAGTGGCAAATCCGTTGGTGGCAATTCCGTTGAGCTGCCGGAAGCCCTGGTAGGAGCCGAAGAAAAAGATCTTGTCCTTCTTGACCGGGCCGCCGAGCGTGCCTCCAAACGTGTTTTGCTTCAGGATCTGCGGCCTGTTTGCCTGACCATTGTGGGTCTCCGAGAATTTGTAGAAGAAATCATTCGCGTTAAACATGTTGTTGCGGTTGAACTCGAAGGCATCGCCATGGAAGTTGTTGGACCCGCCCTTGGTGATGACTTCGACGTTGGCGCCGGCGTTGCGCCCGTATCCCGCGTCGTATTGCGACGTTTGCACCTTGAACTCCTGAATGGTGTCCGGGTTGGGAATCGCGATGCCGGGCATGCTGCCGAGTTGCGCCGCACCGCCGCTGGTGTACTGGGTGATGTTCGCGCCGTCCATCGAATAGCTATTGGAGATACCTCCCTGGCCGTTGGCACTCACGTCCTGGGTGCCGTTGCCCATGGCGGAGGCGTTCGAAACGTTGGTGACCACGCCGGGCGAGAGGTCGACGATCTGCGTGTAGTTGCGGGTGACCAACGGGAGGTTCTGGATCTCCTGCGAGCCCACGATGGTGCCGTTGGTGGCGTTCTGTGTCTGGATCGTTTCGGTGGTTGCTTCCACCGTTACTTTCTCACTCGAGCTGCCGACTTCGAGTTTGCGATCCAACGTGGGGGTCTCCGTGACGTTCACCGTAATGGAGGGGACGTCGAGGGACTTGAATCCTTTCGCGTCGAAGCGAACCGAATAGTTGCCCGGCGGCAAGAGAGAAATCTGGTACGAGCCGCTGGAGGTGGTCGTCGCCGTGCGCATCTGCCCGGTCGCAAGATTCGTGACCGTCACAGTGGCGCCGACGATCACGCCGCCCGACGGGTCGGTGACCGTTCCGGTCAGAGCGCCGGTGTTGGCGGTCTGCGCATGGAGCGCGGCGGTGCAACTCAACAACAGAACGACACAAGCGAACAGCGAACACACAAATCGGAGCTTCGGGCTTGCATTCATCGTCCCACCCCCAAGAAACATCTCAATAGTTTTTGCATCCAAAGTACGCGCGAGAGGCTCGCGCGCCACATTCCCCAACCCACAACTGCCGTGAGACCGTAAATAGCTTACGGATAGAGAAATTTGATGGCGCTCATTTAGCACACGTACAAATTCGTGTCAATAAGTATGTTGTGGCCTCATTTGGGGGATCGACAGCAGCAGCCCGAGGGAGGGCTGACGCCTGGCTGGGCCGGCCAGGACGAGTGCTACGTTCAATCTATGTATACATTCTGTGCTGTTATGCGGACAATTTCCGTTTTTAGGCTGTCGCAAGGACCGCGATCTTGGCTCGGCGAATTCGCTCAGGCGCAGAAAAGCCCCAAGAGCTACCGATTCCTGCCGTTTGGGCCCATCTTGCCCCCCCGACGAGAGCATGGTTCGTGCTTCAGTGGAGCAGAAGATTCGCGCATGCGAGGCGGAAATTTCTGCAACTTCTCGCGTCACTTTTTCCAGAAACGAGCGACGGCGGCGAAATCGGGGTCATCCTTCGAGGCGTCTTTGACGACGGTGTAGGTGGCGTACGCCGCTTCGGCTGCAGGCAGCCTGGTGCCATGCTCGCGAGCCAACTCGAGTGCGAGACGCAGGTCCTTGTGCATCAGGCGAAGCGGGAAACTCGCGGGGTATTCGTTCTTGAGCATCAGCGGCGTTTTCACGTCGAGCAGGCGTGCGTGGCCCATGCTCGATTGCATCACTTCGATGAGGCGCTCGGCGGGCACGCCTGCCTTGGTGACGAGCGCGAGCGATTCGGCCCACGCGTCTATTTCGAGCGCGAGCAGAAGGTTCATTCCGAGTTTCACGGTTTGTCCGGCGCCATTCGGGCCGAGCAGGAAAAATTTCTTGCCCATTGCTTCGAGGACTGGTTTTGCGCGGTCGAGCACTTTTGCCTCGCCGCCAACCATGAAGACGAGTTCGCCTTTTTCGGCGCCCCAGGTGCCGCCCGTGACGGGAGCATCGAGGAAATCGACGCCGCGCTCGGCGCAGGCCGCTGCGACGCGGCGCTCGGTGTCCGGCGAAACGGTGCTTGAGTCGATCAGGATCGTTCCTTTGCGCAGCGCTTCGAGTGCGCCAGAACCGAAGAGGACTTCTTCGAGCGCGGGGGGATCGCTGACGATCGTGATGAGCACATCCGATTGCGCGGCCACCTCGCGCGGATTCGCAGCGAGTTTTGCGCCAGCGCGGACGAGGTCGTCCGCCTTGGATTTTGTGCGGTTCCAGACGGTGAGCGGGAAACCGGCGCGGAGGAGATTTTGCGACATGGGTTTGCCCATCAGGCCGAGCCCGATGAATCCGACATTTGGTTTCATTTTTGTCGCCGCCGTTTCGATGAAGTTACGTGCGAGGCGTCCCACCCTCGCAAAAGGCGCGAGGATGGGGCACCCGGAAGTTCAAAGGCCAACGCTAGACGAGCGCGAATTCTACGCGGTGGCGGAATGGGTCGATACGCTCGGCGCGCACATGGACCCGGTCGCCCAGGCGGAAAGCCAGCTTCGCTGCGCTCTTCGAGGCGCCTCTGCTGCGCGAGCCGCGATTGGGCTCGGCTACGATTACGTGATCGCGCTCGCGAAACTGGCAGCGCATGCCGGTTGATTCCTCGAGGCGGTCGATGCTGACGAGGCCTTCTACGAAGATTTCGGTTAGCTCGACGAAGAAGCCGAACTTCTGCACTGAAACGATCAGGCCATCGTATTCCTCGCCGAGATGGCTTTCCATGAACTGCGCTTTCTTCCAGTCGATCAGCTCGCGCTCGGCCAGATCCGCGCCGCGCTCGGCCTCCGAGCTTTGGGAGGCGATCTCCTCGAGTTCGACGCGGCGGTAAGGACCGAGAGTAGCGATCGACAGAGGCTCGCCGCTGCGCGCGCTCGATTTGCGCGGCGGTTCCGGGCGCGGAGCCCGCTGGGCGACGGCGTCGGGATTATCGAGCGCCCACTTCAGCGCGCGATGGACGATCAGGTCCGGGTAGCGGCGGATCGGCGATGTGAAGTGCGTGTACTCCTGCGCGGCAAGAGCGAAGTGGCCGAGCGGGTCGGCGGCATAACGCGCTTGCTTGAGCGAGCGCAGCATGAGGTAGGAAAGGATGCGCTCTTCGGGCTTCCCGGCGATCTTTTCCGTAAGGCGCTGGTAATGCTGCGGGCGAATGTCGACTTCGTCGGCTCCCGGTAGATCCACATGCATCGGGCGCATGCGTCCGCGGCCACCGCCTACGCGTGCCGAAGGCTTTACGCTGCCGTGGCGGACCGTGATGCGGCGCTCGGTGAGATCCTCGACGCCGAGCGAATAGCCGAAGGCCTGCGCGAGTTCCTCGAATTCGAGAACTTTCTTGGGATCGGGCTTTTCGTGGATGCGATGGAGCGAGGCGACTCCGCGCTTTTCGAGATATCGCGCGACGGCTTCATTGGCCGCGAGCATGAATTCCTCGATCAGGCGGTGCGCGATGTTGCGTTCGCTGCGAAGAATGCTAGTCATGCTGCCGGCTTCGTCGAATTCGATCATCGGCTCGGGGAGATCGAAGTCGATCGAGCCGCGCTCGCGGCGGCGCGCGTTGAGCAGCAGCGCAAGCTCTTTCATGCGGCGAAAATCTTCGACCAGCGGCGCGTAGCGCACGGTCATCTCCGGATCGCCTTCGATCACCTTGTTGACGTTCGTGTACGTCATGCGCTCGACGGAGCGGATTACGCCGGGTGTGAAATCGGCGGCGACCATCCTGCCGGCGGAATCCATTTGCATGATGACGCTCATCACGAGGCGATCGACCTTGGGATTGAGCGAGCAGATGCCGTTGGAAAGCTCCTCGGCCAGCATAGGCACGGCGCGATTCGGGAAATAGACGGACGTGCCGCGCAGCCGCGCCTCATGATCGATTGCGGAATTGCGGGCCACGTAGTGCGCGACATCGGCGATGTGCACCTGCAGCTCGAAACTGCCGCCGGGGAGCGGGCGAACGAGAACTGCATCGTCGAAATCGCGCGCCGTTTCGCCGTCGATGGTGACGATTGGGAGATCGCGGAAATCGCGCCGGGCTCGGAGGTCGTTTTCGGCGACCTGCTGAGGCGTCGCTTTCGCGGCGGCGAGAACTTCTTCCGGGAATTCGTGCGGCAGATGATGCTTGCGAATGATGATTTCGACGTCGACGCCGATATCGCCGGGGCGGCCGAGAATTTCGATCACGCGGCCCATGGGCGCGAGGCCGCTGCGCGGGAAGCGCGTGATTTCGGCGTTTACGACGGCGCCATCGAGTTCGGGAAGGCGCAGGCGGCGATTGGCGGGCGGCTGTTGCGCCTCGGGGCCGAGCTTCGCGCGCAACTCGGGACTGAGTTCATCGCCCGGCGGGATCAGGACTTCGTGTTGGAGGCGCACGTCGTAGGGCAGGACGTGATTGCCGTGCGGGCCGTAGCGGAAGAGGCCGACGACGGTCGGATGCTCGCGCGTGACGATCTGCACGACGCGGCCTTCGGCGCGTCCATCGGGGCGGCGGCGAACGATGCGGCCGAGGACGCGGTCGCCGTGCATGGCGTCGCCGAGGCTATCGCGGCCGATGAAAAGGTCGCCATCGACGCCGGGAATCGGGTGATCGGGCACGAGGAACGCGTAGCCATCGCGATGCGCGATGATGCGGCCGGAAATAAGATTGGGATCGCGGGCGCGGCGCGAGGCTGCGGCGGCGGATGGCGCGTCGGTCGCGGTTCCCTGCTCTGGCTGGGCTTCGGGGGCGCGCGCGGATGGAGCGGAGGCGGTCGGGCGCTGCGGCTGCTTCGGGTTCGGTTTCTGATTTGGCTTTTGGTTTGTTTTCTGATCGGCCAGCTTATAGCGGCTGCCGTAGGTCTCTTCGATTTCGCCGGTCTTCGTGAGTTTGCGGATAACCCGCGGGAGAAATCGGCGCCCGAGATGCTTGAGTCCCATGCCGTGCGCGATCTCGCGAATGCTCGCGGCCTTCGAGAGGCTCGCGAGATGTGCGAGGACGTCAACGGGCTTGACGTGTTCTTCTCGCGGCTCGGGAGCGGTTTGGAATTTGCGAAGTTTTTTCATCGGCGTGGGCTGGCAGCAAAGCCAAAGACAGGCTAACGGAATTCGAGGCGCGTGGCAAAAGGTCGTTACCGCGAGAGGCGGAGGCAAGTCCGGGGGCGGTGTCCAATAAGTGCGTTTCCCGGGGCGGTTCGCCTCGTTCGTCGGCAAATACAGGGTGTGGTAGCTTGGTTCCTGAGGCCTCCTTTAGATGCGCACATTTCCGAAATCCCTCGCGACGCTCCGAAAGATCATCGACGAGCGCGGCCAACGACTCCGAATGCTAACGCAAGAAGAGCTCAACAAGCTCGCGGCCGCGCCGCCAGAACAGGTAGTAGTCGATTCGCGACCAGCTACGATTGGAATCATCGTGCAGTCGAAACCCGATGGCGCTCTCCGAGTCGTAATTAGGGGACTTATGAAGGCACGCTTCATTCCGGGGAAGCATGTCGCCTTGGACGGCTTCTACAAAAATGCCGACGGAACCGTAGGCGCGATGCCCGACAAAGAGTTTTACGAATTTGATTAGGCACAAAGGCGCGAAAGCGGTGTCAAAACTCCCAAGCGAACAAGCGAGAGCGATGGCCAATTCCGATGCGCGATTCGCGCGGCGGCGCGTTCGCGGAGGAGTGTCCAACCGTGGGAATGACGGCGGGCGGAAGCAAGGGCGTGGTTGCGGATCCGAATATTGTTCCGCTGATCGATGTGCTGCTGGTGCTGATCATCATCTTCATGGTGATGCCGAGCAGGATCACGGGATTGCCGACGCTGGTCCCTCGGCCGGCTCCGCCGCAAGCGAAAATCGAAGGCCCGATCGTGGTGCAAGTGCTGCAGGGCGGAAAGCTCATGATCAACGGGCAGCCGAGCGACTGGGATACGCTGGGCGCGAAGCTCTCCGATATTTTCAAGCAGCGCGCGGATAAGGTGGCGTTTGTAAAAGGCGATGAAGAAGTTCCGTTCGAAGAGGTGGCGCGCGCGATCGATATTATGCGCGGAGCGGGGATCGAGCATGTCGGACTGATCACGGCGCAGGACGAGGTGCGAAAAGCCCGCTAGACACTGTGGTGCCGCGCGCCGGCAATCGAGGGGCGTTACCGTTCGCGCATTTTGGCCAGGAGGCGGAGCATTTCGATGTACATCCAGACCAGCGTGACCATGATGCCGAACGCGCCATACCACTCCATGTATTTGGCCGCGCCGGCGTGCACGCCGGTTTCGACGAAACCGAAATCGAGGATCAGATTCAGCGCGGCGACGATCACGATGACGACGCTGATGCCGATTCCCCACGGTCCGGAGCTATTGAGGAGCGGCACCTGATGGCCGAAAAATCGCAAAACGATGTCGACTACGTAGACGAGAAAGATGGCGCCCGTCGCTGCAATCACGCCCATCGTGAATTTCGGCGTGGCCCGAAGGATGCGGGACGTGTAGAGCATGAGCATCACGAGCGTGACGCCGAACGTCAAGCCGAGCGCCTGGATCGCGATGCCGCTATAGGCTTTCTCGAGCGACGCGGAGATTCCGCCCAGGGCGAGGCCTTCAGCGAGCGCGTAGAGCGGCGCGGTGATGGGCGACCACTCCTTCTTGAAGATTGTCGCGATCGCGAAGACGAGTCCGGCGATCAGCCCGCCTATCATCCAGGGCATGGCCGCGGCGGGGCTTTGCGTATTGGAAAGCCACCACGTCCAAGCGGCGGTGGCGGAGACGCAGAAGAGCAGCAAGCCGGTCTTATTCACCGTGCCTTGCAGCGTCATCGCCTCGCCGCCAAGGGCGATGGGGCCCTGGAACGTGTTTGCGTTCAGGGCAGGATTCGAAGTCTTGAAAAGGCCAGGCATGGTT
>JBAPOM010000194.1:0-5540 GCA_049279635.1 Candidatus Acidiferrales bacterium
AACGCAATCGCCTGAAAGCTCGGGTGGTAATCTACGCCTATTATCACCATGTTCGGCTCCTCTCTCCCGACCCTATGGTCTCGACAAACCACAGCTTACTCGGGTCGAGGAGCCGACATTGTTATGCAATCAAGTCGAGTACTGGCCCCGCAAGGTGTCCAGGGCCGCGACAACGCGGTGGGGCACTTTTGCGCGCGCTGTCTCTTACCCTGTCAAAGGTACTCGGAGCGGGATTGCGGGAAGCTAGAGGCAGGTCGCGGTATTGTTCATCTCGTGAAGTTTTTGGTGCGACAAGTGATGTTTTGGCGCGATGGGACGAGTTTCCGATTGTCGGAGATGGACCGCCAAGCTAAGTTCAAGTGAACGGGATTGCCTTCAAGCATAGGCCATTGCACCGCTTAAGCGATCCGACGTCGTGACCTCCTGAGAGAGAAAGCGCTGATCGAGTCTGCCTGAGGTTGATATGGGGCGGACGTCGCAGGGTGGCAGTCTGGATAGAGAGCGATGACGAAGGCGAGAGTCAACGATTGGTTCGACCGGAGGATACCGAACATGCGGATTGGAATTGGTTCGTGGATGAGGTGGTCGTTTCTCGGTACGGCGTTGCTTTCAGCGGCCGCTTTTTGCGGCCCCGTCCGCAGCCAGAGCGCGCCGTCAGTTCGCGTCGGCAACGTCGATATCACAGGCATTCCCGAGGACTGGAGCCATCATTACGCGGTTTTCTCAGATCCCGGGACCGAGGAGGACGCGCTCCAGAGCGGCCGCTACGAGCAGTGGCAGAATGTCGTCAACAACCCTCGCTACGTGATTCAGCAGTTAAAGAGAAATGCGCGGGTGCAGGGGCCGGCGTCTTTGGACGCAGACTACAGGTCCGGGTGGATCCGGGACGAGGCAGGCTACCGTGCCCGCTTTTGGATGACTGCGAGGGTTCGACGGGCCTGGGGCTTGTCGGAAATCAGGAAAGATTGGAGTCAGTCATTGGGCGGGACGGGTCTCGCCGATGGCCAGTATCCCGCCAAGTACCCCTTGGCGACCACAACCGCGAGCTGTAGCGACTATGTCGTTTATCCCACGGGAGCAGCGGGATCTGGCACTCAGGCGACCATCATGGCGTTCAACAATCTCTACGTCGGCACCGGCGCCGACTCTTGCGCTAGCAGCAATCCTACCGTTTATTGGGCCTACAACACGGGTACGGGAGCCGTGGCAAATCTTTCGCCCGTGCTTTCTCTTGACGGAACGCAAGTGGTGTTCATCCAGGTTAGTTCCAACGTGGCCAGCCTGGTGATCCTCAAGATGGCAAACTCCGGCGGTTCCTACAATGCACCCACGTTCGGCTCCGGAGACGGCTCAGTGACGGCGGCAAATTATCGCGCCTGCACCGCTCCCTGCTTCACTGCGATCGCTTTTAACGGCAATCCCAACGATGCCGCCTCTGCGCCGTTTTACAACTACGACTCCGACGATCTTTACGTCGGCGACAGCAGCGGCAAGGTCCACCTTTTTACCGGTGTCTTCAACGGAACGCCGGCCGAGACCACGACCAACTGGCCGGTCACTGCGAGTACGAATACTCCGGCAACGCTGACCTCTCCCATCTACGATTCCGGATCCAACCGGATCTTCGTGACCGATCAAGACGGCTATCTGCACACATTCGCGGTGACGTCTCCCCCGGGTAGCGTTTCCACGTCAGGCCGCTTAGAGAACAACACGAGCCACGTGTTTGACCCGCCGATCGTTGATGGAACTACGGAGGAGGTTTACGCCTTCATCGGCTACAGCGGCGACACCGGCCGCAACAATCCCAGCTACATCAACGTGTTCCCGGCTGCAGCCCTGGGCACGGTGACCACCGGCGCAGGCTCGGGCTATGGCACGAGCGTGTATTTTCCGAACGGTGCGAGCGGTGGCACCGCCAACCCGACCACCTCACATATGCGCGCCGGCGACTTCGACTACCAATACTATATTGGAACGGGAACCACGGGAAATATCTACGCCTGCGAAAACGGAACCATGTATCAGATCCCGCTGGCTACGATCACGGCGTCTGTAGTGAACGTCTACAACACGCCTGTGAGCACCGTCGGCACCGCCTCGACCTGCGCACCGGTGACGGAGTTCCAGAGTGTGTCGACGGCCACAACCATCAACAGCACTGGCGTGACTTCTGCGACGCAAACAACGATACCTGTGGCTTCGGTCTCAGGGATGAGCACGACGGCGCCCAATAACTATCTCCTGGTGAGTTCCGAGATCATGAAAATCTCCGCAGTTGGCGCCGGTTCTGTGACCGTTACACGGGGAAGTCTCGGCACCACGGCGGGCTCCAGCTATCCCTCCGATACGGCCGTGCGAGTTATCCAGGATTGGATGTTCACGAGCGTAGAGGCTAACTCAACCGTGGGTACATGCACCGCTGCCTCTGGTTGTCTCCTCAACTACAGCGTCCTTGGCGCCGGCACCACCGGCGCACCGACCACTGGATTTCCGGCTGCGGGCGGTACGAGCGGCATCGTGGTTGACAACCAGGTTCCGGTGGCGACCCAGGCGGGTGCGGAGCAGATCTACTACAATTTGCTCTCCGGCACGACAAACAACGCCATTCAGGCGTCGCAATCCAATCCGTAAATCGCGTGAAGTCCTCCCCGGGCTAGCCAAAAGGCGGCACGAAGAAGCCTTTAGCGGCTGGGATCTGGCGAGCGCTCGAAAAAAGCGGGCGAGACGCCGGCGCTACGTGCTCCGAGTCGGGCCATTTCAGGCCGCAAGTGTTGACAGGACTTAGTCTATTAAACTAGACTAGACCAAAACGAGGTGCGCCCGAATGAAAAAAGAGGTCAATATTCACGAAGCCAAGACGCAGCTTTCGAGGCTCCTTCAAAGGGTTACGGCAGGCGAAGAAATCGTGATCGCGAATCGTGGCGTTCCGGTGGCGCGCTTGGTTCCTGTGCGGCAGGCAAAGGCGCATCGGGAACTGGGGATTGAGAGTGGGCATCTGAAGGTTGCGGACGATTTTGACGCGCCGTTGCCGGCGGCGATCCTGGCTGCATTCGAGGGCCGGGAGAAGAATTCGAAACGCGGGAAGCGATGAAATACCTGCTCGACACGAGCATTTTTCTTTGGGCGCTTGCTGCGCCCGGCAAGCTGAATCGGCGGGCACGGAGTCTCCTCTCGAATGAGCGCGAGGGACTATTTTTATCCGCCGCCAGTTCGTGGGAAATCAGCCTAAAATTTGGACTCGGGAAGCTGGAACTACCCGAGCCGCCCGCAAAGTACGTCCCAAAATGGATGCTGAATTGGGGCATTCGCGCGTTGGATATCTCGCATCTGCACGCGCTCGCGGTCGGCGACCTGCCGGCGCATCATCAGGATCCGTTCGATCGCATTCTGATCGTCCAAGCGGTGACCGAAGACATGGTGTTGCTGACGGCAGACCGAATGTTTGAAAAATATCCGGTCGAGATGATTTGGTCCGGAGCCTGACGGCGAAGCCGCACGATCTGATCCACATTCCAGCTCAAGACAACGAACCGCAGGTTGCGGGCGCAAATCGCTTCTGATATACATGCCCCGCAAAGACTCAGACCGGGGGAGAATCATGAAACGAACATTTGCTGGAATTGGCCTGATTGGAATATCACTCCTTGCCGCCGCGATTTTGTACCCAGCGATCACCCAGGGATCGTCGAAGGCTCCTCAAGCTGATGTGAATCCGCCGATGTGCGATCGAGAGTGCCTGAACGGATTCGTGGATCAATATCTGGACGCGGTGGTGGCGCACGACGCGTCGCGGCTTCCCGTCACGCAATACGTGAAATTCACGGAGAACGGCCAGCATCTCAGGCTCGGCGATGGATTCTGGCGGAGCGCGGTCAAGAGGGGCACGTACAAGTTCTATATTGACGATCCGCAGACCGGCGAGGTCGGTTTCCTCGGCACGATGTACGAAGCGGGGCGCGGCGACACGGGCGATCCCGTGCTTATCGCGCTGCGGCTGCGAATCTTCGACCGGAAAATCTCCGAGGTGGAAACAATCATCGCTCGCGGAACGATGGCGGCGGGCGGCGTGAAGAATCTTGAGACGATGGGGAAGCCACGCGAAGCGTTCCTCCAGGATGTGCCTCCGGCCGAGCGGATGTCGCGGATCGATTTGATTATGACGGCGAACAAGTATTTTTCCGGCATGCAGCAGGACGATGGGAAGCACGACTACTCGTTCTTTGCGGATGACTGCAACCGCCTGGAAAACGGCATGCAGACGACCAACAACCCGAATCCGATGGGCGGCGCGACAGCTTCGGGCGCGCCCCGGCCAGCGCCTTCACCGAGATACGATCCGGCGCTGCACCAAACGATGTATTCGGCGGCGTGGTCGTGCAAGGACCAGTTCCGGTCGGGGCTGCTGCACTTTGTGACGCGGATTCGCGACCGCCGTTACCTGATCGTCGATCAGGAGCGCGGGATTGTTTTCGCTTTTGGATTCTTCGACCACTCGGCCGGCGACACGCGGAACTTTGAGACGCCCACCGGCGAGAAAGTGACGGCCGGGCCGACGACTCCGTGGACGTGGGAGATCGCGGAGATTTTCAAGGTCTACGGAGGGCAGCTCCACCAGATCGAGGCGGTGCTGACCCAATCGCCGTACGGGATGGGCTCGGGGTGGAGCAGTTGGGACGACTCGATGTCGGACCAGCCGCAGTTTTAAGCGCTAAGCGGGGGGACAATGCGACGGAAACTTTGGATTGCCGCGGCGATCTTTGTCTTCTTGTGTGCTTTCGCGATCAGCGCGCCGAATCGCGTTCGAGTATTCGCGAGTGAACCGCGCGCTGCCGCCGCAAATAATTGCGACAGGGCGTGCCTGGGCGGATTCGTCGATCAGTATCTGAAGGCGCTGGCGGCGCACGATCCGTCGAAATTGCCGCTCGCGAAGAACGTGAAATTCACCGAGGACGGCGTCGAGCTGAAGCCGGGCGACGGATTGTGGGCGACGGTTACGGGCCTGGGAACTTACCGGCTCGATTTCGCGGAGCCGGAAGCGGGCGAAGCCGGCGCTTACGCGTTGGTGCAAGAGAGCGGCACGCCGGCGATCCTCTGGCTGCGGCTGAGAGTGATGAAGCGCCAGATTGCGGAGATCGAAACGCTCGTCGCGCGCAAGCAAACGACTTCACTGCTGAACACGAACAATCTGACGACACCGCCGCCGATTTTCATGGAGACGCTGCCGGAGGCGGACCGTCCCTCGCGCGAGGAAATGGTTTCGATCGTGAACAAGTATTTCGACGGAATCGAGCAGGGCAACGGCGACATCGTGCCGTTCGACAAGGACTGCGTGCGAATCGAGAACGGCGTGCAGACCTGCCCAGGGTCCGCGTCTTCGCGGCTCGGCGCTTTGAGCTGCGGCGAGCAGCTCAGCACGAAGATATTTACCTATATCCAGTCGGTGAGCCCGCGGCGCTTTCCGATCGTCGATCGCGAACGCGGGCTGGTCCTGGCGCGGGTGCGATTCAACCACCCGGGCTCGCAACAGATGGTGGATG